>JAGWWW010000013.1 GCA_018970205.1 Actinomycetales bacterium
GCCCGCGCATCGCGGCGTGGACCACGTCGCGCGTGCGGTTGTCTTCCGCGATGCTGGCGTAGCGGTCCGCTTCGAGCACTTGCAACTGCACGAAGCGACCGGCCAGTGTGGCCATGAGGCTGAGCACCAGAGCGCCGAAGACCACCAGGCGCGTCGATGACAGACCGGTGACACCGCGGCGGTTCATGCCGGCCGCCCGTTCATGTGCGCCGCCCCGGGGCGCTGATTCCGCTCCATGCGCTCACCCGGCGGCGGGTGAGCGATTCCACGACCGGTGAGATGAGCGGGGCCGCGAGTGCGGCGACGACGCAGTCGCGCGCCAGCGCGCGGCCGACTACAGCCGGCGGGACATGCCCGACGAGGACCGTGCTCGCCCATGACCGTGCGAGTGACAGCCCAGCTATGGCAGCGACGAGCACCCCCAGGGTGGCCGCCAGCCCCGCCGTGTCGGTTGCTGTCAGGCGGGTCCAGCCGTACATCCCCGCGGCCGCGAGGACCCCGAGCAGCGCGTTCATCCCGAGCGGCCCGGTGGCGGGGGGCATGAGGTCGACTGCGAGACCGGCTGCACCGCCGATGACGACCGCGACGGTGAGTTCAACGCGTTGTGCGAGGGCGAGAACGGTGAGGAACACCGGCACGGCCGTGTGCATGCGTAGGCCTGTGTTGGGCAGGAACGCCGACTGGAACACGGCAGCGGTGCCGAGCAGGAGGACGATGACCAGCCACCGGAGTTGGTTCACGGCGACCGCCTCCCGCGTGGCGAGGGGTTGGCGGCTGAGCCGCTTGACGTCGATGCTGTGGCCGACGGCTGCGCTGTCACCGTGACGGTGACGGTCGGAGTGGGCCGCGGCGTGGGGATGAGCGCGTCCCGCGGGTCTATTGCCGGCGGCGTCACGACGACCGCGACGATGTCGAGTGCGCCGAGATCAGCGAAGGGCCGAACGCGCCCGCGCGGCAGTTCCCCGGCGACGCCGGTGACCGCTGTGACCCGTCCGACCGGGACGCCCGGGACGTAAGGACGTCCCTGTAGCGAGCCGCGGGTAACGAGGATTTCGCCTGTGCGGAGCAGGCCGTTCGCGAGCATCTGAACTGACATGTCAGCACCTGCTGCGACGCCGGATGTCATGCCGATGCGCCCGGTGCGCGCGACCCGGACGCCCACGTGGGCCTCGGGGTCGGTGATGAGGCGGACCGAACTGCTGTGGGCGGTCACGGTCTCGGTTGAGCCGACCAACCCGCGGCCGGTCACCACGGTCATGCCGGGGCGCACCCCGTCGGCGGTGCCGACATCGAGGGATACGGCAGCGGCTGCGTCCTGTCCGCTCGGCCAGGCGGTGACATGGGCGGCGACCATGCGGTAGCCGCCTTTGCCTGCGAGGTCGAGCATCGACATGATGGTGCTCAGGCGGCGTCGGACGTCCGCAGACTGGTCGACGGCGGCTCGGAGCTTGTCGTTCTGGTGTGCGAGGTCTCGATTCCGCTCACGAAGTGTGGCGAGATCCGAGATGGATGTGAAGATCGCACGGAAGGGGCGAGACACCGCTTTGGCAGCGGCTTGGAAGGGGCTTGCGACGGTGTTCGCGGCTTGGCGCAGCGGCCCGCCGCCGCCACGGCCGTCGGCGATGATCAGCGTGAGCGTCGTGACGACCGCGAGCAGCAGAATCCAGCGGTGGCGTCGCTGCGGCCTCACGTGTCGCGCCTGACTTCCGGTCAGCGGTGCGCTTCAGGCACCAGCACCTGCTGCAGCACGTCGAATTCGTCGACACAGCGGCCGGCACCCTTGACGACGCAGTCCAGCGGGTCCTCGGCGATGACGATGGGCATACCGGTCTCGTGGCGCAGGCGCTCATCGAGCCCACGGAGAAGCGCGCCGCCGCCGGTGAGCACGATGCCGCGGTCCATGATGTCACCGCTGAGCTCGGGCGGAGTCAGGTCCAAGCACTCCTTGACGGCGTTGACGATCTTGTTCACCGGCTCGTCGATGGCGCGGCGCACTTCCTCGCTCACGAGGGGCACGGTGCGCGGCAGACCGGTGATGAGGTCGCGGCCGCGGACGTCCATGGTCGGCTCCTCGCGCATGGGGAAGGCAGAGCCGATGCGGATCTTGACGTCCTCGGCGCTGCGCTCGCCGAGCAGGAGCGAGTACTCGCGCTTGACCCAGTCGATGATGGACTTGTCGAGTTCATCGCCGCCGGTGCGGATGCTCGTGGCGGTGACGATGCCGCCGAGTGAGATGACGGCGATCTCGGTTGTGCCGCCGCCGATGTCTACGACCATGTTCCCCGTCGGCTCGTGCACTGGCAGCATCGCTCCGATCGCGGCAGCCATCGGCTCCTCGATGATGAAGACCTTGCGGGCGCCGGCTTCTTTGCCGGCATCGACGACCGCGCGGCGCTCGACGCCGGTGATGCCCGATGGCACGCAGATGACGAGGCGCGGCTGGGAGAAGAACCGGCTGCGGTGGACCTTGCGGATGAAGTAGCGCAGCATGCGAGCGGTGGTGTCGAAGTCGGCGATGACGCCGTCCTTCAACGGGCGCACGGCAACGATGCTGCCGGGTGTGCGGCCGATCATGTCCTTGGCCTCGGAGCCGACGGCCATGATGCCGCCGGTGGCCTGGTTGATGGCGACGACAGACGGCTCGTTCAGGACGATGCCGCGGCCGCGAACGTAGACGAGCGTGTTCGCCGTGCCGAGGTCCATCGCCATGTCTCGGCCGATGAGCGAGGTCGCTGCAACCATGTGTGTCCTGAACTTCCCTACTTCCCCGCGTGGGGTCCCCGGGGGAGATGATGCGCTTCCCGCAATGCGATTGCCGAGCCGCGCCGCCTTACGGCCCAACGGGGCCGCTCAGGAATCCTAATGCGCGGGACGACGCCCGCGGAGTCAGAGGTTCGGGAAGAACAGAGCAATCTCGCGGGCCGCGGACTCCGGGGAGTCTGAGCCGTGCGCGACGTTGTTGTCCATGATTGCGGCGAAGTCGCCGCGGATGGTGCCCGGGGCGGCGTTGACCGGGTTGGTGGCACCCATCATGGTGCGCCAGGCGGCGATGACCTCCGGGCCCTCGACCACGGCCGCGACCAGCGGCGCCGAGGTGATGAACTCGACCAGACCCGCGAAGAAGGGCTTGCCCTCGTGCTCCCCGTAGTGGGCCTTGGCGGTTGCCTCGTCCAGGGTGCGCATCTCCAGAGCTACGACCTTCCACCCGCGGCGCTCGATGCGGGCCAAGACCTCCCCCACCAGTCCGCGGGCGACGCCGTCGGGCTTGACGAGGACAAGGGTGCGCTGGGTACTCACTGGGTGCTCCTGGGGTTCGGCCCGGGCTCGGGCTCCGGCCGCCGGGGGGATGCCGGCGGGGCTGCATGCTAGCCAGCGTCGGGGGAGGCGACGCGGGCCGCATCCGCAGCCGCGACCTTGGCGGACAGGCGCAGGGCTCCCCACCACAGAGCGGTGAAGACCGCGGCGAGCACGAGCAACCAGGGCACGAGGACGCCCAGGGCGGCGGTTGCAGCCTGGGCGAGCCAGCCGAGGACCTTGCCCGCGGGTTTGGTCACTACCCCGACAGCAGCGATGCACAGCAGGGCCGCACCCGCGAAGTAGACCCAGGCCCGGCCGGCGCTGACGCCGTTGACAGACGTTGCCACCGGCAGCGCCAGCAGCAGCACAACTGCCTGCAAGGTGAGCATCGTTGATCCGAGGACGCGCATATCAGACCTTCCGCGCCCCGAGCAGCGCTCGGGCTTGGCCGGCGGTGACGACGGAGCCGGTGACGACCACGCCCACTCCCCCGCCGAGCCGCTCCCGCGCGGCGTCCGCTCGGGACACTGCCTCGGTGATGGCCGAGGCAAGGTCGGGCATCACACTGATTCGCTCGGGCTCGATGTGCGCGGCGGCTTGGGCTGCGAGATCTGCCGGGTCTTGGGCACGCGCCGACTCGTTGCGGGTGACGATGAACTCATCGACCACCGGTGCCCAGTGGGCGAACATCCCGTCGGCGTCCTTGTCGCCGAGAACAGCGACGACGCCGACAAGGTGGCCGAACGAGAACGCCTCCTGCAGCCCGGCCGCCAGCGAGGCCGCCCCGGCGGGGTTGTGGGCGGCGTCGACGATGACCGTGGGGTCTCGGCGGACGACCTCGAGCCGACCCGGTGAGGTGACCTGCGCGAAGCCCTCGCGGACCGCATCGACATCCAGCGGGCCGCGCTGCTGCTCGACGGCGCCGCCGAGGAACGCCTCCACTGCGGCAAGCGCCGCGGCAGCGTTCTGTGCCTGATGTGCTCCGACGAGGGGCAGGAACACCTCGTCATAGTCACCGAAGTGCCCGCGCAGGCTCAGTTGCTGCCCGCCGACGGCCGCGAGCCGTTCGACCACCGCGAACTCCAGGGACTCACGCAGCGGGGTGGCGCCTACCTCGGCGCAGCGCGCAAGCAGCACCCGGGCCGCCTCGGGCTGCTGGGCGGCGAGCACTGCGGCTGCTCCGGGTTTGATGATGCCCGCCTTGTTTGCGGCGATCTCCTCGAGGGTGTTGCCGAGGATGTGCATGTGATCGAAGTCGATCTGCGTGACCACCGCGACCTGCGCGTCGATGACGTTCGTCGCGTCGTGGGTGCCGCCGATGCCTACCTCGATGACCATCACGTCGACTGGCGCCTCCGCGAAGACCGCGTATGCAAGACAGGTCATCGTCTCGAAGAACGTCAGCCGCGGCCCGCCGCGCTGCTCACTGCGCTCATCGGCCAGGGCCAACAGCGGCGCGATGTCGTCGTAGGCGTCGACGAATCTCTCGATGGCGACGGGCTCACCGTCGATCCGGATGCGCTCGGTGATGTCATGCAGGTGAGGGCTGGTGAACAGCCCGGTCCGCAGGCCGAAAGCGCGCAGCAGCGACTCGATCATGCGAGCGGTCGAGGTCTTGCCGTTGGTGCCGGCGACGTGGATGGCGGGGATGCTGCGCTGCGGCTCGCCCAAAAGGTCGAGCAGGTCGGTGACCCGCGCGAGCCCGGGGCCGATGCGGCTCTCCGGCCACCGTTCGAGCAGCTCGCGCTGCACCTGCGCGAAGCGCTCCCGCAA
This sequence comes from Actinomycetales bacterium, assembly GCA_018970205.1. GTDB lineage: Bacteria > Actinomycetota > Actinomycetes > S36-B12 > UBA5976 > RFTO01. Next base: position 5,071 of record JAGWWW010000013.1, read on the forward strand.
TTCCTCCGACATATTCGCAAGCATAGGCAGCGCCTACACTGCGCGCCCATGGAAAGCAGCGCAGCAGCCGCGCGTCCGGCCACTCTGCCGGCGGCGCCAACCATCGACGGCATCGAGGATGTGTGGTCGGCGCGCTGGGAGCAGGAGCAGACGTACGCCTTCGACCGCGGCGCCGAGCGAGCGCAGGTCTATTCCATCGACACGCCGCCTCCGACCGCCTCCGGGTCGCTGCACGTCGGGCACGTCTTCTCCTACACGCACACCGACTGCGTCGCGCGGTTCCAGCGGATGCGAGGCAAGAAGGTCTTCTACCCCATGGGCTGGGACGACAACGGCCTGCCGACCGAGCGCCGGGTGCAGAACTACTACGGCGTGCGCTGCGACCCCTCGCTGGCCTATGACCCGGATTTCACTCCCTCGGCTGAGCCCGGCAAGGAGCAGATCCCGGTCTCGCGGCAGAACTTCGTCGAACTGTGCGTGCGCCTGACGATCGAGGACGAGAAGGTCTTCGAGTCGCTCTTCCGCAGGCTTGGGCTGTCAGTGGACTGGTCGATGACGTATCAAACCATCGGCGACGACGCCCGTGCCGCGTCGCAACGGGCCTTCCTGCGCAACCTCGCACGCGGCCAGGCGTATCAACGGGAGGCGCCGACGTTGTGGGACGTGACGTTCCGCACCGCGGTGGCGCAGGCGGAGTTGGAGGACCGCGAGCGCCCAGGCGCGTATCACCGGATTCCGTTCACCCGGACCGCCGACGGCAGCCCCATCTTCATTGAGACGACGCGGCCGGAACTGATCCCCGCGGTGGTCGCGCTGGTGGCGCACCCGGAGGACCCGAAGTTCAAGCCGCTGTTCGGAACGACCGTGACCAGCCCGCTGTTCGGGGTGGAGGTGCCGATCGTCGCGCACCACCTCGCCGACCCCGAGAAGGGCTCGGGCATCGCGATGATCTGCACGTTCGGCGATGTCACCGACGTGACCTGGTGGCGTGAGTTCGACCTGCCCACGCGGCCGATCATCGGTTTCGACGGCCGGGTGATCGACCAGGACCCTCAGTGGATCGAGTCGGTCGACGGCAAACAGATGTATGCCTCGCTGGTCGGTGCGACCACGCACACCGCGCGCGAGCGGATCGTGGAGGCGCTGCGCGCGAACGGGCTGCTCGACGGCGAGCCGCGCGCGATCACTCACCATGTGAAATTTTTCGAGAAGGGCGACAAGCCGCTGGAGATCGTCACCACGCGGCAGTGGTACATCGCGAACGGAGGCCGAGACGAGTCACTGCGTGAGGCGCTCATCGAGCGCGGTCGCGAGTTGGTGTGGCACCCCGAGCACATGCGCTCGCGGTACGAGAACTGGATTCAGGGTTTGGCCGGGGACTGGCTCATCTCGCGGCAGCGGTTCTTCGGCGTGCCGATCCCGGTCTGGTACCGGCTCGACGACGCCGGCCAACCGGTGTGGGACGCGCCGCTGGTCCCGGACGAGGCCGACTTGCCGGTTGACCCCTCAAGCGACGCGCCTCGCGGATTCACGCCGGAGCAGCGCGGCGTTGCCGGCGGGTTCATCGGCGACCCGGATGTGATGGACACGTGGGCCACGTCTTCGCTGACGCCGCAACTGGTCGGCGGCTGGGAGCGCGATTTGGACCTGTGGCAGCGCGTCTGGCCGATGGACCTGCGCCCGCAGGGCCACGACATCATCCGAACGTGGTTGTTCTCCACGGTCGTGCGCGCGCACCTGGAGTCGGATTGCCTGCCCTGGAAGCACGCCGCACTGAGCGGCTGGATTCTGGACCCGGACCGCAAGAAGATGAGCAAGTCCAAGGGCAATGTCGTGACGCCGATGGACCTGCTGGAGGAACACGGCTCGGATGCGGTGCGCTACTGGGCGGCGTCGGGGCGGCCGGGCACGGACACCGCCTTCGACGTGGCGCAGATGAAGGTCGGCCGGCGCCTCGCGATGAAACTCCTGAACGCGAGCAAGTTCGCACTCGGGGTGTTCAAGGACTCCGTGATCGAGGTCGACGCGGCTGCGGTCACGCAACCGCTGGACCGGTCGCTGTGCGCGCAGTTGGCCGCGCTCATCGATGGCGCTACTGCGGCGTTCGAGGGGTACGACTACGCCCGCGCTCTTGAGTTGACGGAGCGCCTGTTCTGGTCGTTCTGCGACGACTACATCGAGTTGGTCAAGGACCGGGCGTACAACGACCCTGGCCCAGCGGGTGACTCTGCGCGCGCGACGCTCGCGCATGCGCTGTGGGTGTTCCTGCGGCTGTTCGCGCCGTTCATGCCCTTCGTGACCGAGGAAGTGTGGTCGTGGTGGCGGCAGGGCTCGGTGCATCACCAGCCGTGGCCCACTGCTGGTGATGTCGCCGGTGCGGCCGGCGATACCGAACTCATGGACAAGGTGTCGCCGGTGCTCGGGCTGGTCCGGCGCGCGAAGACCGAGGCGAAGGTCAGTCAGCGGGCGGCTGTGCTTGAGGCGCGCGTGAGCGCGCCCGCGGGATTGCTCGACGACATCCGCAGCGCGGCTCGCGATATCGCCGCTGCTGGAGTGGTCCAGTCGTTCACATGGAACGAGTCCGCCGACTTCGGCGTCGAGGTAAGGCTCGCGCCAGCGGAGTGAGGCTAGGCCGACCACGCGGGCATCGAATGTGAAGGGGCGCCTTGATGCAGGTCTACTCCGGAGCGGCCTTCCACGGGCCTGACGGCGTGGTCAGGAAGCCGTGCGGGTGGTGCGGCGGGTGCGGGTTGGCGCGGCGACCGAAACATCGTGCGGGAGCATCGTGGCGGCGGTCTTGGCGAGGACGACCTCGCCGTCGATGACCACCTTCGCGACATCGTCGCGATCCGGTACCTCGTACATGATGCCCATGAGCACCTCTTCGAGGATGGCTCGTAGGCCGCGGGCGCCGGTGCCGCGGGCGATGGCCTGGTCTGCAACGGCGTGCAGGGCGTCCTCAGTGAAGTGCAACTCGACGTGGTCGATCTCGAAGAGGCGCTGGTATTGACGGACCAGGGCGTTCTTCGGCTCGGTGAGCACCGTGACCAGGGCCTCGCGGTCGAGCGCGCCGACGCTGGTGAAGACCGGCAGCCGGCCGATGAACTCCGGGATCATCCCGTATTTGACGAGGTCTTCGGGCATCACCTGGGCGAGCAGCAGCGACTCGTCCTTCTCGCTGGCCTCGTCCAGGGAAGCCGTGAAGCCGAGGTTGGATGTCCCTACGCGCGCCGCGATGATCGAATCCAGCCCTGCGAAGGCGCCGCCGACGATGAACAGCACGTTGCTGGTGTCGATCTGGATGAACTCCTGGTGCGGGTGCTTGCGACCGCCCTGCGGCGGCACCGACGCGACTGTGCCCTCAAGGATCTTCAGCAGTGCCTGCTGCACGCCCTCGCCGGAGACGTCGCGGGTGATGGACGGGTTCTCGCTCTTGCGCGCGACTTTGTCGATCTCGTCAATGTAGATGATGCCCATCTCGGCGCGCTTGACGTCAAAGTCGGCGGCCTGGATGAGTTTGAGCAGGATGTTCTCGACGTCCTCGCCGACGTATCCCGCCTCGGTGAGCGCGGTGGCGTCGGCGATGGCGAACGGCACGTTGAGCATGCGCGCGAGGGTCTGCGCGAGCAGGGTCTTGCCGGAGCCGGTGGGACCGAGCATGAGGATGTTGCTCTTGGCGACCTCCACCTCGCCCTCGCGCTTACCCGCCCGCACCCGCTTGTAGTGGTTGTAGACGGCCACTGACAACGAGCGCTTGGCTTTGTCTTGGCCGACGACGTATTGGCTCAGGTACGCGAAGATCTCACTTGGCTTGGGCAACTCGGCGATGTCCGCCACAGCCTCTTGCCCGAGCTCCTCGGCGATGATCTCGTTGCACAGTGAAATGCAGTCGTCGCAGATGTAGACGCCGGGTCCGGCGATGAGTTTGCGTACCTGCTTCTGGCTCTTGCCGCAGAAGGAGCACTTGAGGAGGTCAGACGCGTCTGCGGTGCGAGCCATGGCGCGAAGGTACCCCGGAACCGCACATTCGTCCTAGAGGGACACCCTCATGGATTGCTACGGATGCGCGCGATTCTCTAACGGCGAACGCGACTGGTGCGCTTCGCAGCCAGTCGCGTTCGCGGAACTTGTTCAGATGCGTGTCAGACGGCGGCCTTGCGCGACGCGATGACGCCGTCGACGATTCCGTACTCCTTGGCCGCGTCGGCGGTGAGGATCTTGTCGCGCTCGATGTCTTGGCGCACGGTCTCGATGCTGCGGCCGGTGTGGCGGGCGAGGATGTGCTCCATCTGCTCGCGCATGCGCAGGATCTCGTTGGCCTCGATCTCGATGTCCGAGGCCTGGCCGCCGCTGCCGCCCATGCGCGGCTGGTGGATGAGGATGCGCGAGTTCGGCAGTGTGAAGCGCTTGCCAGGGCTGCCGGCTGCGAGCAGCACGGCCGCGGCCGACGCGGCCTGGCCGAGGCACACGGTCTGGATGGCCGGCTTGACGAACTGCATCGTGTCGTAGATGGCCGTCATCGCGGTGTATGAGCCGCCGGGTGAGTTGATGTAGATCTGGATGTCGCGCTCGGGGTCCATCGACTCCAGGCACAGCAACTGCGCCATGACGTCGTCGGCGGAGGCATCGTCGATCTGCGTGCCGAGGAAGATGATGCGCTCCTCGAAGAGCTTCGTGTACGGGTTGTGCGTGCGGTACCCCTGCGGGGTGCGCTCGGTGAACTCCGGTAGGACGTAGCGTGCGTACGGGCTGTTGGTGGTCATGTCTGCTTCCTCCCTGCCGCTCACGCCATGCCGCCGCTGCCGGCGACGTCGCGGGCGCTGCTGACGACGTGGTCGATGAAGCCGTATTCCTTCGCCTCGTCGGCGGTGAACCAGCGGTCGCGGTCGGAGTCAGAGGTGATCTGCTCCACGCCCTGCCCGGTGTGGTGCGCGATGAGCTCGGCCATCTTGTTCTTGGTGTAGATCATCTGCTCGGCCTGGATGCGGATGTCGGACGCGGTTCCGCCGATGCCACCGGAGGGCTGGTGCATCATGATGCGCGCGTGCGGCAGCGAGTAGCGCTTGCCCTTGGCGCCGGCGCACAGCAGGAACTGCCCCATCGACGCTGCCAGGCCCATCGACACCGTCGCGACGTCGTTCTTGATGAACTGCATGGTGTCGTAGATGGCCATGCCGGCGGAGACGGAGCCGCCGGGTGAGTTGATGTAGAGGTAGATGTCCTTCTCGGGGTCCTCGGCGGCGAGCAGCAGCATCTGGGCGCAGATGGCGTTGGCCATCTGGTCCTCGACCTCGGATGCGAGGAAGATGATGCGCTCCTTGAGCAGCCGCTCGTAGAGGAAGTCGTCGAACCGGCCCGCACCGCCGGCCATCCGGACCGGTTGCACGGCCTGCGGAATCTGAATCTCGCTCACAGCACCTCTCCTCTGCATTCCTTATGCACCCTAACGCCCTGTCGCTTCGATGTGTTCCCCAACGGCGCAGGTTCCCTCACTCGCTGGTTTCGCCGCCAGCGAACGCAGGCTCGGCCGGGCGCATGGCGGCCTCGATGTCCACGCTGGACCCGGCGGTGTCTGTGACCGTCGCCCGCTGCAGGACCAGGGACAGGGCCTTGGCACGGCGCACCTCCGCCAGCGCGCTGGGCAGCGAACCGCTCTTGACGAGCTGGTCGGCGAAGTCCTGCGGGGTCAGTTGGTAGCGGGGCGCCTCGTTGATCAGCCACTGGGTGAACTCCGCGTCGCTGACCTCGACTTCCTCGACCTCCCCGACCTTGTCGAGAACCATCTGCGCGATGAGCGAGCGTCGCACGTTGCGGCTCACCTCGGCGCGGTGGTCGAGGTCGCCCTCGCCGTGGCCGTCTGAGAAGTGGTCCGCGACCTGGGCGTCGACGAGGTTGTCTGGGACCGGGATGTCAACGGCGTCGACGAGCGCGTCGAGCACCTTGTTGCGGGCCTCGTATGCCTGCTCGACGACCCGGACGCGGCCGATGCGGCGGCGCAGGTCCTCGCGCAGTTCCTCGACCGTGTCGAACTCGCTCGCGAGTTGCGCGAAGGAGTCGTCCGCCGGCGGCAGGTGTCGCTCGCGCACGGCGCTGACCGTGACAGTGACCTCGATGTCCTTGCCGCCCCACTCGCCGCCCTCGGGGGTGAAGGTGAAGGTGCGGTCTTCGCCCGCTGATGCGCCGCGCACGGCGTCGTCGAAGCCGGGGAGCATGCCGTCGGTTCCGAGCTCGTACGACAGGGCGTTGCCGTTGAGGTCCGGAACGTTCTCCCCCGCGTGAGTGCCGTTGATGTTGATGAGCAGCAGGTCGCCGTCGGCGGCAGCGCGCTCAACCGGGCTGAGCGTGGCGAAGCGGGTGCGCAGTGAGTCGAGTTGGTCTTCGACCTGGCTCTCCGGGACGCGCGCCTCGTCCACTGTGACGTGCAGCGAGGAGTACGCGGGCAGCTCGAACTCCGGCCGCACATCGACCTCGGCCGTGAACGACAGGCCTTGAAGGGTGGGGTCGTCGGCGATATCGATGTCGGGCTGGCCGAGCGGCACCAGCGAGTGCTCCCGGACAGCGTTCTCGTATGCCGTCGGGACGGCCTCGTTGATGGCCTCGCTGAGAACGGTGGCGGCGCCGACGCGCTGGTCGATGACTGCCTTCGGCACCTTGCCCTTGCGGAAGCCCGGGATGGTGATCTGGGAGCCGATGGCGCGGTAGGCCTTGTCCAGGGCGGGCGCCATGTCGGCCGCGTCGATGTCGACCTGCAGTCTCACGCGGGTCGGGGTCAGCGTCTCGAGGGCAGTCTTCACGGGTCGTCCTTGTCGGTCGGGTGCGGGTTTGTGGCGTCGGGGCGGGGAGATTCGAACTCCCGATCTCCTGCTCCCAAAGCAGGCGCGCTAGCCACTACGCTACGCCCCGGCTGCTCGCCGGCTCGGCGCCGGTTTGAGAGCCTGCAAGAGTCTAGGGTGCCGAGGCAGAACCGCCCACATCAGTTCGCTGTCCGGGCGCCCCTGCGCACCCGGTAGCATTCTTGGGCGCTTCGGCGCGGTTTCGCGGGCGTAGTTCAATGGTAGAACCCCAGCCTTCCAAGCTGGTCGTGCGAGTTCGATTCTCGTCGCCCGCTCAAACGAGATGACCCACGGCTGGTCCCGGGGGCCGTTCGCATCTGAACATGGAAAGCAAGGCGAGAATCGGGAGGAGCTCGCCTTCGTGGCGAGCGACGGCTCTCGTCGCCCGCTCGCCCAGCAGGCTGAGGATGGGAGGTCCCGTGCAGCGTCGAATCTCCCGAGCATTCATCGCAGGGCTGCCTGGGGTACTGGTCATGGTTCAGCTCTACTTGCTTTGGCACTTCGCTCTAGTGGCCGGTAATCGCAGCGGCGCTCCGCTTCAGCTCATGCCTCTCACCACGATTCAGGGCCAACTCCGAATGGCGTTCGAGAGTTCAGTTCCAGAGGCGAGACTTATCGGCGCGACGCAGTTGGCCGGCAACGTACTTTTGATCGCTCCCCTCGGAGTCTTGCTCGGAGGGTGGACAAGGGCCCATTCGCGAACTGCGGCTTTCGCGGCAACGTCGGTCGCCGTCAGCGTCGAGGCGTACCAGTGGATCGCCAGCACCGGTCGTACCTCGGATATCGATGATGTCATTCTGAATTCAGCGGGCTGCCTTCTAGCGTTTGCCGCCGTTCGTCTAGGTCTGCGAATTCGTCAGACACGCCTGACTGCCAAGGAATGACTGCGTCCGTGCCGCGAGGAAGGGAACTCCACACCTGTGCAATGCGACTGGATCCGGTCAGCCACGCGGCCACTTCAGGATGGATCGCCGCCGCTACAGCAGCGAAGGGCTCGATGACCTCATCAGCGCTGAACGAGTGCAGCGGATGAAGGTGCGCAGCCAAGTTGCGAAATGACACGGCACGGTTGAGAGCGTCATGAAGCTGCTCGCGTCGAGCAGAGACGTTGCCAGTCAAGTTCGGGAATCCACTCATTAGTGCCGGAACCCAAAGGCGCGTGTGATAGCGGCCGCTGACGAGTTGCAACCAAAAGCCGAGCGGCATATGCTCGCAAATCCCATGGAGACTGATGGAGACATCGCCTCGTCCCTGGCACTGACGGACAGCTCTTCGGAGAACGCGCGCTTCGTGGCTATCAAAGGCGATTGAGGCAGACCAATGCTCCTCACCTCGGCTCGTGGCATACGTGGCTAGTTGTTCACTCATCGCCTGCCGGACAAGTGCTTCCATGCGGCCCGCGGTCGCCAAGAGTGCGGCGGCCGCCTCGAAATTCCATTCGTGTGTCGCGAGACTCGTCACGCCCGACATGCCCAGGGAACGGAATCTCGCGAGGCGGTCCGGAGCGACGAAACCGGCGGCCACGTTATGCCGGGACACTGATGATCCGGTTGCACGGGATCGGCACGCTGTGTTACCTTCTCCTCAGGGCCCCGGAACAATCCCTAGCGAAAGCTAAATTGCCGGGGTCAGCTTCTTTGTGTGGCGTGCGGCGGAAAAGTTGACGACTGCGCTGACGTGGAAGTCCGCCCCATATGGCAAGCGCTTCGTTTCGGTCTTCCTGCGCGGGTGCGGGATGCACCTGCCTGTGGACGGGCGCCGATGTGGGTGCGGCGCGCGAAGTCGAACCCGCTAACGCCGCTGACAACGCGGGCAGCGGTAGGAGGAGCGGTTGGCGAAGGGCTCGCGCACGATGCGCGCACCACAACGGGCGCAGGGCTCCCCTTCCTGCCCGTAAGCGTTCAGCGAGCGGGAGAAGTAGCCGCTCTGCCCGTTGACGTTGACGTACAGCGCGTCGAAGGACGTGCCGCCCTGCGCCAAGGCCTCAGCCATCACCTCATGCGCGCGCTGCAGAACATCGCGGGCCTTGCGTGCGGACAGCTCGTCTCCAGGTGTGCGCCAGTGAAGCCGGGCACGCCAAAGCGCCTCATCGGCGTAGATATTGCCGATGCCGCTGACGAGTTCCTGGTTGAGCAGCAACGACTTCAGTGGGGCGCGTCGGCGCCGGAAGTTTGAGACAACCGCATCGAGCTCGTAGGTGTCCTCGAATGGGTCAGGGGCGATGTGCGCGACGCTGGCAGGGACAAGCCGGCCGTCGGGTGCGGTGACGAGCTCGTCTGCGTGCAGGCCGCCGAACATGCGTTGGTCGTCGAAGCGGAGGGTGACGGCCGGCCGGGCGAAGCGCAGGATGACGCGGGTGTGGCGCTGAGCCGCTGTGCGGCCGGTGTCGAGGAGGACCTGCCCGCTCATACCGAGGTGGACGACTACAGCGAGGTCAGCAGCGCCAGCCGATGGCCGATTGGCTGCCTCCAGGCGCCCAGAGGCGGCAGCCGGCGCGGCGGCGCGTAGCCACATGAATTTCCCGCGCCGCTCGACGGCCGCGATGGTCACGCCCTGCACCTGCGCGGCAAAGTCCGCTGCCCCTGCGAGGTGGCGTCGGATCGACCGCGGCTCGAAGACCTCCACGGCGGCGACGCTGCGGCCGAGGACGTGGCTCTGGATTCCGTGTCGGACGACCTCGACCTCGGGCAACTCCGGCATGGAACGGCAACCGTCTCAGCGTGTGGTGAGCGCCGCGTACGCCTGCGCTGCAGCCTGCTGCTCGGCTTCCTTCTTGCTGGTGCCAGTCCCAGCGCCGAAGCGCTCACCGTCGAGTATGACGGTGGCAGTGAACAGCCGGGCGTGCGGCGGGCCCTCGCTCTCGATGTCGTACGCCGGCGCAGCCAGGCCGCGCTCGGCTGCGAGTTCCTGCAGTGAGGATTTCCAGTCCAGCCCGGCGCCGAGCTCCGCGGCGATGGCGATGTGATCCATCATCAGCCGACGCACGAACGCACGCGCCGTCTCGAACCCGGAGTCGACGTAGACCGCGCCGATGATGGCCTCAAGCGTGTCGGCGAGGATCGACGGCTTGTCGTGGCCGGCGGTGACTTCCTCGCCGCGGCCGAGGCGGATATGTGCGCCGATGCCGAGGGCCCGGGCGACATCCGCGAGCGATTTGGAGTTCACGACCGCTGCGCGCAGCCGGGCTAGTTGACCCTCTGGCGCCTCGGGGTAGTCATGGAAGATGGCGTCGGTGACGATGATGCCAAGGACGGCGTCGCCGAGGAACTCAAGCCGCTCGTTGGTGGGGGCCTCGCCGTGCTCGTACGCCCACGACCTGTGCGTCAGCGCCAGGGACAACAAATCGGCGTCCATGCGGACGCCGAGAGTTTGCTGCAGAGATTCGAGAGTCGGCTCGGCGGACTTCTCGTTCATCGCGCGGTCCGTAGCGGCCGACGCCTCAGACGTCGAGGACCTGGCGCTTGGCGTAGGTGCCGCAGGTCGGGCAGGCGATGTGCGAAGGCTTTGGGGTCTTGCACTGGGTGCACGGGGACAGCGCCGGGACGGCCGCCTTCCACGAGGAGCGGCGGTGGCGCGTGTTGCTGCGCGAGGTCTTTCGCTTGGGAACCGGCACGTCAGTCTTCCTTTGCTTCTGGCCCACCCTCGCCGGGGGGCTGGGAGAGTCTAGCCAAGGCCTCCCACCGGGGGTCATGCGCAGGGTGGCTGTGGCCGGGGTCCTCAGCGAGGGGGGCCCCGCACTGCGGGCAGAGCCCGGGACAGTCGGGCCGGCACAGCGGTGCCAGCGGGAGGTCGAGGACAACTGCATCCGTGAGCGTCGTCTCGAGGTCTACCCGGTCGTCGACCACCCAGAGGTTCTCCTCGTCGGCGTCCTCATCTGGCTCGATGACGCGGCCGCGGGCGTCGGTGGGCTGGTAACTGAACAGGGCGGCGAGGTCGATGTCCTCGTCGTACCTGATCTCCGCCAGGCAGCGGCTGCACTCCCCCACGATCGGGACAACTGCGGTGCCTGTGACCAGTACGCCCTCGCCGACCGCCTGCAACGTCAGGTCGAGGTGGATGTCCGAGCCGGCGACGACACCGATGACCGCGGTACCGATGTCATGCGGCGCGGCCAGATCGAGCGCGAGTTCCTTCATGTGCCCCACCCGCCGTCCGGGGTCGCGCACGTCGATGACGAACGCGCCGTTGGGGGCGTTGTTGGTCATCGCGTCACCTCTCTGGTTCCAACGTTGTCAGGCGAAGCGCTCAGGCGGGGTCGGAGTCGACAAAAAGCGAGTCCCCGGCCGGGGATTGGGCCGGAAGTTGGGCATCCGGCGCGGCGTCGACGCGCAGGTCGTCGTACGACCGCCTGCCGGACAGCCGCTCGCGACCCTCCGCAACTGTTGAGCCGATGCGCTGGAGGACCACTTCGAGTTTCGCGAGTTGGGTGTCGACGTAGTCGTCGGCGCGCGCGCGGACCGCTGCAGCGTCGGATTCAGCCTGATCGCGCAGCGCCTGCGCCTCAGCCACTGCGCGCTGGTAAACCGCGTGCTCCGCGACGAGTTCGGCTTGCTTGGCATTCGCGAGTTCCACGAGTTCACGCGCGTGGTCCGTGGCTCGCGCGATCAACGCCTCGCGCTGGTTGAGCACATCAGTTGCGCGCGCGATGTCCGCAGGGACGGCCTCGATCGCGGCGTCGATGACCTCCAGTGCCTGGCCGCGGTGGATGAGGCAGGACGCCGACAGCGGCACGGCTTTGGCGCGGGCGACCTCGTCTCGCAACTGCTCGAGCCGGGACACGATCTCCATCAGGCACCTCCGGTGGTGGCGAACTTTGCCCGCAACGCGTCGCTGACTGCATCCGGCACCAAGCCGGACACATCGCCGCCGTAGCGAGCGACTTCCTTGACGATGGACGACGAGAGGAATGAGTACTTGGGGTTAGTGGAGACGAACGCGGTCTCCACCTCCGCGAGGCGGAAGTTCAACTGCGCCATCTGCAGTTCGTAGTCGAAGTCCGAGACGGCGCGCAGGCCCTTGATGACGTGCTTGACGCCGTGCGCGCGGCACCATTCCACCAGTAGGCCCTCGAACACGTCGACCGTGACGTTGGGCAAGTGAGCGACGCTCGCGGTGAGCAGCGCCACGCGCTCATCGAGGCTGAACAGCGACTGCTTCGTGCGGTTGACCAGCACCGCGATGGTGACCTGGTCCGCCATGTCGCTCGCGCGAGTGAAGACATCGACGTGGCCGTTGGTCACGGGGTCGAAGGAGCCGGGGCAGACTGCTGAGCGCATGGCGCCTCCCTTGCCTTCGAGTGAGTCTGATGCGGGCGCGGCCAAACGGCGCGCTACTAGGTCGTCGATGTGTGACCGTAGCAAACCGCATGATGTACGACGGTGTCACCGTAGGTCCGTGCAGGCAGGCTTGTGAACCCCTCCGGCCACGGGAAACCCGCAGCAGCGCCGCGGGGTTTGGCCCGCTCAACGACCACGTGGCAGCCGTCGGCGAGCGCCCCGTTGCCGGCCAGCGATGCAATCGCGGAGACCACCTCGGACTCGGGGGTGTCGTAGGGCGGGTCGGCGAGCACCACGTCCCAGCCGTGTCCGGCGCGCGCAGCCGTTTGCGCCCACGCCTGCACTGACGCTGCCGCGACCGCGCACTGCACCAGGCCAGTGGTCGCGATGTTCGCGGCGATGACGCGCGCGGCGGCTGCGGACCGCTCCACGAGCAGCACCCTCGACGCCCCGCGGGACGCGGCCTCAAGACCGAGGGCGCCGGAGCCTGCGTACAGGTCGAGCACGGCAAGGTCCTCAAACCCGCCGAGCGCGTGCTCCAGCATTGAGAACAGGGATTCCTTGACCCGGTCTGCCGTCGGCCGGGTGCCGGATCCCGGCACCGCGAGAGCCCGGCCGCGGGCGGTGCCGGCGATGATGCGGGTCACGACTTCTCCAGGAACTCGGCCCGGTCCGATGACAGAGCAGCGATGGCAGCGCGCAGCCCCGGGGTGTCCGCGAACTCGGGGTCTGCGTCAACAACGGCTTGGGCGTGCTCGCGCGCCGCGGTGACGATGTCTTGGTCCTGCAGCACCTGCAACAGCCGCAGGCTGCTCGTGCGTCCTGACTGCTCCGCACCGAGGACGTCACCCTCGCGGCGCACCGACAGGTCGTACTCCGACAGCGCGAAGCCGTCGGTGGTCGATGCGACCATCGACAGCCGCTCGCGCGCGGATGGGTCGGCGGACTCCGTCACGAGCAGACAGAGGCCGGGCAGGCCGCCGCGGCCGACCCGGCCGCGGAGTTGGTGCAGTTGCGAGACGCCGAAGCGGTCGGAATCCATGACCGCCATGACGCTGGCACTCGGCACGTCGACGCCGACCTCAACGACGGTCGTCGCGACGAGCACGTCGATGGAGTCGGGCAGCGAGGCCTCGGCTGCGAAGCGGCGCATGACCGCGTCTTTCTCCTCCGACGGCATCCGACCGTGCAATAACCCGAGCCTGACCGATGCCAGCGGGCCGGCCTGCAACTCGGCGTGCAGGTCCACAGCGCCGTGGGACACAGCCGCATCCTCCTGCGGTGATCCGCGGTCGCCGGCCTCGCCGCCGATGCGCGGGCACACCACATACGCCTTGCGGCCGAGGGCGACCTCCTCCACCACACGCTCCCAAACGCGGGCGAGGTGGCGCGGTTGGTCGGCGGCAGCCACCACATGCGAGGTGATCGGGGCACGGCCCGCGGGCAGTTCGGTGAGGGATGAGACGTCAAGGTCTGCGAAGACCGTCATGGCGACCGTACGCGGGATCGGCGTAGCGGTCATGACGAGCAGATGCGGCCGGGTGCCGTCGGCTGACTTCGCAGTCAGCCGGGCACGCTGCTCCACTCCGAAACGGTGCTGCTCGTCCACCACGACCAAGCCGAGGTCTGCGAACTGCACGCTGTCTTGCAACAGCGCATGGGTGCCGACGACGATGCCGGCGGCGCCGGATGCGATCTCCAGCAGCGCCTGGCGTTTGGCCGGCTGCGCCATCGAGCCTGTGAGCAGGGTGACGGTGACCGCACCGGGCTCGCTGATGATGCCCTCGCCGGCCAGTGGTCCGAGCAGGGTGCGGATCGACGCGAAGTGCTGCTGCGCGAGGACCTCGGTAGGGGCGAGCAGCGCGCTCTGGCCGCCGGCTTCGACGACGGCGAGCATGGCCCGCACAGCGACCACGGTCTTGCCCGAGCCCACCTCTCCCTGCAAGAGACGTTGCATCGGCCAGCCGCGCGCGATGTCTGACGCGATGTCCTCTCCGGCGGCCACCTGTCCGGCGGTGAGCGGGTACGGCAGCCCGGCGTCGAACCGAGCAAGGACGCCGTGCCCGGTGGCGGCGCGCGGCTGCGCGACGCTCTGGCGGTTCTCTTGCCGCCGGCGGAGCAGTTCCGCTTGCAGCACGAACGCTTCGTCGAACTTCAATCGGTGGATGGCGTCCCGCACGTCCGCGTCGGACTGCGGCCGGTGAATGTGCCGCAAAGCCGCAGGCAGTGTGACCAGGCCGCTGGCGGCGCGGACGGAGTCCGGGACCGGGTCGGGCACCTGGCCGGCCAGCGGCAGCGCCAACTCGATGCAGGAGGAGACCCGCCACGACGGCAGCGCGGCGGTCGCCGGGTAGATGGGGATGATCTCTGAGGCGAAGGCGGCGACGGCGTCGGCGTCGATGTCGTCGCCCGCGGGGATCAGCACGTATTCGGGGTGTGAGAGTTGGCGCGTGCCGCGGAACTCGCCGACTTTGCCTGAGAACATGCCGCGACGGCCTGCGGCGAGTTGCCGCTCACGCCAGGCCTGACCGAAGAATGTGAGGGTGAGCCGGCCGGTGCCGTCGGTGACCACGACCTCGAGCATCGTGCGGCCGCGCTGCCGGGTCGGGCGGCTGCGCGATGACAGCACCTCGGCGAACACGGTGACGGTGTCCCCCACGCGCAGGGAGGCGAGGTCGGTCAGGTCACCGCGCCGGGCGTAGCGCCTCGGGTAGTGCCGCAAAAGCTCCTCGGTGGTGGTGATGTCCAAGGCCGCCAATGCCTTCGCGGCTTTGGGCGTGACGACGGTTGCGAGAGCGGGCAGTGCCATCACTCGACCCCGATGGTGAGCGTCTCGCCAGCGGCGGGCGATGCGAGCACGGTCACCTCGCAGTCCGGTGCCGCCTCAGTCAGCACTGCTACAGCGTCAGCCGCGCTCACTCCGGCACGGGGGCCGAGCACGACGGTGACGACCTCCGATTGAGGCGTCAGCAGGCGGCTGCTCACGTGTGCGAGCGCGTCGAGAGCGCTGGCCGATGTGCCGGACTCCCAACCGGGCAGGGCCCAGGTGGCGGTTCCCTGCGCGCTTCCGTCGCCGCGCGGGCCGTCGGCGATGATCTGAGCGCAGCGCACCGCCGCCGACGCCTCAGCCATGGACGCGATGTTGCCGGCGAACGTCGACTGCGCGTCGTGCACTGCGAGGGCGGCCAGCACTTGCGGGGCGTAGGCGCATGCGACGACCCCGATACGACAGTCAGCGGCGCCCTCCTGCCACCACTGCGCCGAGCGGGTGGCGGCAGTGCCATGGCACACCACCACTGCCGCCCTAGCGCCGGCCCGGGCCAGGGCATCCGCCACGGCAGCACGCAACGCCGCCGGATTCTCATGCGAGCCCACATGTGCACCGGCGCGAGCGGCGAGGTCGGCAAGCTCGCCGTCGACACCGGTGACCACCAGCGACGCGGAATCGGCCTGCGCGGCAAGCAGGTAGCTGATGCGCAGGTTGTGCAGTTCACCGGCGCTGCGGCCGATGGCGATGGCGGCCGCAGGGTCGTCGACGTGGACGTGCACGTTCCACAGCCCGTCGCCGCCGACGACCGCGAGGCTGTCGCCGAGGTTGACCAACTGGCTCTGCAGATCCGCCACCTCGCGGGCGCCGGCACGCAGGACGTACATCACCTCGAACGCCGGCCCCGCGTAAGCGGCCTGCATGGCGGCGAGGTCGCAGGTGCGCGACAGCACCGGCGCCTGCCACTGCGGCCGCTGCTCTCCTGTCACAACTTCGGCGAGTGCGTCGAGCACGACGACGACAGCGCGGCCGCCGGCGTCGACAACGCCGGCCTCGGCGAGCTCGGCGAGGTGGTTCGGCGTATCAATCAGCGAGGCGCGTGCGGCGTCAGCGGCGGCCACACACAGGCCGGCGAGGTCCGCCCCGCGCGCCACCGCGGCGTCAGCCGCGACGGCGGCGTCAGCGGCGACTGTAAGCATCGTCCCGTCGCGCGGGTCGGCGACCGCCTCGCGCCCTGCTTCGGCCACCGAGTGCAGCACGCGGGCCATCGCCGCCGCGTCCACCGGACGGCCGGGGTCGATGGCCGCATCGAGGATGCCCCGCAGCATCTGGCTGAGGATGACCCCTGAGTTGCCGCGGGCGCCGAAGGCGGCGGCCCGGCCCATCGCGCGGGCGATGGTGGCGAGGTCGGCATCGGCGGGGAGGTCGTCGACGGCGTCGAGACCGGCTTGGAACGTCATGGACGAATTGGTGCCGGTGTCGGCGTCGGGGACCGGGAAGACGTTCAGGTCGTTGATCTGCTGGGCGTGCTCGGCGAGCGCCTCGGCGGCCGCAAGGGCCCACTGGCGCATCAGGGCGGGAGTGAGCACCGCCGCGGCAGCCCCGGTCACAGCGGCCAACGGTAGTCGCAGCGCCGCGCTGCGGCGGGCGTCGCAGCGGTACCCGCGCGTGCCGGGTCCCCCGCTGCCGGGTACTCTTCGCAGGTTGCGGGGCTTGCCCCGTCGCCCTGTTGGCGCGACGGATCTTGGCCCGGGCGGCATGCGATACGCACTGGCGCCGCAACTCGGAATCGATGTTCGTCGAGAAGAAGGAGCACGGCTGTGGCTGCTCACTGTGACGTCTGCGGCAAGGGCCCGATCTACGGCCACTCCATCTCGCACTCGCACGTGCGGACCAAGCGCCGCTGGGTGCCGAACATCCAGCGCGTGCGTGCCATCGTGCAGGGCACGCCGAAGCGGGTCAACGCGTGCACCTCGTGCATCAAGGCTGGCAAGGTGACTCGCGCCTGAGACGGCGACTGCAGGCAACGCGCCTGCGCTGCTGGCCTAGTGCCAGCGCCAACCGTGATCGACCGGGCCGATGCCCGAGCCGAGCGGGTACCCCCGGGCAATCGCCCCCGTGATGTAGTCCTTCGCGAGATTCACCGCTGCGGGCACGTCCATGCCCTGCGCCAACCCCGACGCAACTGCGCTCGCGAGAGTGCAGCCCGTTCCGTGTGTGTGCACGGTCTCCGACCGCGGCGCCGTGTAGGCGCGGTGTTCGAGGCCGTTGCTCAGGATGTCAGTGGCCTCGCCGGCGGCGCCGGGGTCCGCACAATGCCCGCCCTTGACCAGCGCCCACTGCGCACCTGCAGCCACGAGCGCATCTGCGGCGGCGCGCTGCGCACTCGAGGTCTCGATGATGACCGACTCTCCTGCGAGGACGCCGAGCAACAGTTCCGCTTCCGGCGTGTTCGGAGTCACCACTGTGGCCAGCGGGAGGATGTCGCGGGCCAGCGCGGAGAGCGCGTCCGCGGCCAGCAGCGGGTCGCCGTGCTTGCTCGCACACACGGGGTCGATGACGATGGGGACCCGGCCGTGCAGCGGTTCTAGGAGCGCGCGCACGCACTCTACGAGGTCGGCCGTGCCCAGCATGCCGACTTTCACCGCGTCGGCGCCGATGTCGTCGAGGACGCTTCGAAACTGCGCGACGACCGCGGCGGTCGGCAGCGGCCACACCCCTTGCACGCCAAGGGAGTTCTGGGCGGTGACGGCTGTGACGACTGTGGTCGCGTGCGCACCGAGCGCCATCGCGGTTTTCAGGTCGGCCTGAATGCCGGCGCCGCCACCGGAGTCACTTCCGGCGATGACCAAAACAACGGGCGGGCGGGTCACCGGGGCAGCGTACGGCGGGCGAATCCGCGGTGCTCATCTGAAATGCCCGGACGGCACGCTGACTGCCGCAGCGAACTCACCTGGCCGGGCCCTGTGCGACGGGCCTCACTGGCCACGACGCGGCAGAAACCGCGCGGGTTGTGCCTGTTCAGCGGAAGTGCTCGTACCCCAGCGTGCCCACCCACGGCCTGCCGCAGACCAGAACGTGCGGGTGCTGACCGGAACCGCGGGGTTCGCTAGCGGTGCCGATCGGCGTGAAGCCAGCGGGCAGAGCCACCCCTGCGGGGAATGCCGCAAGCACGAGGTGGTCCTCGCCGCCGGTCAGCCGCCAGGTGGCGGCATCACGGTCGAGCAGTGCTGCGGCGGCAGCGATGTCGGCGTCAGCGGGCAGCCGGCCCGGGTCGATGTCCACGACCAGCCCGCTCGCAGCCGCAAGATGCCCGAGGTCTGCTAAGAGGCCGTCGCTGGTGTCGATCATCGCTGTAGCCCCGGCGGCCGCGGCAGCGGCGGCAGCGGCGTAGTCCGGTTGCGGCCGGACATGGGCGGTGACGAGACCGATCGCGACGTCATCACTTCGGCCTTCCATGAGCGCAGCCAGGCCTGCGGCGGCGCGGCCGGGGCTGCCTGCGATGGCTATGACGTCACCCGCCTGCGCGCCTGCACGGGTGACCGCGTCGGTCGAGCGCAGGTGGCCGACCGCGGTCGCTGCTGCGACGACTCCCCAGCCCGAGCTGGTGTCGCCGCCGACGAGCACCGCGCCGGCGCGTACGCACTCGGCGATGACACCGTCGATGAACGCCTCGACCCACGACACAGCGGTGTCAGCAGGTGCGGTAAGGGAGACCAGCAGCGCTGTGGGAGTCGCCGCCATGACGGCGATGTCAGCGAAGTTGCGGGCTGCGAGCTTGGCGCCGACATCCGCGCCGCTGGACCACTGGTCACGGAAGTGGACTCCCTCGACCACCGCGTCGGTGCACACCACGGTCGCGGCGCCTGATGCGAGCACGGCTGCGTCGTCACCGACACCGACCAGCACGCGGGGGTCGTGCGGCCACTGCGCCGCGATGCGCGCTGCAACCCGCTCGATGACACCGTGCTCGCCGATGTCAGCGATGGTCGGCAGCATGTCGTGCGCATCCTCTCCGCTGACGGGAACACTCAGGCATTACCCTCGTGCAGCGTATGCCACACATCAACGGCCCTCAGGTTGACGCCGCCCCCTGCACAGACCGCGTCGAGCGCATTCCCCTATCTGTGCGGGCCACGGCTCTGCTCGCAGAATCTGCACGACGGCGAGGCGCTCGTATGCAAGTGCGCAGGGCTAGCGCTGCGGCCCTGATGCTCACCGGTCTTGTCTGCGCGTGCGGGGATGCGGCGGTCTCAGTGACGCCTCCGACGCCGTCAGATGCTTCCGTCACGGACACATGCTCCGCGTTGAAGGACGCGCTTCCGGCGCGGCTTCAGGGACTGCACACGAGCAAGACCATGCCGGAGTCCGACCTCACCGCGGCGTGGACCGACGCGGCGGGCAATGTGGTGACACTACGGTGCGGCGTGGAGTCCTTCGACACCGCGACTAGCGAAATCTTCAGCGTCAATGACATCGACTGGTCGCCGGTGGAGCGCGAGCGCGGGACTTCGTTCGTGACTGTCGGTCGCGCGGTCACAGTGCAGGTGGATGTGCCGATCGCGCTACGGCCAGAAGCGTCGTATCTGGTGCCGCTGGCGGATGCGATCGCCTCGGCGGTCCCGTTGGCGAACTAGTCGAGCAGCAGGTTCTGTCAGCGCTGGTGGCGCTCACCGCAAGCCGGTGCCTCGGCGCAGCGCGTCCTGCACCAAGTGATCGACCAACATCGAGTAGCTGACCCCGGATGCCTGCCACATCTGCGGGAACAGCGAGATGCTCGTGAAACCGGGCATGGTGTTGACCTCGTTGACGATCGCGGTGCCGTCGGGCAGGACGAAGAAGTCGACCCGGGCGAGGCCCTCGCAGCCGAGGACGTCGAAGACGGTGCAGGCCAGCCCGCGGACGTGATGGGTGACGTCAGCCGGCAGTTCCGCGGGCACGATGAGGTCGGCCGCGTCGTCAAGGTACTTCGCACGGTAGTCGTAGAACTCGTGCCCGCCGCGCACGACGATCTCCGCGGGGACGCTGGCCTGGGCGGTGCCGTCGCTGCCGCTGAGGACTCCGACCTCGATCTCGCGACCGCCTTGCACCGCAGCCTCAAGCAGGATGAGCGGGTCGTGGGCGAGCGCCTCATCAACCGCCGCAGCCAACTCGTGCACGTCACGCACTTTGCTGATGCCCACGCTGGAGCCGGCGCGCGCCGGCTTGACGAACAGCGGCCAACCGAGGCCAGCGGCACGCTCGGCAACCTCAACCGGGTCGGCCAGCCACTGCCGGCGGTGCACCGCCACCCACGGCGCGACGGCGATTCCGTGGGCGCGCAGAAGTGCTTTGCAGTGAACCTTGTTCATGGCCGCCGCGGATGCGAGGACGCCGGAGCCCACATACGGCACACCCGCAAGCTCGAGCAGTCCTTGGATGGTCCCGTCCTCGCCGAATGGTCCGTGCAGCACCGGGAAGACCACGTCGACGGCGCTGAGCACGGCTGTCGGCGCGGTGGCCGAGCGCACCGGCAGGACTTCCTCGCCGGCGGGGTCCACCTCGGGCAGGCGCCCGCCCGCGGCTGCCAGGGCGGCTGGGGCGGCCGGTTGCAGGCTCCAGGTGCCGTTGCGGTCGATACCGACGGGGACGACCTCGTAGCGCGCCGGGTCGAGCACGCTCATGACGCTGGCTGCGGAGAGGCAGGAGATTTCGTGCTCGGACGACTGGCCGCCGAAAACCACCGCCACGCGGATGGGTCGGTCAGCGGCGGGGTCGCTGGACTCCACTGAACCAGCGGGGGCGCCGGAATGGGAGCCGACGGGCTCGCGGGTGGTCGTCACAGTGCGCCCATTATTCACAGTGGCGGGTCGCCCGCGAGCGACATCCGGCACGGCTGCGCGCGGCTAGCATCCCTCGCATGGCCTCTGACCGCGCTGAGCCGCACTCTTTGGCGCTGGACTCGATTGTCGTCTCCGCGGGCAGGCCGCACGGCCCGGGCGACCCGGTCAACCAGCCCATCGTCCCAACCTCCATCTACCAACCCGGCGGCCCGTTCGCCTACGCACGTGAGCACAACCCCACCTGGAGCGCGCTGGAGGAGGCGCTGGGGGTCATGGAGGACGCGCATTGCACGGCGTTCGCCAGCGGCATCGCGGCGATCAGCGCGGTGCTCGACCTCGTCGCGCCGGGGTCGGTGGTGGTCGCCCCGGAGCACCCGTACTCCGGAACCGGGGCGCGGCTGGCGGAGTTGGAGGCTGCGGGAACCTTGACCGTGCGGCGCGTGAGCGGCGCAGACACCGGCGCGCTGGCCGAGGCTGCGCAGGGCGCGGCGCTGGTGTGGGTGGAGTCGCCGACCAACCCGCTGCTGGAGGTGACCGACATCGCCGAGGTTGCGCGAGCCGCGCACGCCGCCGGCGCGTTGGTCGCGGTGGACAACACGTTCGCGACGGTGTTCGCGCAGAACGCGTTGGACCTCGGCGCGGACATCAGCATGCAGAGCGCGACGAAATACATCGGCGGGCACTCGGATTTGCTCATGGGCGTGACGACCTGCAGGTCACCCGAGTTGGCCGAGCGGCTGCGCCATCGCCGGACGATGCTGGGCGCGACTCCCGGGGTGCTCGAGGCTTGGCTGGCGCTTCGCGGGTTGCGCACGATGGCCCTGCGGGTGCCGAGGGCGAATGCCAGTGCGCACGAGCTGGCGTGTCGGCTGGAGTCGCACCCGGCGGTGGAGCGCGTGATGTACCCGCTGCTGCCGTCCCATCCGCAGCATGAGCTGGCGGCGCGGCAGATGCGCCTCGGCGGGGCCATCGTCTCGTTCACCGTTGCCGGCGGCGCGGATGCGGCTCAGGCGGCATGCGACCGGGTTCGGCTCATCACGCAGGCGACGTCGCTCGGCGGCGTCGAGACCACCATGGAGCGTCGGGCGAGGCATGCGCTCGAGCATCCGGCGACTCCGGCGTCACTGATTCGCATGAGCGTGGGCATCGAGGCGGTTGACGACCTGTGGGCCGACCTCGACCAAGCGATTCGGGGCTCAGCCGGCTAAGACCAGACCTCGGACTTCATGTCCCTGGCCATTAGTTTCGCGAGCATCTCCTTGGGCGCGGCGCCGTGATGCAGCACCTCCACGACTTGGCGCGTGATGGGCATGTCGACCCCGTGCGCGTCGCCGAGTGCGAGTACGGCGCGAGACGTCTCGAATCCTTCGCAGGTGCCGCGGGTTGCGGCCATCGCATCGGCGACGCTCAGGCCTTGGCCGATGTTGAGCCCGAGGGTGCGGTTGCGCGATAGCGAAGAGCCGCAGGTCGCAACCAAGTCGCCCATTCCCGCGAGTCCGGAGAATGTCATCGGGTCGGCGCCGAGTGCCATGCCGAGCCGCGCGATCTCGGCCAACCCGCGGGTGATGAGAGCGGCTTGGGTGTTCTCGCCGAAACCCATGCCGACGGCGATGCCCGCGGCAACTGCCACGATGTTCTTCGCGGCCCCGCCGATCTCGGTGCCGATGACGTCAGTGGTGGTGTAGGGGCGGAATGTGGGGCCTGCGCATGCGCGCTGCACGTGCGCGGCGACTGGTTCGTCAACGGCGGCGACGGTGGTGGCTGCGGGCTGGCCGGCGGCGATCTCGGTCGCGAGGTTCGGTCCGGAGACCACGGCGACCCGGGTGCGGTCCACGCCAGCGGCCTCGTGGATGACCTCGGACATGCGCATGTGGGTGCCGACTTCCACGCCCTTCAGCAACGAGACCACAATCGCATCGGGCGGGACTGCCGGCGACCAGCGAGTGAGGTTCTCGCGCAGGCTCTGCGCCGGGACTGCGAGGACGACGATGTCCGCCCCGGCGAGCGCGATGCCGATGTCCTCGGTGGCGCTGACGAGGTCGGGCAGAAGCAGATCCGGGTGGTAGGCGCGGTTGCGGTGGTTGCCGACCACGTCGGCCACGACGTCGCGGTCGCGGCTCCACAGCACGACGTCGTTGCCCGACGCGGCGCAGAGCATCGCGAAGCCCGTGCCCCAGGCGCCGGCACCCATGACTGCGATGCGGCTCATGCGCCCATCCCAGCAGACCCGGGCGAAGGCTCGTCGCGTAACTGCGCGACGAGCTCGGTGATCGCTGCCATGAGGCGGCGGGTGCCTTCGCGCAGCGCCTCGGGGTCCTCTGCACGGCCTTGCAGGTCGCTGAGGTCCAGCGGCTCCGCGAAGACGCTGCTAATGGTGCGTCCGGGGTTGAAACGTGGGAGGAGTGTCTTCGTGGGGTACGCATGGGCCGTTCCCCACACTGCGGCAGGAATCAGTGGCGCGCCGCTGAGCAATGCCAGGCGTACCGCGCCGGTCTTGCCGCGCATGGGCCACCCATCAGGATCGTGAGTGAAGGTGCCTTCGGGGAACAGCACCACGCAGCCGCCTGCGTCGAGGACCTTCCCGGCGGGCACGAGCGCAGCGGAGGCGTTGACGCTGGTCCGCTCCACGGGAATCTGACCCGCGCTGCGCAACACCGCTCCGACGAAAGGCACGCGGAACAGCGAAGCCTTGCCGAGGAAACGCGGCACGCGGCTGTTGTCGAAGACCGCCGCACCCAGCATCGGGGGGTCCAGCAGGCTGATGTGATTGCACGCGACGATGACCGGCCCCTGCACCGGCAGATTGTCGACGCCGTGATACCTGCGCCGGCCGAAGAGCGGAAACGCCAGGCGCACGACCCAGGTGATGAAGATGAATGCGGCTCCTGCGTGATCGGTACGAGGACCACGACGTTGACTGCGTGCCATCAGGTCACCTTGCTCTGCTTGTCTGCGACCGCCGAGGCGAGCGACGGCCGTCGATGGGGAGTGTGGGAGAAAGGACGCGGGCCCAGGCGACATGCGTCGACTGAGCCCGCGTCATGGCGATAAAGGTCAGCGCTTCTTGGCGGCCTTCTTCGCGGGAGCCTTCTTGGCCACGGCCTTCTTCGCCACCGGCTTCGCGGGAGCCTTCTTGGCCACGGCCTTCTTCGCGGCCGGCTTGGCGGCAGCCTTCTTCGCGGCGGGCTTGGCGGCAGCCTTCTTCGCGGCGGGCTTCGCGGCAGCCTTCTTCTTGCCGCTGACGATCGCCTTGAACTCTGCGCCAGCCTTGAACTTCGGAACCGAGGTGGCCTTGATCTTCACGGGGGCGCCGGTCTGCGGGTTGCGGCCGGTGCGTGCCGGGCGGTCCGACTTAGAGAACGTGCCGAAGCCGGTGATGGAAACCTTGTCGCCCTTGGCGACTGCGGCGGCGACGGTGTCGATGAATGCCTCGAGGGCGTCAGCCGCAGCCTTCTTGCTGCCGTCCAGACGCGCTGCGACAGCGTCGATGAGCTCTGCCTTATTCACAGTACTTCCCCTTGTCCCAGGTGCGATCCGCACGTGGTTGTCGTGGATGTGCGCAACGGCGGATTCCGTTGCTTCTAGTGGGAAAACCTAGGCGACGACAGGTGTCCTCGCTACTTCAGGGGGGCGTGTCGTGCCGGCGATTTCCTCATGTATTCCGGGCAGTTCCGTCGGTGGGCAGACCCCTGCGCGGTGCCGGCCCACGGTCGGTAGACTTCGCCTGCCAACTCGCCGGAAAGCAAGCGTCATGAGTCGGGTCAGGTAAGCAAACCTGCCAGGCAGTGATCGTGCAGATGACGAGACTGATGGGGTATGGGGTAATTGGCAGCCCAACTGATTCTGGTTCAGTTAGTCTAGGTTCGAGTCCTGGTACCCCAGCCATGTGCCGCGCGCACGTTGCGCACTTTCCCGGTGTTCAGCGTTGAATGGATGACGCGGCGACTCCAAAGTGCCTAGCCCCCCGGTCGACACGCAAAACGGCGCGGACGATGCGTGACTGCGACCCACGGTGCACGCGGCGAAAGTGCTGTCGGTACCCTTCACCTCGGCGACACCGAGGTACTGCAGCGAATGCGGTGCTCACAGACGCCGGCCACGGCCCCGTTGTGTAGTGGCCTAGCACGCCGCCCTCTCAAGGCGGTAGCGCGGGTTCGAATCCCGTCGGGGCTACAAAGTGCAGGAAGCGTCGCCAGATGGCGACGCTTCCTGTCTTTGTCGGAGCGTCACTCTGATGTTGTGCGGCAGTCAGAGCCGCGCGTCAGCGCGATGACGGCTCGTTCGACTCCTCCGCGACGCATGTGCTGGCCTTGCTCCGTCCAGGAAGGTCCCTATCGGCGCTGGCCGTGCGTGCACTGTCGAGGCGACGTAGGCCCACGTCGCCGCAGTGCTCATCGAGGGTGGCGCAGGCGAGTCTGGCGCGCCGTCAGCGGCGCTCAGCGCGCGCGGTGGCGAGCCGGTGCAGGCTCACCTCGCGGCCGAGCAGTTCCAGAGACTCGAACAGCGGCGGGGAAACTCGTCTGCCGGTGACTGCGACGCGCACCGCGGTGAAAGCGACCTTCGGCTTCAGACCCAGACCGGCGATGAGCGCATCGCGCAGTGCGGCTTCGATGGCGGCGGTGTCCCAGATCTGCGTGGCCCGCAGCGCCTCATGGGCGGCCGCGAGCACCGGTGCGGATTCGTCGGTCAGCACGGCCGCCGCGTCGTCGGCGTTGACGCGGAAGCGGTCGCCGACGAAGAGGAAGCCGAGCATCGACACACCCTGAGTGAGGACTTCCATTCGCTCCTGAACCAGCGGGACTGCCTGATGGAGCAGGTCCATCTGCTCCGGCGAGACCGTCTCCGAGAGGACGCCTGCTGTCTGTAGATAGGGCACGAGCCGGCTGGCGAGGTCGACCGGCTCCAGTTGCCGGATCCAGTCGCCGTTGATAGCCGTGCACTTGGCCAGGTCGAAGCGGGCGGGGTTCGGGTTGACGCGCGCGACGTCGAAGACTGTCGCCATCTCCTCCTTAGAGAAGAACTCGCGGTCTTCGCCGAAGGACCAGCCAAGCAAGGCGAGGTAGTTCGCCAGGCCCTCAGGCAGGTAGCCCTCGTCGCGGTACATCTGCAGCGATGACTCCGGGTCGCGCTTGGAGAGTTTGCGGTTGCCCTCCCCCATGACATACGGCAGGTGGCCGAAGAACGGCATCGTGCCCTGCCCGACTCCCACGTCGGCGAGGGCGTTGTGCAGCGCGATCTGACGCGGGGTGCTGGACAGCAGGTCCTCCCCGCGCAGCACGTGCGTGACGCCCATGAGGGCGTCGTCCACGGGGTTCACGAGCGTGTAGAGCGGCTCGCCATTGGCGCGCACCAGCACGTAGTCAGGGACGTGCTCGGCGGCGAACTGCAGTTCCCCGCGCACCACGTCGTCCCAGGTGAAGTCGTGGCCGGGCATCCGGAACCGCAGTGCCGCTTGGCGGCCCTCAGCGCGGTAAGCGGCGGCATCCGCGTCGCTGAGTTCGCGGCAGTGGCCGTCGTAGCCAGGGGTCTTGCCCGCGGCGCGCGCCGCCTCACGTCGTTCCTCGAGCTCCTCGGGGGTGCAGAAGCAGCGGTAGGCGAAACCAGCGGCTTCGAGACGCGCCGCGACGTCGGCGTAGATACCCATGCGCTCGGACTGCCGGTACGGCTCGTGCGGGCCGCCGACCTCCGGGCCCTCATCCCAGTCGAAACCGAGCCAGCGCAGGGATGCGAGTAGTTGAGAGTACGACTCCTCGCTGTCACGGGCCGAGTCGGTGTCCTCGATGCGGAAGATGAATGTGCCGCCGGTGCGGCGGGCGTAGGCCCAGTTGAACAGGCATGTGCGGACCATTCCCACATGCGGGTTGCCGGTGGGCGACGGGCAGAAGCGCACGCGCACGGGCGCGTCGGCAGCGACGGGTACAGCGGGCATGGGCGCAGGTTATCGGGGGTACAGGCGTGCTCCTGTGAATGCCTCTGTGGGTGACGACAGTTGCGCGGGACGGCGGGGTTGATGCTCGCTGGCTGAGTGTTGCGCGGACTGCGTGGGCCGCGTCAGCGGGTGATGACGCTTACGCGGGATAGCGGGGTTGATGCTCGCTGGTCGCCACACGCCGGCTCGGGTCGATTCCTCAGCGGGCGATGACCGGGTTGTGCAGGATGCCGATGCCGCCGCACTCGACGTAGACCGTGTCACCGTCGGCGATGGGGCCGACGCCGGCGGGGGTGCCGGTCAGGATCACGTCACCGGGGATCAGCGTCATCACCGAAGACACGGCGGCGATGAGGGTGGGCACGTCGAAGACGAGGTCGCCGCTGTTTCCGTCCTGCGTCATGGTGTCGTTCACGCAGCAGCGCACGGCGGTGTCCGTCGGGTCTAGGTCGGTCTCGATCCAGGGGCCGAGGGGGCAGAACGTGTCGAAGCCCTTGGCCCGCGTCCACTGCCCGTCGGACTTCTGCAGGTCGCGCGCAGAGACGTCGTTGGCGCAGGTGTAGCCGAGAACCACGCTGAGAGCATCTTCGGCGGCGACGTCGCGGCACATGCGCGAGATGACAACGGCGAGTTCGGCTTCGTGGTGCACGATGCGGGAGACCGACGGCAGCCGGATGGCATCGCCAGGGCCGACGATGCTGCTCGAGGGCTTGAGGAACATCAGCGGCTCAGCCGGCACCTCGCCCTTCATCTCCGCGGCGTGGTCGGCGTAGTTCTTGCCGATGCCGATGACCTTGCTCGGCATCACCGGGGCGAGCAGCCGCACGTCAGCGAGCCGCTTCACCACGCCGGTGGCCGAGACCGACCCGCCGAAGGGGACGCCGTCGACGAGGGCGACGGTGCCGGTCCAGGTGCCGTCAGCGGCGAGGCCTGCGTCGTCGCTGACCACGCCGTAGGAGATGGTGTCGCCGGAGGCGACGCGTGCGATGCGCATGAGGTACCCGCGTCAGCCCATCCGCCGGACCCAGCCGTGGCGGTCTTCGACCCGCCCGGTCTGGATGCCGAGCAGGGTCTCGCGCAGGCGCATCGCGACCGGGCCGGGTTGGCCGTCGCCGACCGACCACTCACCCATCGCGGACTTCGCGCGCCCCACCGGGGTGATGACGGCAGCGGTGCCACAACCGAAGACCTCGGTGATGGTCCCGGCAGCGGCCCCCGCCTGCCACTCATCGACGCTGATGGGCCGCTCCTGGGCGTCGTAGCCGAGGTCGTGTGCGACTTGTAGCAGCGAGGAGCGCGTGACGCCGGGCAGGAGCGAGCCGGTGAGTTTCGGCGTCACCAGGCGCGCCTGCTCGCCGGAGCCGAAGACGAAGTAGAGGTTCATTGCGCCGACTTCTTCGACGAAGCGGCGCTCGATGGCGTCCAACCACACGACCTGGTCGCAGCCCTGCTCGGCTGCCTGCGCCTGCGCGACCAGGGATGCCGCGTAGTTGCCGGCAGCCTTGGCCTCGCCGGTGCCGCCGGGCACAGCACGGATGTACTCGGTTGACAGCCACACGGTGATCGGCTTGATGCCGCTGGGGAAATATGCGCCGGCCGGGGCTGCGATGAGCAGGTACGTGTACGACGCGCTGGGCTTGACGCCGAGCACCGGCTCAGTGGCGAACATGAACGGCCGCAGGTACAGCGAGGACTCGGTGCCGTCGGGCACCCAGCGCGAGTCTTGCGCGAGCAGCGCCTCGATGGAGGCGAGGAACAGGTCTTCCGGCAGCGGCGGCATGGCCATGCGGGTGGCGGAACGGGCGAAGCGGTCCGCGTTCTGCTCGGGGCGGAAGCAGACGATGGAACCGTCGGCGTAGCGGTACGCCTTCAGACCCTCGAAGATCTCCTGGCCGTAGTGCAGGGCGCTGGTCATAGGGTCTAGGTTCAAAGGGCCGTACGGGATGACGCGCGGGTTGCGCCAGCCTGACTGAGCGTCCCAATCGACCTGCACCATGTGGTCGGTGTGATGTCGCGCGAAGCCGGGGTTCGCGAAGACCTCTGCGATCCATTCCTCGCTCGCCGGCGCGGAGCACGGCGTGACAGCGAAGTCGGTGGCGAGCATCATGAAGCGAACGCTACTGCGACGCCGCGGGGCCGGCTCAGCCGGCGACGGCCGCCAGGGATGTGAAATTGACGGCATCGGCCACGTCTTGACCGGCGAGGGCGGCGACCACGGAGTGGGCGACAGACAGGCCCGCCTTCTCCTGCGCTTCCTCGGTGGACGCACCCAGGTGCGGGGTGACCACGACCTGGTCGAAGGCGAACAGCGGGGAATCGGTGCACGGCTCGACTGCGAAGACATCCAGGCCGGCGCCGGCGACTCGTCCGTCGGCCAAAGCAGCTGCGAGGGCGGCTTCGTCGATGAGCCCGCCGCGGGAGGTGTTGATGATGCGCACGCCCGGCTTGACCTTCGCCAGCGCGGACTCGCCGATGATGCCTGTGGTTTCGGGGGTCTTGGGCAGGTGGATGGTGATGTAGTCGCTGGCGGCAAGCAGGTCGTCAAGCGACACCAGGCGCACGCCGAGGGCGGCGGCGGTCTCCGCGGACGCGAAGGGGTCATAGGCGAGGAGTTCCACGCCGAATGCCTTCAGGCGCGCAGCGACCAGCGAGCCGATGCGGCCGAGGCCGACGATGCCCACGGTCTTGCCGTCGAGTTCGACGCCGGAGTACTTGGACTTCGCCCAGGTGCCGGCCTTCAAGGTTGCCGACGCCGAGGCGATGTTTCGGGCGACTGACAACATCAACCCGATTGCCAGTTCCGCGACGCTGGTGATGTTCGAGGTCGGCGCGTTGACCACCATCACCCCCGCGGCGGTGGCAGCCGGCACGTCAACGTTATCCAGGCCGACCCCGGCACGGGCGACGACCTTGAGGTTGGGCGCTGCGGCGATGACCTCAGCGGTCACTTTGGTCGCGCTGCGGATGAGCAGCGCGGTCGCCTCCGGCACTGCAGCCAGCAGTTCCGCGGCGTCGCCGCCGTTGCAGAAGCGGATGTCGACGCTGTCTCCGAGCACGGCGTAGGTGGCGTCGGACAGGGTCTCGCAGACGAGGACAACAGGCTTGGACACAGGCTGCCTTTCGGGATACGGAGAGAGTGTGATGTGGCTCACAGCCTAATGCGGGCGGCGCTCATGCGCTCTGGGGGCGAGGGCGGCTGCACGACTCGCGAGATGCATCTGAACTTTGACCGGCGGCGAGGGCAGCCGCCAGAGCTGGGTACCCGAATGAACGTCAAACAGTCGATGCGGCGTAGGTGTGCTGACGGGGATGGCGGCGAGCCCTGAGTCGGCCCGACTGGGGGCTTAGGAGGGCATGCGGTCTTCGCCGCGCGGGGCTGCCCGTGGCCACAATCGAGCCGCCACCGGGGGTTGGTCCAGTCGAGGCCGCGCGGGCGCTGACCGGCGTCAGTCGGGGAAGACCGAGCCGGCCCCTGGCGCCACTGCGCTGAGGGTGGCGACCTCGTGCGGCGTCAACTGCACACGCTGGGCGGCGGCGCTCGCGTGCACGGTCTCGACGCGGCTGAAGCCCGGGACGGGGATGACTCGCTGCCCCAAGGCTGCGAGCCAGGCGAGGGCCACGACCTGTGCGGTGGTGTCGTGGGCGGCTGCGATGAGCGCGAATGCGGGGTAAATGTCGCCGAGGGCAGCGGCTTCGTTGCCGCCGCCGAGCGGGCTCCAGGGAAGGTAGGTGATGCCGTGCTCGCCACAGAAGTCGATGACTGCTTGGTCGTCGCGGCGACGGGGGGAATGCTCGTTCTCGACGACGACGACGCTGCCTTCGGACACCTGCCAAGCGCGGCGCAACTCGTCGGCGGTGACGTTGGAGAGCCCGATGGACCCCGTCAGGCCGGTGTCGCGCGCCTCGCAGAGCGCGAGTACGCACTCATCCCAGGACTGCTCGCGGTTGAGCCTGTGCACGGCAGTGCAGTCCGGGGTGAACCCGAGAGCGTCGGCAGACCGCTCAGCCGCGGTGAGCATCCAGTCGCGTGAGTTGTCGCGCCACCAGTGGTCGCCCTCGCGCCGCAGGCCGTTCTTGGTGAGCACGAACAGCGAGTCGCGGCCGCCGGACCAGGTGCGGACTGCCTCGCCGACGATGCGTTCGTTATGACCGACGGTCTCGGCGGACGGCGCATAGACGTCCGCGGTATCCACGACGGTGAACCCGGCGTCGAACGCTGCGTGCAGCACCGCAGTGCGTGACGCTAACTCCTCCGAAGAGTGGTAGAGAGTGCGCGAAAGCGGCATTGCGCCGACACCAATGCGCGGCCATGGGTCACGCATCCTCGACACCTAGGTGGGCGAGCAGCAGTGCGCGCACCTTGGCAGCGTCTGCCTGGCCGCGGGTGGCTTTCATCACCGCGCCCACGACGGCGCCTGCGGCAGCGACCTTGCCACCACGGATCTTCTCGGCCACATCCGGCTGCTCGGCGATGGCCTGCTCGATGGCGGCGAGGAGCGCGGAGTCGTCGCCGACGATCTGCAGACCGCGGCGGGCCACTACCTGCTCGGCTGTGCCCTCCCCGGCGAGGATTCCGGCGATGACCTCGCGGGCGAGCTTGTCGTTGATGGTGCCGGCGGCGATGAGTCGCTCCACGTCCACGATGTCTGCCGGGGTGATGGCGAGGTCGGCGAGGTCGACACCCTGGTCGTTGGCGGTGCGGGCGAGCTCGCCGAGCCACCACTTGCGCGCTGCTGTGTGGTCGGCGCCGGCGGCGATAGTCGCCACCACGAGGTCGACCGCGCCGGCGTTGATGATGGAGTCCATCTCGGTGTCGTTGACGCCCCACTGCTCCTGAAGGCGAGCGCGGCGCGCGGCCGGGGGCTCAGGCAGCGTGGCCCGGAGTTGCTCCACCCACTCACGCGACGGCGCGATGGGGACGAGGTCCGGCTCCGGGAAGTAGCGGTAGTCCTCGGCCTCCTCCTTGGAGCGACCGGACGTCGTGAGGTTGGTGTCCTCGTGCCAGTGGCGGGTCTCCTGCGTGACCTGCCCGCCGCCGGCGAGCACCGCCGCCTGCCGCTGCATCTCGTAGCGGATGGCCTTCTCGATGGAGCGCAACGAGTTGACGTTCTTGGTCTCGGTGCGGGTGCCGAACGGGGAGTCCGCGGACGCGCGCAGGGAGACGTTCGCATCGCAGCGCAGCGAGCCCTGGTCCATGCGCACATCGGAGACGTCAAGGGCGCGCAGCAGGTCGCGCAGCATGGAGACGTAGGCACGTGCGACGGCGGGGGCGTTCTTTCCCGCGCCGACGATGGGCTTGGTGACGATCTCGATGAGCGGGATGCCGGCTCGGTTGTAGTCCACGACCGAGTAGTCGGCGCCCTGGATGCGCCCGGTGGCGCCACCGAGGTGGGAGGTCTTGCCGGTGTCCTCCTCCATGTGGGCGCGCTCGATCTCGACGCGGAAGACCTGCACTCCCTCGTCGGTCTCCACAGGCACGTCGAGCCAGCCGTTGAAGGCAATGGGCTCGTCGTACTGCGAGGTCTGGAAGTTCTTCGGCATGTCGGGGTAGAAATAGTTCTTGCGCGCGAACCGGCACCACTGCGCGATCTCGCAGTTCAGGGCCAGGCCGATGCGGATGGCGCCCTCGACGCCCTTGCGGTTCAGCGCGGGCAGGGCGCCGGGTAGGCCGAGGCAGACCGGGCAGACCTGGGTGTTCGGGGCGGCGCCGAACTCGGTCGCGCAGCCGCAGAACATCTTGGTCTTCGTGTTGAGCTCGACGTGGACCTCCAGGCCCATGACCGGGTCGAACTGCGCGATGACGTCGTCGTAGGGCATCAACGCGGGCGAGTTCATCGTCGTCACAGTGCCACCGCCTTGCTGAGGATGGGTGCGCCCCATTGCGCGAGCAGCGCCGCCTCAAGTGCGCCGCCGACGGCGTACATCCGCTCGTCTGCGCGGGCCGGGGCCATGATCTGCAGGCCGACTGGCAGGTTGTCCTCCGGCGCGAGTCCGATGGGGATGGACATGCCCGGGGTGCCGGCGAGGTTGGCCGGGATGGTGGCGATGTCGTTGAGATACATCGCCAGCGGGTCGTCGAGTTTCTCGCCGAGTTTGAACGCGGTGGTCGGGGCGGTCGGCGAGACCAGCACATCGACCTTCGCGAACGCATCATTGAAGTCGCGCTGGATGAGCGTGCGGATCTTCTGCGCGCTGCCGTAGAACGCGTCGTAGTAGCCGGCACTCAAGGCATATGTGCCGAGGATGATGCGGCGCGTGACCTCCTCGCCGAAACCGGCGGCGCGGGTGCGGCCCATGACTTGCTCGACTGAGGACTCGCCGTCGTCGCCGACGCGCAGGCCGTAGCGCATGCCGTCGAACTTCGCGAGGTTGCTCGAGCACTCGCTGGGCAGGATGAGGTAGTACGCGGCGAGCGCGTAGTCGAAGTGCGGGCAGGAGACCTCGACGATCTCCGCGCCGAGGCTGGTCAGCGCAGCCACAGCCTCATCGAAGCGCTGGCGCACGCCGGCTTGGTAGCCCTCGCCGCCGAGTTCCTTGACCACGCCGATGCGCATGCCGGTGAGGTCGCGGGTGCCGGCGGCGGCCACGACGTCAGGGACGGCGTCTGTGAGCGAGGTCGAGTCGTGGGGGTCGTGGCCGGCGATGACCGAGTGCAGCAGCGCGGTGTCGAGAACGTTGCGCGCGCAGGGGCCGGCTTGGTCCAGCGACGACGCTAGGGCGATGAGGCCGTAGCGGGAGACGGCGCCGTAAGTCGGCTTGACGCCGACGGTGCCGGTGACCGCCGCAGGCTGGCGGATGGAGCCGCCGGTGTCCGTGCCGATGGCCAGCGGCGCTTCGTAGGCCGCAAGGCAGGCGGAGGATCCGCCGCCGGAGCCGCCCGGGATGCGCTCGAGGTCCCAGGGGTTGCGGGTCGGGCCGTAAGCCGAGTGCTCGGTGGATGAGCCCATCGCGAACTCGTCCATGTTGGTCTTGCCGAGGATGACCACGCCGGCGTCTTTGAGGCGCCGGGTCACGGTCGCGTCATAGGGCGGGCGCCAGCCCTCGAGCATCTTCGAGCCGCAGGTGGTGGGGATGCCCTCCATGCACATGACGTCTTTGAGCCCCAGCGGCACGCCGGCGAGCGCTCCGAGCCGCTCCCCTGCGGCACGCCGCGAATCGACGGCCTTCGCTGCGGCCAGCGCGCCTTCGGTGTCGACGTGCAGGAAGGCGTGCACGCGGCCGTCGACCTCAGCGATGCGGTCGAGGTGCGCTTGAGCCACCTCCACGGCGCTGACGGCGCCGGAGGCGATGGCGGACGCGAGTTCGGCAGCGGTCTTGGTGATGAGCTCGCTCATCTCACGCCTCCTCGTCCAGGATCCGCGGCACGCGGAAACGTGAGTCTTCGACACTCGGCGCCCCGGAGAGCGCCTGCTCGGCCGTCAGCGACTGGCCGGGCTCATCCTCTCGGAACGCGTTGGTCAACGGCTGCGGGTGGCTGGTGGCCGGGACGTCGTCCCCGGCGACCTCGGACACCTTGGCGATGGAGCCGAGGATGACCTCGAGTTGGCCGGCGTAATACGCCAAGCGGTCCGCGGGGATGTCGATGCGAGCCAGCCGCGCGAGGTGCGCGACGTCATCAGGTGTGATTTCGGGGCTTGCCACGCGGGAAGTCTAGGGAGCGACCTCGGTGTGAAACCCGAGCCCCTCGCGCCCATTGCAGGCTTGGCGGCGGCACCGCGAACGATGCCCGAGACCGCCGGTGGGCCGTGCGCGGACCTGTCGGCGGCGCTTGGCGCTGTATGACCGCCGACGCAGATCGGGCTGGGAGTTAGGTGGCGGGGTGTCGGCGCCACGGGGATAGCAGCGACACCCCGCCATGGGCGCCGTGCCAGTCAACGTGTGCGACGGGCGCTCGCCACGGCAAACCCAACCGTGGCCCTGCGCGCCTCCCCCGCGTCGCCTCGGAGGAGGCATCAGCGTCGGTGGTCAGACTGCACCACCGCGCCGGTCATATGCGCCAGACATTTGTCCAAACTGAATAGTCACTTGTCCACACTCGTCGCGAAGCAACGACGTCACGCCGTGTCGGTGCCCTAGGTTCATACAGCAGCAGGCGGCCGGCTTGTGCCATGAGCGTGGTACGGGAGACACATGCCAGCGATTTTCCTGGGCGGCTCGGATTGGGCCTACTCCCGGCAGTGGCCGGAGGGTCGGGCTGCAGAGCCGTGGCAGTGGCAGCTGCGCACGATGATGCGCGGCTATTTGCCGTGCCGGCAGATCGTCATGCGCTGCGGCGCCGACGCCGATATGAACGCCATGGTGGATTGGACGCACCCCGGCGTCGGGCAATGCAAGGCTCCAAACTGGGAACGGATGTCCGCAAGGGGCGCCACGTCTGCAACAGGCAATTTCGACATCGGCCCCCACTCCGTGGCGTTCTACGCCTCGCCTGGCAGCACTCGCCGGGCTGGCAGCGGCGCTACGGCCAACACCGCCGCAGTCGTCTCCGTTGGGGCGACGGCAGACGCCCTCGCCTCGGAATCATTCACGGTCACGCTCGAGACGCCAACCCGGGTGAGCCTTGAGAACGCGGCACTGCTGTCCATGATGTGCCTGGCGGTCGCACGCGTCATCGGAGACATCGCCGCCGGCGTCATGTCGTCCGCACAGCATGCGGGAGCCAGCGCCGGCCCGTCAGCTGCCGCGTCGAGCGGCCGCGCATCAGCGGACAACCCAGAGCTCAGCACCGTGCTCTCCGGCTTGGAGACGTTCCCTGCCAAAGTGCTCGAGCTCATCTGCAGCGGATGGACCAATGCGGAGATCGCTGCGAGCACCCGAATGAGCCTGAGCTCGGTCAGGGCCGCCACATCGGCCATCTACGCCCGGCTCGGAGTGCGCAACCGGCACGAGGCAGCGGCGCTGTGCGGCGCGCATTTCGCACAGGCGGCCTCGCGTCGGTGAGTCACCTCCCCGTGAGCCGCGGGACGGTGCAGCGGCTCGCTCGTTCGGCGCCAGTGCCCTGTCTTCGATGAACACGCACGACAGGTCCGGGCGCAGCGCGTCAGCCGGTCACACAGCGGCCGGGCCGCCGGTGAGGAGCCGCTCGAACCCGGCGGCGTCGAGCACCGGCACCCCGAGGGACTCGGCCTTGGCGAGTTTGGAGCCGGCGTTGTCGCCGGCGACGACGTAGTCGGTCTTCTTGGAGACTGAGCCTGCGACTTTGGCGCCGGCCGCTTGCGCGGCTTCGGTGGCGCCGTCGCGCGTGTAGCCCGGCAAG
>JAGWWW010000045.1 GCA_018970205.1 Actinomycetales bacterium
CTGACCTCGCTGGCGGGGGCGGCGGATGCGACGCGCGCTGTTACGGTCGCTCCCTCCCGGGCGAGGGCGCGGACCTTGGTCTTCGGCACGTAGATGGTCGTCCTGGCATTGAGCCGCTTGGTACGGCCGGTGTCGGTGGTGGTCACGGCCTTGGCGTAGACCTTGACCTTGCCCGAGCGGACCGCGGAGGAGCCGGCGTCGAGGGTGTAGGGCAGCTGCGTGGCACCACTGGCCTCAGGGGAGACCTCGAGTGTGTCCGTGCCGACCTTGACTGTGACCGAGTCGGTGGCGTTGGCGCCGAGGACCCACACCCGCACATCGCCGTCGGCGGTGCTCGTCTGGCGGTTCACCCACACCGAGAAGCCATCCTCGTGCGGCACGGCCATGCCGGTGGTCGTGGGCTCACTGTCGCCGGCGGCATTGGTCGCGGTGACCAGGAAGGTGTATTCGACGAGGTTCTCCAAGCCCTCCACGGTGCAGGAGGATTCGTCGCCGGCCGCGGTGCAACTCGCGTCCGAGGGCTCACCGGTGGCCGGGTCCACGGCCGTCGCGGTGTAGCCGGTCACCGCTGACCCGCCGTCTGACTCCGGCGCCGACCACCCCACTGTCACGGACCCGTCACCGGTGCTGACGATCTGCGCGCCGGTCGGCGCAGACGGCACTATGGAGTCGAACGAGATGCTGGTTTTCTCGCCCGCGGTCGCCTTGAACACGCGGGGGCCGCTGAGGAACGCCTTGTGTTGCTGTTCGTTGCCGAACTCGTCATAGGTGCTCCAGATGAGCACGGCGGAGTAGTCGCCGGCTGCCACAGGGTAGGAGAACGTCATGGTGTCCAGGTCGACGTCGGCCCTGCCGTAGAAGTTCGACTCGCCGGAGTAGTCGTCGTACGAGTACAGCATGACCGACGCGTCGAACGCGTCGCCGTCGAGGATCTCCGGGTTGACGTACCCCACGATCTGGGGCTGCAGTTTCAGGGTCACGTCGCGGGTGAACTCGCTGAAGGCCAATGAGTCCAGCGAGACAGCATCATCATTCGGTGCGGCGTCCCCGCCGATCACCAGGCTCTCGACGAGGTACCCGCTGAAAATCAGGCGGTAGGTGCCGCGCTCTTTCATGGGGACCTGGTACGTCCCGGTGCCGTCGCCGTTGTCGATCACGGTGCCGGTCGATACTGTCGACCAGCCGCCGCAGACGGTCCATTCAGGGTCGCAGTCCGGGTCAGGCTGCTGCCAAGTCTCCGCCGAGACGACCACATCCGAGGCGAGCACGCCGTCAGGCAGGGTCACCGTGCCGGTGAAGCGCGGGAACAGGCGCAGTTGGAAGTCGGCTCCGGTCGCGCCGGCGGAGTCGAGCGTCAGTCGTGCGGGGAAGCAACCCTTGTCGAAACCTTGGACGCTGAAGCAGTCCGGCTCGGGGCCGTAGAACCCGTACATCGTGTCGCCGAGCACGAGGAGGGCGTAGTCGCCGGCAGGGGCGGGCAGTTGGTAGCTGCCGTCAGCCGCGGGGATGGCATAGGCGAAGCGTCCGAAGTCCTCCAGCGGGGAGCCCTCGTCGCCGGGGCTGAAGGGAATTGCGATCACGAACAACCTGGAGTCGAGCTTCGTGTCGGCGGGCGGGGTGATTGTTCCGCTGACCACCGGAAGCGCGCTCGGCGCGAAGTCGATGCCGGCGGCGTCGGAGTCGCCGACCGTGACGTCAGCGGCAGTCTCCAGCGAGGTGCCGCCGAAGAAGACCTCACCGGTCCAGTAGTTCTTGAAACTCACGCGGTAGGTGCCGGGGTTCACAGGCAGCGCGTACGAGAGTTGCTGCGACAGCGCCGAACTGTCGAATGTCTGGCTCTTGACCACCTGCCAGCCGGCGACCGTTCCCATCTCGTCGTCCCCAGGCTGGAAGGTGTAGATCGAAACCGACGTCCCGGCGAACACCTCGCTGAGTTCGTCCATGCCGGGGTCCGCGAGCGCGGCCGCGGGCAAGGTGATGGTGCCTGCGATCAGTGGCTTGCGGGTCACCGCGATGTCGAGCCCGGCGATGTCCTGGTCACCGACCACGATGGGCGACCCTGCGGCCATATCCGGTTCGGTGTTCGCGGGGGCGACGCCGTAGGCGTTGCCGATGAATCCTTCACCACGGGCGACGAGTCGGTAGGTCGCCCCGGCAGGCACGGGCACTGCGAACGCACCGCTGGACGGGTCGACTTTGCTGTCGTTGACCCAGCTGAAGTCATCCCAGCAGTTGTCCGGGTCATCGCAGTACCGCCCTTGTTGGTAGACCGTCACCCAGGCGTCGGTGTAGCCGGCTGGCGCGCCCGTGATGGCGCCGGACAGCGTCACCATCCCCTCTTGGGGGCTCACCACGTCCGGGTCTGCGGATGCGGGTGCGGCCATGCTCAAGGTCCCAGCGAGCAGGCTGATGACGAGCGCGGCGATACGGCGGCGGACAGTGAACATGCGAGCCCCTTACGGTCTGCGGCGGGCCACATGCGCCAAATAGGGGCGCGACCCGGTCGAGTGTGACGGTACCGCAGGGCGTGGGCTGTGCCTAGCGTCGCGGCGGCTTAACTAACTGGCAAATGTCAGGTGCGCGCTACTTCTCGTCGCGCCAGGACTTCCACAGCGCCGCGTACGGCCCTTGCGCCGCCACGAGGTCGTCATGGGCGCCGAACTCGCTCACGACGCCGTCTTCCACCACGGCGATGAGGTCCGCGTCGTGAGCGGTCTGCAGCCGGTGCGCGATGGCCACCACCGTGCGTCCCTCGAGCACTGCGGCCAGTGACTGCTCGAGGTGGCGGGCTGCGCGCGGGTCGAGCAGCGATGTGGCTTCGTCGAGCACGAGTGTGTGCGGGTCTGCCAGCACCAACCGCGCCAGCGCGATCTGTTGGGCCTGCGCCGGTCCGACTCGCACGCCGCCGCTGCCCACCTCGGTGTCGAGCCCGTCGGCAAGCGAGCGCGCCCAGTCGCCGGCGTCGACCACGTCGAGCGCATTCCACAGTTGCTCGTCGCTCGCGCCGCGTTGGGCGAGCAACAGATTGTCGCGCAGCGAGCCGACGAACACATGGTGTTCCTGCGTGACGATGGCGACGTGCTTGCGGATCGACTCCGTCGGCATCGCGCCGATGTCCGCGCCGCCCAGAGTGAGCTCGCCGCCGGTCGCGGCATGGATGCCGGCCAGCAGTTTTCCGAGGGTGGACTTACCTGCCCCTGATGGTCCGACGACCGCGAGCCGAGTGCCCGGCTCGACCTCGAGGTTCAGTCCCTTGAGGACGTCGCGGCCGGTGCGGTAGGCGAAGTGGACGTCGTCGGCGTGGATGTCGAAGCCCTCCGGCTTCTGGCTGGCGTCGACCTCCTCGTCGGCGATCTCGTGCACGCCGAGGATGCGCGCCAGCGACGCCTGCCCCGCCTGCAACTCGTCGAACCACATCAGCATCATGTCAAGCGGCTGCACGAGCATCTGGGCGTACAAGGTCGCGGCCGTGAGTTGCGCGAGTGTGACGGTGCCGTGGGCATAGAGCCAGCCACCCGCGAGGAGCACCACCGCCAGCGGCACGACGTAGCCCACCTCGAGCGAGGGGAACCAGCGTGTGCGCAGGCGCATCGTGTAGGACTCCCACTGCAGCCAGCGCCCGATTGCCGCGTCGGTGCGGCGCACCCGCGCTTGGCCCAGGCGCAGCGCCTCGATGGTGCGGCCGGCGTCGACGCTCTCCGCGAGGACCTGGTTGACCGCGGCGTAGGACGACGACTCGGCGCGGTAGGCCTGCGGCGAACGACGGAAATACCAACGGCTCGTCAGGATGATGGCCGGCAGCCCGATGCACCAGATGAGTGCGAGCAGCGGCGCGGTCGTGACCAGCGCCCCCATCACCAGCACGAAGGTCACGAACCCGATGGAAAGTTCCGGCACGGCGTCGCGGACAGTCCATGCCACCTTGTCGATGTCGGTGGTCGTGCGGGTAAGCAACTCGCCGGTGCCGGCGGTCTCCACCACACTCGGCGGCAGCACCACAGAACGCTTGATGAACCGCTCTCGCAGCGAGGCGAGGATGGACTCCCCGAGCACGGACGAGCGAAGGCGCGTGAGCCGCGTGAAGATCGTCTGCACGATGAGCGCGATGGCGATGATGAGCGCGTACCGGTTGATGCCGGAGCCGGTCAGCACGTGGTCCTTCAGGCCCTCGACCAGGTGGCCGAGCACCCGCGCGGGCACCAGGCCGGCGATGGCGCCGGTGGCGTGGAAGGCGATCACCGTGAGGAAGCCGCGGCGGTGCTCGGTGAGCAGGCGCCGCAGTTCCCGGCGCACGGTGGTGTCGCTGGCGATGGGCATGCGCGCGGCGGAGGCGCGCAGCCCGAGGTCGCGGGGCACGGCGCTGGTGTCCTTCGGCGGCGCGGGGTAGCCGCCGGCGGTGATGGGGGTGTCGCCGTACGGCTCCACGACCACGTCAGAGCGCGGCCGTCGGTCGCGGGCCTTCGCCGGTGTGCCCGGCTGCTGCGGGATCGAGCCGGCGGTTCTGCGCTCTTCCTGGATTGTCGCGTCGGTGGGCGTGGTGGGTTGGCTCATGAGATGTCCCTGACGACGACGCGGCGGTAGTCGGTGTTCGAGGCGGCCAGATGCTCATGCGTGCCGCTGTCGACCGCGTGGCCGTCCTTGACGAAGATGACGTGGTCGGCTTTGTCGAGCAGCAGCGGGCTGGTGGTGAAGGCGACGGTGGTCTTGCCGGCGCGCACCGCCCCGATGTTGGCTGCGATGCGGGCCTCGGTGTGGGCGTCCACGGCGCTGGTCGGCTCGTCGAGGACGAGGATCGGCGGGTCGGCCACGAGCGAGCGCGCGAGCGCGAGCCGCTGGCGTTGGCCGCCGGAGAGCGTGCGGCCGCGCTCCACCAGAACCGCGCGCATGCCGTCGCCGTCGAGGCTGTCGAGGATGTCCTCGGCGCTTGCGGCGGCGATGGCGTCCGCCACGGTGACCTTTCCGGTGGACGGCACTTCGAACAGAGCGCCGAGAGTTCCCGACAGCAGCACCGGGTCCTTGTCCTGCACAAGCACGGTCTCGCGCAGAGTCGCGTCGGACAGCCGGGCGAAGGGGACCTCGCCCAAGCGGGTGTCGGCGTCCTCGCGGTAGCCGCCGAGGCGCTCGGCTATCTCGTCGGCGACATCGGGGTTGTCGCAGGCGATGGCGGTGAGCCGTCCGGCGGGGATGCGGGCGCCGGACACGGCGTCGACGAGTTCGCAGTCGAATCGCAGTTCGGCAGCAGGCACGGTCGTGGCCGGCTCGATGCGCTCGCGCGCGAGGGTCAGCACGCGGATGAGTCGGCGCATCGCGACCCAGCCGCTCGTCCACTTGCGCGCTGCCTCGGTGAGGGTGCGCAACGGGATCACGAGGAACGCGCTGTAGCCGTAGAAGGAGATCAGTTGCCCGATGGTCAGCCGGCCGCTGATGACCAGGTGCGCACCGCCCCACATCATGCCGAGGATGAATGCCCCGGGCAGGAACACCTGCATCGCGTCGACCAGTGAGCGCACCTGCGCTGTGCGCACGGCTGCCGCACGCACGCTCTGCGACGACTGCTCGAACCGCTCGACGAAGAGGTCCTCCCCGCCGATGCCGCGCAGGACGCGCAGGCCGGCGACTGTGTCGGAGGCGAGTTCGGTGGTCTTGCCGAGGCGTTTGCGCTGCTCGGCTTCGCGGGCCTGCAGAGGTTTGATGAGCGGACCGACGCCGAGGGCGAGCACCGGCACGCCGAGGATGACGATGAGGCCGAGCTGCCATGACGCGTGGATGAGGATGCTCGCGACGGTCGTGAACGCGACCAGCGCACCGACCAGGCGCGGGATGACGTCGACTGTTCCGCCGATGCGCTCGACGTCGTTGGCGCTGACCGCGACGATTTCGCCGGTTGCCACTTGCTTCGGCAGGTCTCCGCCGAGCGCGGACGCGTGCCGGGCGAGCAGTTGTTGCACCTTGGTGCCGGCGGTCATCCAGTTCGCGATCGCGCGGCGGTGGCGCAGGATGCCTGTGACGGCTTGCACCGCACCAAGAGCTACGACTGCGCCGGTCCACTTCAGCAGGGCGTGCATGTCTTTGTCTGACGCGGCTTGGATGCCGCGCCCGAGGGCGCCGGGGATCATCGCCTGGCTCATCATCCAGACGATGCCGTAGACGATGCCGACGCATAGCTGGTCCAACTGACCGCGCACAAGCCACCCGAAGAGGCGCGGGACGCTTCTCAGGTCTGGGGTTCCGGGGTCAGCTACAGGGAGTTTCTTGAATGGGTCTCTCATGCCGCCGGGCAGCCTACTCCCGGGTCTGTTACTACGTGTGAACTCCCTTGAAGCCGCAACCGTGCTGCCCACAAGGCCCGGCCCAACTACGGCTAGGTGAGCCCCAAGGCCTGCGGCGCACGTCCGTTAGGGCCGGGCTACCGGCGCGGTCGCGATGCTGGAACAGATTGCGGCTGGGTGCGGCCGGAGACTCACAGCGAACTCGCGCTAGGAGTGGGGACCCGTGCGGTTGCGATGCCTGGAACAGGCTGCGGACGAGCCATGCTGAGCAGACGGAACGCGCGCGATCGCGGTGCGGTGACCGCTGCGTACGATCGTCTCCCATGACAGCGCCGACCGCGGAGCAGCCGTTGACCGGGCAGCCGGTCGTCCTCGTCATTGACTTCGGTGCGCAATACGCCCAACTCATCGCCCGGCGGGTGCGCGAGGCGAGCATCTTCTCCGAGGTCATCCCGCACACCACGCCTGTCTCTGACATCGTCGCTCGCCGCCCCGCCGCGGTCATCCTCTCCGGCGGCCCGTCGAGCGTGTACGAACCGGGTGCGCCCGCGGTCGACCCCGCGCTGTTCGACGCCGGCATCCCGGTGTTCGGAATCTGCTACGGCTTCCAGGCGATGGCGCGGGCCCTCGGCGGCGAGGTCGCCCACACCGGCACCCGCGAGTACGGCCGCACGCCGCTGGTGCGCACCGCTGATGACGACGTGGTGTTCGCCGACCTGCCGGCTGAGCAGTCGGTCTGGATGTCGCACGGCGACAGCGTCGCCGTCGCCCCTGCGGGCTTCACTGTCACCGCGTCGACCGCCGGCACGGCCGTCGCCGCCTTCGAGGATGTCTCTCGCCGGTTGGCCGGGGTGCAGTTCCACCCCGAGGTGCGGCACAGCGAGCACGGCCAAGCCGTGCTGCGCCGGTTCCTGCACGACCTCGCGGGCATCCCCGCGGACTGGACGCCGGACTCCATCGTGGAGCAGCAGGTCGAGGCCATACGCACGCAGGTCGGCTCCGGCCGCGTCATCTGCGGGCTCAGCGGCGGCGTGGATTCCGCAGTTGCGGCCGCGCTGGTCCACAAAGCAGTTGGTGACCAACTCACATGTGTGTTCGTGGACCACGGTCTGCTGCGACAAGGCGAGCGCGAGCAGGTCGAGCGCGACTTCGTCGCGGCCACCGGGGTTTCGTTGGTCGTCGTCGATGCCGCCGAGCGGTTCCTCTCAGCACTGGCGGGGGTGTCCGATCCGGAGACCAAGCGCAAAGAGATCGGCCGGCTGTTCATCCGTGTGTTCGAGGACGCGGCCGCCGACCTCGTCGCGCAAGCGGGGGCGCACGGTGAGAGCGTGGACTTCCTCGTGCAGGGGACGTTGTATCCGGATGTGGTCGAGAGCGGCCACGGCTCCGGCACCGCCACCATCAAGAGCCACCACAACGTCGGCGGCCTGCCGGCGGACCTGCAGTTCACGCTCGTGGAGCCGCTGAGGCTGCTGTTCAAAGACGAGGTACGCGCCGTCGGCCGGCAGCTCGGGCTGCCCGAGGCGATCGTCGCGCGCCACCCCTTCCCCGGGCCAGGACTTGCCATCCGCATCGTCGGCGCCGTGGACTCGCAGCGGCTGGAGATGCTGCGCGCAGCCGACGCGATCGTGCGTGAGGAGGTCACCCGCGCCGGGCTCGATGCTGAGGTCTGGCAGATGCCGGTGGTGCTGCTCGCGGATGTGCGCAGCGTCGGTGTGCAGGGCGACGGCCGCACCTACGGCCACCCCATCGTGCTGCGCCCCATCACCAGCGAGGACGCGATGACCGCGGACTGGGCGCGGCTGCCGTACGACCTGCTCGCGCACATCTCCAACCGCATCACCAACGAGGTGCCCGAGGTGAACCGGGT
>JAGWWW010000046.1 GCA_018970205.1 Actinomycetales bacterium
TGAAGCCGGAGAGGATCATCATCCAC
This sequence comes from Actinomycetales bacterium, assembly GCA_018970205.1. Classification (GTDB taxonomy): domain Bacteria; phylum Actinomycetota; class Actinomycetes; order S36-B12; family UBA5976; genus RFTO01. The sequence continues at coordinate 27 of JAGWWW010000046.1, forward strand.
TGGCTGGAGCGGAAGGCGATCCAGAACCGCTCGACCATCGCGTGGGCGCGGCGCGCGTAGATGCCCGCCCCGAGGCGCGCGCCGACCCGGTCGGCGATGGCGGCAGAGAGTGCGGGAACTGGCCGCTCGATGGTGCTCATCCGGTCATCTTCTTGGTCAGCATGCGGCTGCCGATGGCGAAGGTCACCGCGCCGAGCAGCAGCAGGTATGCGATGTGCGTGAGGACCAGCCAGCCGGGGACGGCCTTGCCGTAGGTGAGGACCCGGCCGAGGTCCGTGGCATGCCACAACGGCGAGATCCAGCCCAGCCATCGCACGGCCAGCGGCATGCTCTCCAGGGGGAAGAAAGTGCCGGAGAACATGAACATCGGGGTGAGCACGAAGCGGCCGATGGAGGACAGGAACATCTGTGAGTCGATGAAGCGCACAGTGAGTGCGAGCATCAGGCACGCGAAAGAGACGCCGGCCACGATGGCAGCCGGCATCGCCAGGATGGCGTTGGCGGAGGTGAACCCGCCGACCACCCACAGCACCAGCCAGTAGATGCCGGCTGTGAACACCGAGCGGATGACCGCGGTGATCATCACGCCCTGTGCGATCTGAGTCGGGGTGATCGCGGTGGACTGCATGGCGTAGAACACGCGCTCCCACTTGAGGCCGTGCATGAGCGGGAAGGTGACCTCGTCCTGCGTTCCCTGGATGGCGGCGGTCGCGAGCAGCGCCGGCGCGAGGAACGTGAGGTACGCGACGCCGTCCGGCAGGGCGTTGGGGCCGTTGCGGTTGACCAGCGCGCCCACGCCGAGGCCGATGGATGCCAGGTAGAGCACCGGGTTGCCGAGGCCGAATGCCACGATGGCGCCCCACCATTTGGAGAGGTTTCGCAGGCGATACTCAGCGACGTACCAAGCGCCGCTGCGCGCGATGCGCGCCGGTTGCACGAGCCGGCTCGCCCCCTGCCACGCGCGCGTGGCGGGAGTCGCGCCAGTGTCGACGGTGGCCATGTCAGCAGGCCCGTCGGTTGTCGGCGGGAGGGGTGGTCAGCGGGCGAGGCGCTGTGGTCTCGATGGCGATGTGCGTGTTCATGGGCGTCCTCAGTCCACCAGGCTTCTGCCGGTCAGGCGCAGGAACACGTCTTCTAGGGATGAGCGACGCACCAGTGAGGTCATCGGTCGCAGCCCGCGGTCGATGATGCGTTCCAAGGCAGCCTCGCCCTCGGATGTGTAGAGCAGGATTCGGTCGGGCAGCACCTCGACGCGGTCGCCGAGGTCGGCGATCTGGTCGGCGATCTCCTGGTTGCGGTCGCTGCCGAAGCGGACCTCCACCACTTCCTTGCTGGAGTACTGCGCGATGAGCCCTGCGGGAGAGCCTTCGGCCATGAACTTGCCCTTGTCCATCACCACCAGCCGGTCGCACAACTGCTCGGCCTCGTCCATGTAGTGCGTGGTGATGATGAGGGTGACGCCGCGTTCCTTGAGGCGGAAAAGGCGGTCCCACAGCACGTGGCGGGCCTGCGGGTCCAGGCCGGTGGTGGGCTCGTCGAGCATGAGGATCTCGGGCTCGTTGATGAGCGCGCGGGCGATGGTGAGGCGGCGTTTCATGCCACCGCTGAGGGAGTCGACCTTGGCGTCGCGCTTGTCCTCGAGTTGCGCGAAATCGAGCAGCTCGTCGATTTTGTCGTTGATGTACGAGCGGGGCAGGCCGAAGTATCGGCCGTAGATGTAGAGGTTCTCGCGGACGGTGAGCTCGCGGTCGAGGTTGTCCTGCTGCGGCACCACCCCGAGGTGCGCGCGGATCCAGGGCCCGTGGTGGTCGGTGTCGCGGCCGAGGATCTCCAGGGTCCCGGCGGTGCGCTGGGAGGTGCAGGCGATCATCCGCATGGTCGTGGACTTGCCGGCGCCGTTGGGGCCGAGCAGGCCGAAGGACTCCCCGCGGGTGACCGTGAAGTCGATGCCGTCGACAGCCGTGAAGTCGTCGTACTTCTTCACCAGGCCGCGGGCATCGATCATCGCGGTGTGGACGCTGGAGTCGGAGACGTTATGTGAGGCAGACATCGTGTTGAAGCCTAGTGAGGGAGGCCGGAGCCGGCGCACTGGCTGCAGCGGGCACCGGCACCGGCAGCGGATGAGTCGGTCGGGGTGCCGAGGCTGTCGCGCGGGGGCAGCAGCGCTCCCGCAGGCGTGGTCGTCTGGGTGTGCGGGCGGATGCCAGTGGGCTACGGGCGCAGCGCGGTGAATTCGCTCAGGATCTGCGCGGAGCGGCGGCCGTCGTGGAACTCGCGAACGAAGTCCGGCCCAGCGGCGGCGATGGCCTGGTAGCGCGCGCGGTCGGCGAGGATGTCTCGCATCGTCGCAGCGAGCGTCGACGGCGTGGCGTCGACGATGGGGATTTCGCTCGGGACGCGATCGCGGGTGCCGGCGTCGGCGCGGCCCACCACGAGCCGGCCGAGGACCATGCCCTCGCAGGAGAGCACGCCGTAGATGCCGAGCAGCACTTGGTCGATGACGATGTCAGCGTCGGCGAGGAAGCCCATCACCTCCGCTGCCGGGATGTTCTCGATGCGTCGGTACGTGATGAGCCCCTCAGCGATCAGGGGCTGCAGCGCGCTCTCGATCTCGTCGGTGCCCTTGAGGGATTTGCGTGACGGCGCGTGGACGACAACGGGGACGTCGCGCTGCAAAGGTGCGGAGGTTGCGGGCAGGCCTTCGGTGGGGACGACCACGGGCAACCATGTCGCGTCGGGGATGTAGTCGAGTTGGTCCGGGGTGGAGACGAACTTCGGGCCTTCAAACTCCCGGATGGCATCGATGACCTGATCGAACTTCACCTGCAGGCGCACCGTCTCCGCGTCTTTGGGGTTTCGGAACGGCGAGGTCGGGCAGGCGGCGGCGTGGGCGCGCGGGTTGCGGACCTCGGAGCCGTGGAACACCAGGCCGACGACCTTGCCGGCGGCTTGGAGCATCCCGGCGTCGCCGGTGAAGTCGTTGCCGTTGAGGGTGCCGAACAGGGGCCGGGCAGCCTCGAGCAGCACATGTGTGTAGGTCGTGAGCGCGTGCAGGCTGTGCCGCGTCTGCCACCCGGAGTCCTTGGCGAAGTCGTCCGGGGAGACCGCGATGTCGGTGTTGAAGCCGAACGCGCCGGCGCGGACCGTCAGCACCTCTGTGGTGACCTCGGGGTTGTGGCGCTCGAGCGCCTTCATCCACTGCCATGCCTGCCCGGCAGAGTTCGCCGGGCCGATGCCGAGGACGGTCCGGTGGTCGGCGTGGTTCGCCCCGGCCAGGCCTGGAAGTTCAGCGGGCTCCCCGCCCGGTGCGGGGATTGAGACGGGGAGGAAGCCGGCGCCGGGGAGCACCTCACGGTAGACGTCGTGCAGGCGCGCTTCCTGCGCGTTCCAGGAGTACTCGCGCAGCAGGCCCTCGTTGCGGACTCGCGCCCGCAGTTCGTCGACGTTCGCCAGCGCCTCTTGCACTGCTCGGGCGAGGTCGCGAGCGTCCCCGGCGACGTGGACTGTGCCGATGCGCTGCTCGTTGACGAACTGCTTCTGCGCCGCGCAGTCGCTGACGACGATGGGCAGTCCGGCGTGCATGTACTCGAAGAGCTTGTTCGCCAGCGCGACTTCGTGGCTGCCGAAGTGCCGCAGCGGCAGCAGCCCGAGGTCTGCCGAGGAGAGGTAGTGCGGCACCAGCATCGGTGCGACCGGGTCGACGAAGTGGACGCGGTTGGCGTACGGCTTGGTGGCGACTTCCTCGCGGAATGCTTGGGCCACGTGCACACCGGGCACGCACACGAATGCCAGGTGCACACCGGGGAGGTGCTCCAGCGCGGCCGCGGCGGTGTCGATGCCTCGCACCGCGGCCATCATCCCGCTGTAGACGAGCAGCGGGGTCGCGGGCGGCAGGCCGATGACGGCGCGAAGCGTCGGTGCGTCGTGTGGCACCGACTCCGGCGGCTGCGGGATGTTCAGGACCACATCGGGAAGTCGCTTCAGCGAGTACTGGCGCTGCAGACGCCGTGAGAGTTCCGGGCTCACGGTCATCACGCGCGCTGCGGAGTGGATGTGCGACTTCTCGAGGTCCGCGAAGGCCGCGATGCGACGCGGCGGACGTGACGGCGTCTGCGACAGGCCGCGGACGTATTCGTGGGCGTCGTAGACCCATGGCACGTTCTTGCCGGCCACAGCCAGCGTCTTGGTGACGCGGTCCGCGACGCGCATCATGTGGACGTCGTGCGCGTGGATGACGTCCGGCTGCAGGCTCTCGATGACGGCCTGGAAACGGATCAGGTAGTCGTCCATATCAGGCAGCAACCGCTGCCAGGTCGCGAAATAAGGGATGCGCGAGACCATCGCGTCCCAGTTCTTCCACGCCTGGCGGCCGTAGCCCATCGCCTTCAGGCGCAGGCGCCTGCGGATGCGGGTGAGTTTGAGCAGCCCGCGGTACCAGTTGACGCGCAACCCGGCGAGAGCGCCGCCTCGCTCGACAGCGTCTTGCTTGCGCAGTGTCAACCGGATGCGCTTTGCGTCGTACTGCAGGATGTAAGTGTCAGAGAGCCGGTGCGACGGGCGACGCTCCTCAAGGCGCGCCTTCTGCGCCGCGCGCAGCCGGAAGGGCACGTGCACGCGCACGACGTCGACCTCGCCGATGTGGCTGGGCTTGGGCACCTTGCTGGCGGTGTAACAGACGATGGTGACTCGCGCGCCGAGGCGGGTCATGGCGACGCCCATCTTGCGCACGCGGGTGTCGGTGGCGATGTCGTTGCCGACGATCATCACCACATGCGGCTTGCGCGCCTCGCTCATCGTCGGGTCTGGGCTCGGGTGTCAGTTGGCCGCGGTTCCGAGGACGCGGGTGGTGATGTTGTCCCAGGTGTCGTTCAGGATGCGTCGGCCGTCGATGACGGTTTGCACCCCGGGCAGGTCGGCGGGGGCGAGGTCGCGGTAGTCGGCGTGGTCGGTGTGCACGATGGCGGCGTCGGCGGGTTGGCCGAGGTGGTACGGGGTCAGGCCGTGGGCGCGGAGTTCGTCGTCGGTGTACATCGGGTCGTGCACCACGGCGTTCGCGCCGCGGGCTGTGAGCGCGGCGACGGTGGGGAAGACCCCGGAGAACGCGGTCTCCTTCACCCCGCCGCGGTAGGCCGCGCCGAGCACGACCACGGTCTGCCCGGTGAGGTCGCCGTGGGTGTCGGCGAGCAGGCGCACGCAGTGCTCGGGCATGGCGGCGTTGGCCTCGCGGGCGGCGCGCACCACGGTGGCGGCGGGGTCGTTCCACAGGTACATGCGCGGGTAGATCGGGATGCAGTGCCCGCCCACGGCGATGCCGGGGCGGTGGATGTGGCTGAACGGCTGGGAGTTGCACGCCTCGATCACGGAGTACACGTCGATGCCGTGGCCTTCTGCGAACGCGGCGAACTGGTTGGCCAGGCCGATGTTGACGTCGCGGTAGGTCGTCTCGGCCAGTTTGGCCATCTCGGAGGCCTCCGCGCTTCCTAAGTCCCACACGCCGTTGGGGCGTGCCAGGTCGGTGCGCTCGTCGAAGTCCAGCACCTGCTCGTAGAACGCCACCCCGGCCGCGGCGGAGGCGGGGTTCACGCCGCCGACGAGTTTGGGGTACCGGCGAAGGTCGGCGAACACCCGGCCGGTGAACACCCGCTCGGGTGAGAACACCAGGTGGAAGTCTTCCGCAGCGAGCCCGGAACCTTCGACCAGCATCGGCCAGAACCGGTCGCGGGTGGTGCCAACCGGCAGCGTCGTCTCATACGACACCAGCGTGCCGGGCTTGAGGCCTTTGGCCACGTCGCGGGTGGCGGCGTCCATCCACCCGAAGTCCGGCACCCCGTCCGCGTCTACGAACAGCGGCACCACGATGACCACGGCGTCGCTCTGCGCGACCGCGGCGGCGGTGTCGGTGGTCGCGGTCAGCCGGCCGTCGGCCACGACCTCTTTGAGCAACCGGTCCAGGTCGTGCTCGCCGGGGAACGGCTCAGTGCCGGCGTTGACCAACTCGACGGTGGTCGCGTTGACGTCCGCGCCGAACACCCGGTGGCCTTTGGCGGCGAACTGCACTGCCAGCGGTAGGCCGATCTTGCCTAAAGCGACCACGGTGATGTTCACGGCAGGAGGCTCCCACTCTGGTGTATCGGGACGGCGGCGCATCCTGCGCCGCGGCGGCAGCCCGGGCCCATACGGCGCCGGTGCTCTTGCGGGCGTCATCCTAGATGCCGGTCAGCGCCCGTCCCGGGTGCACCGCTGGCTAGTGTCGGGCGCGTGAAGGTGCTCAGTGTGGTGGGCGCGCGCCCGCAGTTCGTGAAGCTGGCCGCGATGGCGCAGGCGCTGGCCGGGCAGCCGGGAGTGGAGCACGTCATCGTGCACACCGGGCAGCATTACGACCACGTGATGTCCGATGTTTTCTTCGCGGACCTGAGGATCCCGGCGCCGGATGTGAACCTGGGCATCGGCGGCGGCGGGCACGGGCAGCAGACCGGGGCGATGCTGGCCGGCCTGGAGCCGGTGCTGCAGCAGCACGCCCCGGACTGGGTGCTGGTCTACGGGGACACCAACTCCACGCTCGCAGCCGCGCTGGCCGCGGTGAAGCTGCACCTGCCGGTTGCCCATCTCGAGGCAGGCCTGCGCTCGTTCAACCGGCGCATGCCCGAGGAGCACAACCGCGTCTTGACCGACCACGCCGCAGACCTGCTGCTCGCGCCCACGCAGGTCGCCGCACGACACCTGGCCGACGAGGGCCTCGCGGCGCGCACCGTGGTGGTCGGCGACGTCATGACCGACATCTGTTTCACGGTCCGCGACGCGGTGCGCGGGCAAGCCGAGTTCCTGCCCACCGCGGTCGACGCGACCAAACCGTATGTCGTGGCCACAATCCACCGCGCGGAGAACACCGACGACCCGGCACGCCTGGCGCAGGTGTTGGCCGGGCTCGCTGAGGTGCCGGTGCCGGTGCTGCTGCTGGCGCACCCGCGGCTTCTGCAACGCGCCGCAGACTTCGGGCTCACCGTCGGTGGCGGCTCGATCGTGGCAGCGGAGCCGTTGGCGTACCCGCAGATGGTCGCCGCCGTGATGAACAGCGTCGGGGTCGTCACCGACTCCGGGGGCCTGCAGAAGGAGGCGTTCCTGCTCGGGGTTCCGGTGACGACCGTGCGCACTGAGACCGAGTGGGTCGAGACCCTCGAGGGCGGCTGGAATGTGCTGGACCCGAACCTCGGCGACCTCGCGCGTCTGGCAGTCAGGCCCGCCCCCGCAGAGCAGCAGGGCGCGCCCTACGGCACCGGCGACGCCGCCCAACGCGCGGTGCAGGCACTGCTCGAGGCGCAGCAGGGTGCGTGAGCGCCGCAGCGTCAGAGGGTCTGGGTGATGCCGGTGGCGGCTGAGGCGAGGATGGCGTCGGCGACTTTGACGGTGGTCATGCCTTGGCGCATGGTGACGATGTCGGCGGGTTTGCCCAGGACGGCGTCGCGGAAGTTCTCGTGTTGGGTGCGCAGCGGCTCGGGTTTGGCGATGGCGTAGCGGATGACGTCGCCCTCGCTGACGCCGCGGAACTGTGCGATGTCGTCCCATTGGGTGGCGATGGTGCCGTTGGCGACGAAGGTCAGGTCGGCGGTGAGGGTGTCGGCGATGAACGCGCCGCGCTCGCCGGTGATGACGGTGACGCGCTCCTTCATCGGGGACAGCCAGTTCACCAGGTGGCTGGTGACGGTGCCGTCGGCGAGTTTGCCGGTCACTGAGACCAGGTCCTCGTGCTCGCGGCCGGTGCGGTGCGCCACACACGCGGACACCTGTGCGAACGGCTGGCCGGTGACCCAGGCGGTGAGGTCGATGTCGTGGGTCGCCAAGTCCTTGACCACTCCGACGTCGGCGATACGCGCCGGGAAAGGGCCCTGCCGGCGGGTGACGACCTGGAACACCTGGCCGAGTTCCCCGGCCGCGAGGCGGGTGCGGGCGTTCTGCAGCGCGGGGTT
>JAGWWW010000047.1 GCA_018970205.1 Actinomycetales bacterium
ATCCCGAGCCTGGACGCGCAGCAGCGCGCGGTTGTAGCGCACCGCGGGTCGCCGCTGCTGGTGCTCGCCGGCCCGGGCACCGGCAAGACAACCACTCTGGTGGAGGCGATGGTCGACCGGCTCGTCGGGCCAGACCGCTGCGAGCTCGACCAGGTGCTCGGCCTGACCTTCGCGCGCAAGGCAGCGCAGGAGTGGCGTGACCGGGTCGCCATCCGGCTCGGTGGTGCCGGGCCGCAGGTTTCCACGTTCCACTCGTACGCCTTCGCTCTGGTGCGCAAGCACGCGGACACCTTGCGCCTCCAAGGTCCGCCGCGGCTGCTCGCCGGTTACGAGGAGCAGTCCACCGTCCACGAGATCGTGCAAGCGGCGTTGCAGGTGGGGCGAATCCCGTTCCCTGACGACCTGCGAGTGGCTGTGCTCACGACTGAGTTCGGACGCCAGTTGCGCTCGGCGATGGCCCGGGCCCGCGCGGTCGGCTTGGACGCCGAGCGTCTACGCGACGCGGCCGGTGCCGATCCGGCGTGGACGCTGGCGGCCAGCCTGCTGCAGCAATACGAGTCGTACCTCGAGGACCGCGACGCATTCGACTACGCCAGCCTCGTCGTCGCTGCCACGGCCGCGGTCCAGTCCCCAGAGATAAGCCGGGCGGTGCACTCCCGGCTGCGGGCGGTGTTCGTCGACGAATATCAAGACACTGACCCGGCGCAGGTGCAGTTGCTGCGCGCGATCGTCGGCCCGGCATGCGATGTCACCGTCGTCGGCGACCCCGACCAGAGCATCTACGCATTCCGCGGCGCAGACGTCGGCGGCATTTTCGGCTTCGCCGACGCCTTCGGCCTGCCGGGCCGTCCTGCGCGGACGGTGGTGCTGCGGACCTGCCGCCGCTTCGGCCCGGCGTTGCGCGCGGTGGCGGACGTGGGCATCAGCAAGGTGCAATACCCCGGCGTGCTGGGCTGGTCGCAGATGCGCGAGCAGCACCGCCGGCCGGAGTGCGTCGGCGGGGCACCCGCGGACGGCATCCCCCGACGCGGCGCCGAGGGCGACGCGCAGGGCCCGGGTGGCAGCGATGGTGGCGCCGGAGCGGCTGCCGGAGGTTCGCGTGGTCACAGCCCGTCAGAGGGTGAGCACGTCGCCGACGTTGTCTTGTGCGCCAGCCCGCGCGTGGAGGCCGCAGCGGTGGCCGAGCGGATTGCGAGACTGAGCCAGCAGGGACACAGCCTCAGTGGCGTCGTGGTGCTGGTGCGCACCAGCGAGCAGATCCCGGTGTTGGCGCGAGCCTGCATCGCCTCGGGCATCGCGGTCGACATCGACGGTGACGAGCAGCCGGTGGTCGCGAACGGCGCGGTCAGCGCGTTGCTCGAGGCTGCGCTGCTGGTCGATGAGCCGCAGGGGCTGACGGTGCCGGTCGCCTACACCTTGCTGCACTCGCCGCTGTGCGGAGCAGATCCCGCTGACATCCGCGCGCTGGTTCGCCACATCCGCCTGCAGCAGCGGCGGGAGGACCCGGGATGTGTGCCCGCATCCAGCGACGAGATCGTGGTGGCGCTGGTTCGCGAGCGTGCCGCGTTGGCTGATGCCACATCCGACCGCTGCGGTGACGCGCTGCCGCGACTGCGAGCCTGGCATGACCGGCTCGACGCGGCCCGGTCGGTGCGCAGCCGCGGCGGCTCGCCGGGCGAGGTCCTGTGGAGTCTGTGGTCCGGCTCGGGAAACGCGTGGCCCAACCGCCTTCGTGCCGTATCGCTGCGCGGCGGGCCGGCGGGCCGGCAGGCCGACCGGGACCTCGACGCGGTGATGACCCTGTTCGAGATGGCGGCGAAGGCCTCCCACACCAAGGCGAAATCCGTGTCCCGGTTCGTTGAGGAGGTGCGCGCCCAGGGCATCGGTGTCGCGCCGGTGGGCTCTGCCGCCGTGGTCGAGCGGGTGCGCATCATGACCGCTCACCGCGCGAAGGGCTTGGAATGGGACCACGTCTTCGTCTGCGGAGTGCAGGACGGTGTCTGGCCGAACCTCCGACCGCGCGGCGGCATGCTCGCGGCCGACCGGATCACTGCTGACGGCCTCGATGGCGGCCTGACGCCGGCGGGGCTTCTCGCCGAGGAGCGTCGACTCTTCTACGTCGCCCTGACGCGCGCCCGCCGACGTGTCTGGATCACCGCGGTCGATGCCGGGCACACCAGCGACGCGGCGAGCCGGCCGTCGGCGTTCGTCCGGGAGCTGCTCACCAAGGACGGCGACGGGCGTTTCGTAGGCAATGTGCCGCAGGTCGCGGTGCACATGGAGCAACGTCAGTCAGTTCGTACGCTGAGCGTGCCGGATGTGGTCGCGCGGCTGCGCGCAGTGGTGTCGGATGATTCCCAACCTCCGGACCGGCGAGCGCAGGCGGCAACGCAGCTCGCCCGGCTTGCGGACATCCCCGGCTCCGGGGCCGACCCCGACTCATGGTGGGGGTTGCATGACCGCAGCGAGGGACCTGCGCCGGTGCGCCCCGAAGGCCCGCTGCGCCTGTCCGGTACTGCGCTGAAGGACATCTCCGACTGCTCGCTGCGCTGGTTCCTCGAGCGTGAGGTCGGCGCAGGCTCGGAGAAGACCACGGCGCTGGTCTTCGGCTCGCTGATCCACACCCTGTGCGAGCAAGTTGCGCTGCACCCCGAGGTCGCCCCGGACATCCCCGCACTCATCGACCAGGTGTGGCCCAAGGTCGCCCACGACGCGCCGTGGATATCCAAGGCGCAGCGCATCGAGGCCGGCAACGCGATGGAACGCTTCCTGCACTGGCACCGGGCTCAGGCCGCATCCGGCAGTCGCACGGTCGGTGTGGAAGCCCGGTTCGACACGACCATCAGCGTCGCCGCGACCGACGGCGGTGTGCATGAGATCCGGCTCACCGGGTCAATGGACCGAGTCGAGGTCAGCGTCGTCGCCGACGGAGAACATGTCACCGTCTACGACTTCAAGACGAACTCACCGCACTCCATCCCAACTGCCTCTGACGTGGCGACGCACATGCAGCTGCTGACGTATCAAGCAGTCGTGCGCGAGGGCGCGCTGGCCTCGGTCGCAGAAGCAGAGCACGTCGACGCCGGACTGGTCTTCCTGCGTGTGGCAGAGGGCTCGTCTGACGGGCCGAAGGTCAAGACCCAGCTCTCCGCAGATGCCGGGGGCACCGGACGAGCGCACTTCGAAGCGGTCGTCGACACGGCCGCGACAGCCATCCGTCGTGAGTCGTTCGCCGCCACACCCGGCCCGCACTGCACGTTCTGCCCGCTGACATCGGCCTGCCCTGCGAAAGTGTTCGAGGGCCTTGCCGGCGACGACCCGAGTGAGGGCGGTTCTGATGCTGACTGAGGCCGAGCTCGGGGCCCTGCTGGCCGCACCCGGCGGCGACCCTTTGGTGTGGTCGCCCGAGCAGTTCACCGCCATCACTGCTCCGGCGCACCCGCACCTCGTGGTCGCCGGCGCCGGCTCGGGCAAGACGACAGTGATGACCGCGCGCATCCTCTGGCTCGTCGGCAACGGCGAGGTTGAGCCGGACCGCATCCTCGGCCTGACCTTCACGAACAAGGCGGCCGGCGAGTTCGGTGACCGCTGCGCCCGCGGGCTTGAGCGGCTGCGCGAGCGCGCCACGACGGCGAACTCCGCGGCGGTGCCGCAAGACTACGCCGACGACGTCGTCGGCGAGCCGTCGATCTCCACGTACCACTCATTCGCACAGCGACTGCTCGCCGACCACGGGCTGCGCATCGGCTACGAGCCGGGTGCGTCGCTCATGCACGAGGTCACCCGCCGCCAGTTGGCATACCGGACGGTGCAGCGCACTCGGGCCGAACTCGTCCACGTGTCGACGAACGCCGCCAGCGTCTCTTCCAGCGTGCTCGCCCTAGACGACCTGCTCGCGGAGCGGCTCATCGACCCGGAGCGGCTCATCGAGCACGACCGCGCACTCGCGGCTTGGCTCACATCGCTGCACGGCACCAAGGCCTGGCAGGCAGCCGGCGAGCAGATGCTCGCCACCGCGCTCGCGCGAATCGAGATCGCCGGCCTCGTGCAGGAGTTCCGCGCGGCCAAACGCGAGCGGTACCTCGTCGACTTCGCCGACCAGATGAGTGCTGCAGCACAGTTGGCCCAGCACCTAGCAGCCAGTCAGCCGGACGCGGTCGCCGCGCTGCGCGAGCAGTACCAGGTGGTCCTCCTCGATGAGTATCAAGACACCTCAGTCGCGCAGCGCAGGATGCTGCAGGCGCTGTTCGGCGAGGGTCACTGCATCATGGCCGTGGGCGACCCATGCCAGGCCATCTACGGCTGGCGCGGGGCGAGTGTGTTCAACATCGACGCGTTCGCGGAGGACTTCCTCGGACTCGGTGGCAGCGCAGGAACCCACAGCCCGCTCACGGAAGTGCGTCGCTGCGCGCCCGAGATCCTCGAAGTCGCCAACACCATCAGCGAGCCACTGCGCGCCAAACACCCGCTGGTGCAGCCGCTTCGCCCGGACGCCAACTCAACTAAGCAGGGGTCCGTCCACATCGCGCGGCTGCTCACGCAAGAGCAGGAGACGGCGTGGGTGGCGCAGCAGGTCCAAGACCTCGCCTCTGACTTCTTGGCGAAGGACACTGCTGTGCTCTGCCGAGTCAACGGCGACCTCGCACGGGTGGCGCAGGCCCTCGATGCAGCCGGAGTCCCGTACGACGTGGTCGGCGTCACGGCGTTGTTGAGCCGGCCGGAAGTGGCCGACGTCGTTGCGGTCTTACGGTTGCTGAGCAACCCCGGGCACAACGCTTCCTTGGTCCGGGTGCTTGCCGGCCCGCGGTGGGCCATCGGCGTGAGAGACCTCGCCGCGCTCGGGCACCGGGCGCTGGCGATGAACCCGCGCGAGAAGCAGGACCCCGCCCGCCCGGTGGCGGAGCAGCTTGCCTCCGCGGTCCGCGAGCAGGACCCGGCTGATGTGGCCGCGCTCTCCGACGTGCTCGAGGCGATTGCCCAGGGCGAGCGCATCCCCGACCTCAGCGACGCCGCCGCGCAGCGGTGTGCGGCGCTGGTGCAGGAGTTGCGCAGGCTGCGGCGGCACGTCGGCGAGCCGGTGGCAGACCTTGTGCGCCGGGTCTGCGCGGCCACCGGCCTCGATGTCCAGATGCGGCTCGGGCCGGAGCACCTGGTCGCCACCCGCATCCGCGCGATGGAAACCCTGGTGGAGTTGGCCGAGGACTTCATCGGCATCGACGGCTCCCGGAGTCTGCACGACTTCCTGCGCTGGCTCGATGACGCTGTGCGCTTCGACAAAGTCCCCAGCGTGGAAGTGCCGGCCACCGGTGAGTTCGTGCGCTTGATGACTGTGCACGCGAGCAAGGGGCTTGAGTTCGACGCGGTCGTCCTGCCATATCTCGTCGAGGGAGTTTTCCCCTCCTCCCGCGGGCGCAAGCGCTGGCCCTCCTCCGCTGTGGCCCTGCCGCCGGACCTGCTCGAGGACCGTGAGCGGGCTGAGGTGTTCCCGCAGTACCCCGATCGCGGCACCGGGCCGCGCGCCAAAGACCACAACGCGTTCAAGGACCACATGCGGGCCGGCGACCTGCTCGAGGAGACCCGCCTGGCGTATGTGGCCGTCACCCGCGCCCGGTTCCGTGTCGTTGCCAGCGGCCATGTCTGGGGTCCGACGCAGGTGCGGCCGCGCGCGGCATCGCCGTGGCTCACTGCCATGCACGACTACCTCGTGGGCGGCGGCGCCGGAATAGTCGAGGAATGGGTCGACGACCCGCCCAAGGGCGAGCAGCGCCCGCCGGTGCAGCAGACCGCCGTGTCCTGGCCTCCAGCGGAGCCGCAGGACGCTGTCGACGCCCGGCGCGCGGGCGCGGCGCTGGTCCGTGCCGCACGAGCCGGTGAGTCGGTGCCTGTGCCGGCGCCTGCCGCCGATGACCCTGAGATCGCGCAGTGGGCTGCTGACGTGGACACCCTCATCGCCGCGTGGCGCCGCGGCAACGCTGCCGAGCGCGACGTCCTGCTGCCGTCGGGGTTGAGTGCCAGCGACGCCATGCGTCTCATCGCCGACGAGCAGGACTTCGCCCTGCAACTGGCCCGGCCCGTGCCGCGGGTGTCGAATGAGCAGGCCTCGCGCGGCACCCGCTTCCACGCTTACGTCGAAGACAAGTGGCGCGGTGAACTGGCCTTGTTCGCCAGAGTTGATGTGGATGACATCGTCGAGGAGCCGATGTCCGACCCTGAACTCGACGAGTTGATCGCGGCATTTGAGGCCGGCCCGTTCGCCCACCGACCGCCTCACGACGTCGAGGTCGAGTTCACCGCGGTGTTCGGCGAGGTCACCGTGCGCGGCCGGATCGACGCGGTGTTCGACTGCGGCGACGGCTCCTGGGAGGTCATCGACTGGAAGACCAATACGCGCGAGGACGCCGACCCCGTTCAGCTCGCCATCTACCGGCACGCGTGGGCAGCCTTGCGAGGTGTCGCGCCGGAGCAGGTGCGGGCCGGCTTCTACTACGTGCGCACCGCGACGACAGACATGCACGCAGAGGACCTCATGACGTACGACGAGCTGTGCGAAGCGCTCGGCGGGGCCAAGGCTGGCGCCGCCGCCACTTAGTTCGCGCGTAACTCCACCCGCAGCGCGCGGTGATCACCGGCGGGCAGCGCCAACGCTTCCGTCGCCAGCACATGGGCGGGCGCACCTGGGCCGGCTGCGATGTGGTCGAACTGCACCCGCGGGCGTCCCACGGGGTATGTGGCTGTGGATGCCAGCAGCCGCCACGGCCGCATTCGGGATGCGAGCAGCCGAGGCAGGTTCAGGTCCGCGAGCAGGTAGTGCGGGCCCGGCAGTCCGCGGCACCATTGCGTCAACGCCCGCAGTTGCCGGATGTTCACCCCCGGCACGAACGACAGGTGCGTGCATACCGCGGTGAACTCCCCGGCAGGCCCTGAGATGACGGCAGCCAACGCCCAGCGCGGCTCATCGCGCACCCAGATCGCCCGTGGCCCCGATGGTGTCGGTACCAGCAGCGGGAGCCGGCGGGTGGACGCCGGTAGCGCCACGCTCTCCCAGCGGGTGACCGGCAGTCGGGTGACAAGCCCGATGCCGTACCGCGGTCCGGTGCTCTCATCGTGGTGGCCGCGTCCCTCGGTCCACTCCTGGCCAGGGACACCTTGCAACGTCGCGCAGAAGCGTCCCTGCCCGCTGACCGCTTGGGCGATGATGTCGACCTGGCATGTGTGACCGCTGCGCTCGCTGGTGCAGTCCACCTCCTGCACGGCGATCACATCTGCGTCGAGCCGGCGGGCGCCGTCAGCGAGCCGCTGCTCGATGCCTCGCGCGTCACCCGGCTCGGCCACCGCCTGCCCGTGCAGCAGGTTCCACGTGGCCAGACTCAGGGACGTCACTGGCCCGCAGGCTGCCGCAGTTGCGCCAAGTGGGCTTGCACCTCGATGACCGATGGGTTGGTCAGTGCTGAGCCGTCCTCGAACCGCAGCGTGGGCACGGTCCGGTTCCCGGCGTTGGCTGTCGCAACCCACTCGGCCGCGAGGTCGTCATGCTCGATGTCGACCACCGTGTACGCGATGCCCGCGCGGTCCAGCTGCGACTTCAGCCGGGTGCAGTAACCGCACCAAGTCGTCGAGTACATGATCAATGTGCCGGGCGTGGGGTTGCTGTCATCTGCCATGCCCCCATCCTCGCAAGCAGCCTGCGGCTTCGCCCGTCGGCGTGTGCGCGGGGTGGTGTCACTCGGGCTGAGCGAGCGTGCGGTTAGCGGCTGTGGCTTGGCTCGGTCACGGTGGCGCCTGAGCGCGCCCGGCCCGCCGCACACGGCGCTGCTGCACCCACCTGATCTGAGCGCCGACGTGGTGAGGCCGCGTGGCATC
>JAGWWW010000048.1 GCA_018970205.1 Actinomycetales bacterium
CCGCACTGGCGGGTGTGCGCACGACGGGGCCCTTGCTCTGAACTTCCTCGGGCATGCCCGAGCGCCTTGCCGCGAACCCTGCCGCGCGCTCTGTCCACAGGCACGCCCTTGTAACCGGCGGCACCGGACCGGCATCACGCACCCTCTGCCACGGGGCGCACCACCGTGGCCGCGTCCTCACCAACGTCCACCCCAGGAGGACCGCCATGGCCCATCGCAGCGACACCCCAACCGACGCGTCCCGCGTGCGGCGGTTCTTCACAACCGGTTCGGCCGTGCTACCCCTGCTTGCGGCCCTGCTGGCAGCGCCGGCCGAGGCAGCGGCCCCCGCCATCGTGGTGACCGACACCAACCGCACTATCTGGGCGTGGTTGAACCCGGCCGCGGAGCCAGGCTGGCGCGGGGTCATCAATGTGCAGGAATCGGCGCTCTCCGACGGCCGCACCACGCTGAGTCGCGTCAGCACGCTAACGATGAACCTCTGGCGCCGGACCTGCGACATCGCGGGCTGCTTGGAAACCGTCATGTCGGCATCAGACCTGCCGCTGACATCGTCGGCTTGGGCTGCGGATCTGCGCACAGCCAAGGCGGCGGTGTCCAATGCCGCGGTTCGCGTTCAGCTGTACCGGGTCACTGACAATGCCCTTGTCACCGTGGACGACGTGGTGCAGCTGACCTCAGTGTCAATCTCGGCCACGTCGTTGGAGCAGGAATTCACCCAGACATCGACGGCGAAGGGCGCCGGCGTGGCGACCATCACGAAGACGCGGCGGATGTCCGCGCAGTCGACCATCGCAGTGGGGGCGCTGCGAGTGTCCGCCACCCAAGCGTCGCTGACTCAATCAAGCAGCCTAACTAGTGCAGTGAAAGCGGCACGCCTCCGCTAAGCAGGGCAGCGGCGACCGCTCAGTCGAGTCGGACGACGCCGTTCGGCGTCTGCACATGGACAGCGACCAGGCCCGGCTCATCGGAGTCGACCCAGATGATCTCGACGTGATCGAGAGCCACCGACAGCGGAGCCCCGAGCCACGCCTCGATGCGCTCTTGGTCCCCGCAGATCTCCAATGCGTGCAGCCCGGTACCCGGCTTGCCACCGACGCAAGGGTGCTCGCTGGGGCTGCTGTGCCATTGGACGAAGAATGGAAGTTGCGGGTCTTCGAGTAGGTCCGTGAGGCCGATTTGCTCCCACTGCAAGTCGAACCCGTCGGGCCGGCGGCGCTGGCCACTCGAGGCTGGCCGTCCCAAGCGCTGCTCCAGCATTGTGATGTCGTCCACGGCGACAACCCAACTCAGCCAGCCGCCACCTTCCATCGCACGCCGCTTCACGGCGCGGCCGAACGTCTTGGAGTCGACCGCAGGGTGGTCAAGCGGAGTGACGACCTCGATGTAGCAGCCGTCGCCCAAGGGCAGCACGAAGTTGCGCGTGCCGTACGTGGGATGCCGCCCACCATCGGTGAAGGCGGCGCCAATCATGCTGCCGAGTCTTTGAACTGTGTCGGACAACTCATTGTTCGACACCGCATATGACACGTGGTCGAGCCGCATGGCGGCATCATGGCGCAACCTTTGCGGGCGCATGCACGGGACCCCGCCAACCGCCGTCGGTCGGGCTCGTGCGATAGCACCGCAGGACCCGCCGCTCCGACCCGCTTGTCCACACGGCCGTAGCCGCACCGCTCCTGTCCACCGGCTCCGTACCAATTCCACCGCCGTTCGCAGCGCCGAGGCCAACCTCGGCCCATGACCAATCCCACTGTTGATGCCATCACGGCACCGCCTGCCTCCGTCCACCTGAACGGCCCAGCCGACCTGGTCGCGGCCGTCCCCTACCTACTCGGCTTCAGCCCGCAGAACTGCCTCGTAGCCGCGTTCCTGCGCGGGGTGGACGGTGAGCTCGTCCTCACTGCCCGTGTTGATCACCCCGCGGTCGAGGACCACGGGACATTCATCGACGCCTGGCGCCGTATGTGCGCCGACATCACAACCGCGAACGACGTCGACCGGCTCGTACTCGTGGACTTCTGCACGTCCGGGCAGTTGCTCGCATGCGGGCGGCCCGAGTCGACGGTCGACGCGAGCGACGATGGCGAGACCGTGCCCGATGTCTGTCTAACCCGCGCGATGGCCTCCGTCGCAGCCGACTTGGGTGTGTACGTGTGCGACGAGATCGTCGTCGCCGGCGACCGGTGGCGGTCGGTGCTGTGTGGGGACTCTGTCTGCTGCCCCATCGACGGTGCCGTTATCGAACCGGATCGCGGCGCGCGGGTCGCGGCGCCATTCGTCTACCAAGGCGTAGCCCCGGCCGAGGACCGCGCGGTGCTGGCGGCTCGTGTGCAGCCGCGCCCTGCGGACGACCCGCAGAGCGTGGCGTTCAACGGCGAGGTTGCCGCCGCGACTGCCGCCTTGCAGCAGCAGTTCGGTGCAGCGCGCACATCCGATGTCGAGGCGCAGCGCGCCGAGGTGACGCGCTGCGCCACGCTTCTGATCGGCGAGGACGCGGTCTCCATCGCGCCCGCAATCGCCCTGCTCGCGGATGTCCGGCGCCGTGATGCGCTCATGCGCACGCTCGTGCACGAGGTCGACCCGGGCGAGCGCAGACGGGCTGAGGACCGCATCGTCGCTGTGCTGCCGCTGGTCGGCGCGGATCTCCGCGCCGCCACGGCCACGCTAGCCGCCGGCCTAGCCTGGCAACGCGGCGACGGCGCACTGGCTCACGAGTGCCTGACCCTCGCGCTGGCACAGGACCCCGGCTACTCCCTCGCGCGGCTGCTCCAGCGCGCCATCACCCGGGCGGTGCCGCCACAGGTGTGGGTGGATGCCGTAGCCGCCACCACCGTCGACAGCTGCCTGCGCGGTGCTTAGCGGTCTGGCACTGCTGTGCGTCGCCCTTGCCGCGCGGCGAATCGCCGGGGTGGTCGCGCCCACGACTTGTCGGCCGCCTCGTTTGCGGTGAATCGTTGACCGCGGCACCTTGCGCGGCGGTGCTTTCCCTGCGCTCACTTGGCGGCATGAAAGTCGCGTCGGTTGTGTTCGTCCTCGCTCTGGTCTGCGGCCCCGCCACCGCCGACCCCACAGTCGTGGGCGATGACGACACCGACTCCTACCGGGGTGTCGGATCAGTCTTCCTGTCGCGCACATGGACAGGAAGCCCTGAAGATCGCCGCCGCAGCGCAACCTGCCTTGGCTGCCGGTGGTCGTTCCGCTCCTCGTGCCGAACGCACGGCATGGGCTGCTCGTCGGGATCCTGGCCTGGCTGCCCGCCTGGAACGGCCCGTTTCGACATGCTGCGCAGCGACGCATCCGGTGAGCCGATGCGATACCGAGGCACCGTCTGCCTCGGACCCGGCGGCCCGGCGACGTCGACCAACCTTGCGACGTCGCTTAAGGACGAGGCTGTCGCCCGACTCGGCCCGCTGCGCCCGAGGCTGCTGTCGCCCGCGGCCGTGCAGGGCCAGCGCAGCCGGGTCAGCGCCGGCGTCCCTCGGACCGTCACCTTCCCTCTGGCCGTCGCAGGCCTACACGTCCTCGTGACCGCAGCCGGGCGATTCACGTGGCATGGGTCTGAGGCGGCTGCCATTGCAGACACCGCGCCGGTTGCCAGTTACTTCTGGCGCCGCTGCGGGCCGGTCCAGGTTCAAGTGTCCGCGGTGTGGACGGCAACCTTCAGCGTGGATGGTCTCGGGCCGTTTCCGGTGGAACAAACGATCACACAAGAGGGTTCTCTCAACCTGCGGGTACACAGGGCCAAGGCGGTGTTGGTTCCAGCGCGACCCCAGGCGTAGACCGTCGCCCGGCTGAGCGAGCCGGCGGAGGTTCATGTCTGCGGCCGTGGGTACACTTAGCACCGCCCGGCTGTTCGGGTCTCTCGTCACCAGCTCTCGAGTTAGTGGCACAGGGACTTGACACGGGCTCTTTCCGTGCGCCTGTCCATCGGACTACAAGCAATGTGAGGGTTTCGTGCCACAGAAAGCTGCCGCTGCTGCGGCATCGAAGAAGTCCGCGGCCAAGCCGGTCAAGAAGACTGCCGTTAAGGCAGTGGCCAAGCCGGCGGCTAAGAAGGCCGTTGCAGCGAAGGCCTCTGTGAAGCCGGCCGCAAAACCAGCCGCGAAGAAGGCCGCAGCGAAGCCGGCCGCGAAGAAGGCCGCAGTGAAGCCAGCTGTGAAGAAGGTCGTTGCCAAGCCCGCCGCCAACAAGGTTGCGGCCAAAGTTGTCGCCAAGCCGGCTGCGAAGAAGGCTGGCACAAAGACGGTCGTGAAGCCCGGAGCCAAGAAAGCCGTTGCGAAGCCGGTTGCCAAGCCCGTCTCCGCCAAGGCCGGGAAGAAAGTCGTGGCAAAGCCCACGGCTAAGCCAGTAGCGAAGAAAGTCGCCGCGAAGCCCGCGGCAAAGCCGGCGCCTGCGAACGTCTCGAAGAAGGTCGTCGCAAAGCCCGCAGCCAAGCCCGTAGCGAAGAAAGTCGCGGCGAAGCCGGCTGCAAAGCCCGCAACGAAGCAGGCCGCCGTGAAGGCGGTCGCTGCGGCGACGGCGAAGAAAGCTGCGCAGCCGGTGGCCGAGAAGGCCGCCGTCAAGCCGGCGGCGAACTCCAAGGCAATGCCCGCGTCGTCGAAGGCTTCGACCGGTCCGGCTGCGAAGGCCAAGAAGTCGGACAGTGCCAAGGTCCCTAGCCCCCGCGGTTTGAAGGCCGGCGATGAGGGATTCGAGGAGGAGATCGAACTCGAGGAGATCGAGGATCTCGAAGACCTCGCAGTCGAGGGCGAGGTCGACGGCGAGGTCGACATCACCAAGGCGGCCGTTCTTGAGACCGAGCTCGAGGCAGACCTTGCAGTCGAGCTCGCTGCGGTCGACGAGGATGAGGCCGCGCCGGCGGAGAAGAAGCCTGAGGACGACTCATTCGAGATGTCCGATGTCGATGACACCGACGAGCCAGTGCAGACCGTCGTCACCGCCGGCGCCACCGCGGACCCGGTCAAGGACTACCTCAAGCTCATCGGCAAGGTGGCGCTGCTCAACGCCGAGCAGGAAGTGACCCTTGCCAAGCGCATCGAGGCGGGCCTGTTCGCCGAGGAGAAGCTCGCGACGGTCAAGAAGCTCTCCAAGCGAGACCAGGCTGATCTTGAGTACATCGCCGAGGACGGCCGCCGCGCCAAGAACCACCTGCTGGAGGCGAACCTCCGCCTCGTCGTATCTCTGGCCAAGCGCTACACCGGCCGCGGCATGCTCTTCCTCGACCTCATCCAGGAAGGCAACCTCGGCCTCATCCGCGCGGTGGAGAAGTTCGACTACACCAAGGGCTACAAGTTCTCGACCTACGCCACTTGGTGGATCCGCCAAGCCATCACACGCGCCATGGCCGACCAGGCCCGCACGATTCGCATCCCGGTGCACATGGTCGAGGTCATCAACAAGCTCGCGCGCGTGCAGCGTCAGATGTTGCAGGACCTCGGCCGTGAACCAACCCCGGAGGAGTTGGCCCGCGAGCTCGACATGACCCCCGAGAAGGTCGTCGAGGTGCAGAAGTACGGCCGCGAGCCCATCTCTCTGCACACACCGCTCGGTGAAGAGGGCGACAGCGAGTTCGGTGACCTGATTGAGGACTCCGAGGCCGTCGTGCCGGCCGAGGCTGTGTCATTCAAACTCCTGCAGGAGCAACTCGAGGCGGTGCTGCACAACCTCCCCGAGCGCGAGGCCGGCGTCGTGCGCATGCGATTCGGCCTCACCGACGGCCAGCCGAAGACGCTCGATGAGATCGGCCGGTACTTCGGCGTGACCCGCGAGCGCATCCGGCAGATCGAGAACAAGACCATGTCGAAGTTGAAGCACCCGTCGCGCTCTCAGGCGCTACGCGACTACCTCGACTGACCGCACCCAGCGACGGCGGTGCGTCCCGGGGAACTGTCGGCGGTCGCCGCTGCCCCGCTGGCGCGTCGCGCTGCTGCGTGAGCGCGACACTGCCAGCCCGCTGCCAGCCCGCCGCTGCCACGGCAGTGGCGGCCATATTCGTGGTCGCAGACGGCGAGAGTGCCGGGGCCCCCGCGCCGCAGATGCGTGCGGCCGATGAAGTCCCGTCCCTGCCGGCCGTCGCGTGCACGCTGACTGCGGCTGCCGCGTGCGGACATCGTGGTCCGGGGTCAGCCCGCACCAATCCGAGCGAACACGTCGCTTTCGCCGCGCCCGGGACCCTGTCGTGCTTGCGAGCCCCAGACCCCTGTGGCAGTCTGACCGCAACCGCCGCTGGACCATGTGGCACGCATCGGGATGAGGTGTCCTGTGAGCCTGCAATCCGCGTCTCGTCGCTCGCACGTGCTGGCATTCAGCGCCACCGCAGTGGCCCTGATTCTTGCCGCCGGTCTGGCCCCGGCGTCTGCGGATGGCTCGGGCTACTCGGAGCCGACCAGTCGAGCCGTAAAAGTTGTCGCCGGGACCGCGCACACCTGCCTTCTCACAGATGACGCTGAGGTCCGGTGTTGGGGTTACAACCAGGACGGTCAGGTCAACGTGCCGACCGACCTCGGTGCCGTGGCAGACATCGCCGTCGGCTGGTACCACACCTGCGCTCTCACTGATGCTCCCAAGGTCAGCTGCTGGGGTTGGAATGGCCTCAAGCAAGTCGATGTGCCTGCACGCGTGCAGACCCCGCAGTCCGTTTATGCCGGCTACGCAACGTCCTGCGCGCTGAACGCTGACGCGGTCCTGCAGTGCTGGGGAGCAGTGTTGAACCGAAACGAACCCGGGTACAAGCCGTGGCAGGGCGGCAGCGCCGGCATCTCAGAGGCGTCGGTCTCCGCCAACCACGGTTGTGCAATGCTCGACACCGGCGCCGTCAGTTGCTGGGGCAGTAACGCATCAGGGGAGTCCAACGTGCCTGCTGACCTCGGCGTTGCCACCGCGGTCAGCGCCGGTGCATCCCATGCATGCGCGCTGCTCGAAGACGCAACGGTGCGCTGCTGGGGTAGCAACACCTACGGGCAGACAGCGGTGCCGGCGGGACTAAACCAAGTGAGCCTCATCTCCGCCGGCGGCCGGCACACCTGCGCGCTCGCCGACGGACAGGTGCGCTGCTGGGGAGCCAACGACTACGGGCAGAGCACCGTCCCCTCCGGCTTGGAAGATGTGGTCTCCCTCTCAGCCGGTGGCCTGCACACGTGCGCGGCCACGGCGTCCGGCGCGGTGTCCTGTTGGGGCTCGGTCACCTTCAAGGACGGTTCGGCGGCGTCGGCCGTGCCGGCGGACTTCATCCCCTGGCCCCTGGACTTTCCCGAGGACACCAACCCCGCTCCGGCGGGCGCGCTGCAGGTGCTCGGCGACCATGTGGTCGCCCTCGGTGCACCGTTGAGCGTCTACGCCGCCTACGGCCGTGCGGGGCAGTCGATGAGCGTCGGCGCCAGCGGCATGGCCGGTCGCACGGTGACGGCTGACGCATTCGGCTACGGGCGGTTCACCACGAGCTTCTCCACCACCGGCAAGAAGACCGTGACTGTGAAGGCCAAGGTGGCAGGTACGACCCGCAGCGCGTCGATGACGATGTGGGTTCCCAAGGTCCCGGGTTCCGCGCGGGCTCGCGCGGGCAAGGCGGTCACGGTGACGATCTCCGCACTGCCTCCGGGCGCAGACGTGTCACTGTCCGCAGACACCGGTGAGGAGTTCGCGGCGACGGCGTCAGCCAGCGGCACCGTGCGTGTGCCCATGACTTTCGCCGACGCCGGGGTGCGCGATGTGACCGTCAGCGCCGCGGACACCGAGGTGGGCGTCATCACGGTCTCAGTCAACTGAGATGTGGTGCCCGTGGTCGTCGCGCCGCGACGGCACGGGCGCGGCGCCGCGTTATCTGAGCTACGTGACCTTCACA
>JAGWWW010000049.1 GCA_018970205.1 Actinomycetales bacterium
GATCTTTTGGGCCGATGCTGTCGCCGCGGATGAAGGTTACCGGGGTCGTTGTGGTCAACCCATAAAGTGGAAGACAGGCATTGCATTTCTATGCAAGTCCGGGCTGGTCGGCGAGCCGGAGCTAGGCCTCGGTTGCATCCCATGCCGGCGGGCGTGGACATCAGTGCGCGTATGACGCCCATTCCGCGACGTTGACCGTGGTCTTCGCCGGCTTTGCAACACGGCACTGCTCATAGATGTCTGGGTGAGTCGCCTTGAAGGCCTCCTTGTCGAAAGCCACAGACTCCTTGCGCAGCCACACGGCCACGCCCTCAATGCCCGCAGCAGACCCCACGCACAGCTTCAGGCTCTTCTCAAGCTGCTCGGCTTCGAAGCTCAGTCGGTCCTTCTCCCCCCAGATGCGCAGGTACTCGGCGTGAAGGGCGTAGGCATCGAGGGTCTCCAGGCTCTCGCTGCTGATCAACTGTGAGGTGCGGATGTGCTCCACGTCCGCGGACAGCTCCGGATCGTCGAGGACCACCCTGAAGGAAATGGTCTCCCGCACTTTGGTTTTGAACTTCTCATAGAGGTCTTTGAAACGCTTGGACACCTCCGTGGCGCTGAAGTTGTTTGTTGCCTTCACGTAGGAGGTCTTCAGCATCGCCTGAAGGGACGGATCGTCCTTTGCCACAGCACGAACCGCGACGGCGATGGCATCGAGGTTGGCTTTTGCCACCTCGAGTTCGGCTTCCCTGCGCATGAGCTTTCGGGCGATGGCGCTACCACTGCCGTCGTCTGGCACCGTGCCGGCCTCCCAGTCGATGTCGGCCTGCGGCACGCTCACGAGTGCGGCATAACCCTCAACATTCGCTGCGAACTCCTCGACGGCGGCGAGCAGCTCGGTGACCGTCGATTCGGGGAAGTGAAACCACTCGCCCGATGAGACCCGCCGTGCCGCAAAGTGGTTGTGCAGCCGCGTCTCTAGGCGCTGCACGGCGGACGAGGGAACCTCGCGCACAGTCACGATGCCGCGCGGGTTGCCGGTTCGGTGCTGCTTTTCCCGGTCGGCGACATCCTTCTCGCCGCGCACGATGCCGATTTTGTAGTAGTCGAACTGCTGCCCGGTGAGGTGGTCGCGCTCGCGCATCACGTAGAGCGTGCCGGCGGCTGTTACTGCCGCAGTGGCCTGCTCGTGGGCCTCACCCTCAGCCACCTCGTGGTGCTCTGCAGCCATGTGCGCTCCCCAATCTCTCGCGGATGACGTGGACGACGTGAATCCGCTCATCGAACGAGTGCTGCGGCGTCACGCCCTGTGCCATGGGAGAACAACGCAGGCGGCGCGGGTATTCCGCTCAGGGGATACCGGGTAGCCCAGCCCGGCGGTCGCTTGATGCCTTCACAACAGCACGACCGAATTCCAGTCCTTGAGGATTGTGCGCGGGAGGGGAGTTGAACCCCTACGCCCTTGCGGGCACTGGCACCTGAAGCCAGCGCGTCTGCCTATTCCGCCACCCGCGCGAGAGATGGGAAGGCTAGCACCCGCGTCGGGGCGCGGGCACGGCGCATGTTGAGCATCTCGGACGGCCCACAGCGCGGCATACGCACGCACTCGGGGCATGCAGCGCCACCCTCCCGGCGAGGCGATGTGCGCCACCCGGACCACCCCGCCCGCGAGCCCGCGCTCTGCTGCTCGCGGCGTGGCTAGACTGCTTGACGTGAGCATCCTCGACGCCTTCGAGGCGCGCCTGGACCGCTTGGTCAACGGGGCATTCGCGCGGGCATTCACCGCCGAAGTCCAGCCGATTGAGATCGCTGCCGCGCTGCACCGAGAGATGGACGACCGCGCCGCCGTGATCGACAAATCACGGACGATCACGCCCAACGTCTTCCACATCGACCTCTCCTCGCGCGACTTCGAGCGCCTCACCGTGTTCGTAGACGCGCTTCGAGCCGAGTTGAACGGCATCACGCGCGAGCATGCGCAGAACCAGGGCTACGTCCTCGTCGGACCGCCCGAGGTCCACTTCGCCGAGGACGCCGACCTCGACGTCGGCGTGTTCCGGGTTCGCAGCCAGGCGCGGCCGGCCCCTGGCGCGCCAGCAGCAGCCGGTACCCCACGGCTGGTGTTCCCGGAAGGCAAGGAAGTCCCGCTGGTATCGACCATCACGCGCCTCGGCCGCGGCACTGACGTCAACGTGCACGTCGACGACGCCGGCGCTTCGCGCACTCACTGCGAAATCGTGCTCGGATCGCCCGTGCGAATCCGCGACCTCGGCTCTACCAACGGCACGTTCGTCAACGGGGAGCGCATCACCGAGGTCGAGGCCATCGACGGCACCCGAATCACCATCGGCACCACCACTCTCACATTGCGCACCGACTGACGCGAGGCCCTGGCCGTGAATGAACTTCTGCTGACGGCGATCCGGTTCGGCTTCCTCGGGCTCCTCTGGGTCTTCATCGCCGCCGTCGTCGCAACCCTGCGCAAGGACCTCAGGGGCGTGCCCGCGGCGGCCGCCGTCGCGCGCACAGGACGGGCCGCCGCCAAGCCGCAGCGCCAGTCCCGCGGCCAGAAGGCCGCGCCCACGGGCATCGAGATCCTCGACGGCCCGCTCGTGGGCGCGACGATGGCCCTGACCGGCGCCGACATCGTCATCGGCCGCGCACCCGACTGCACCATCGTCCTCACCGACGACTACGTCAGCAGCAAGCACACCCGGCTGCGCAAGGTCGACGAGACTTGGTTCGTCGAGGACCTCGGCTCCACCAACGGCACCTGGGTCAACCGGGCGCGCATCACCACCGCGGTACCGCTCGTTGTCGGAATGGTCATCAACGTGGGCCGGACACCGGTTCAGGTGACGGCATGAGCGAACACGGGACCAACGGGGAGCAGCTGGCCGACTCTGAGACGACGGCCGAGGCCGGGGAACTCCTGCCCGGCGACTCCGGCGCCACGCCCGCGGCGGGACCGGCACCCGACGGCGCACCCGCACAGCCCAGACCTGCGCTGCGGTTCCACTTCGCCGCGCGCAGCGACGTCGGCTCTGTTCGAGAGCAGAACGAGGACTCCGGCTTCGCCACCAGCCACAGTCTCGCCGTCGCAGATGGCCTCGGCGGCCACGCCGGCGGGGAGATCGCGAGCACAATCGCAGTCGGAGCTCTGGCCACCGTCGCTCCCACGGGCAGCCCAGCGACCGTGACCTCGATGCTTGACGCGGCCGTCCGCCTCGCCGACGACGTCATCGATGCCACTGAATCCGACAACGCTGATCTGACGGGCATGGGCACGACGCTCACCGCTGTGGCCATCAGCGGCCGGATGCTGCTGGTATGCCACATCGGCGACAGCCGCGGCTACCTGCTGCGAGCGCGCACTCTGGTCCCGCTGACCGTGGACCACACCTACATCCAGAGTCTCATCGACGCCGGCCGCATCACTGAGGAACAGGCGGCGCACCACCCGCAACGCTCCGTGGTGCTCAGGGCCCTGGGCGGCGGCTCCGCGACGGCGGACATCTCCGTGCGGGACTTGGCCGAAGGCGACCGCGTGCTTCTGTGCAGTGACGGCCTCTCAGGTGTGGTGCCCCACGAGATGCTCGAGCGGGTACTGAACACTTACGACGACCCCACCGCCGCAGTTGAGGCTCTGGTCGACTTGGCGCTCCTCGCTGGCGCACCGGACAACGTGACGGTCGTGGTCGGCGATGTCGTGGACACTCCGGCCCCGAGCCATGACATCAACGTGCTCATCGGGGCGGCCGCTGAACCACGAAATCAGCAGGCCGTGCGCTCTGACGCCATCCGTGACCGCCTCACCGGCGGCAGCACCCCGGCCGGCCCAGCAGGCGGCCCGAGCAGAACCTCGAGTCTGCCGGGCATCTGGGGGCGATGGCGCCTGCCCACGATGTTCGCCGCAGGTGTGCTCGTCATGCTCGCCGTCGTGCGCATCTGGATCTTCTCGCAGTGGTGGGTCGGCGTGGACTCCGACCATGTCGTCATCGGACGTGGAATCGCCCAGCCGGTGCTCGGCTTGAACATGGGCGAGGTCGTGACCCGCACGCGCATCGACGTGAACGCCCTGCCCGAGTACGACCGAACACTGCTGCAGGCTTCCATCTCCGCCGGGTCCCGCACCGATGCGGAGCACATCGCGGGACGTCTCGGATGCCGCACGACACCGATCTCTCCCGAGTGCACGCTGGGGCAATGACCGCAGATGGCTGAGCAGACCGCGGCCGCAGTGGCCGGTCGGGGCAATCCCCGAAACCGTGAACTATGGCTGCTCGTCGTGGCCGTCCTCATCGTCGCGGCCGGGTTGGCCAACGTGGACCTCACGGTCAGCGGGGCGGTCAGCGCCATCAGCATCCGCATCAGCATCACCATCGCAGCGGCGGCGCTCGCGGCCCACGTCGCCGTACGGCTGCGCGCCGCGAACGCCGACCCGTTGTTGCTGCCGCTTGCGGTCCTTCTCACAGGGATCGGGACCACGGTCATCCACCGACTCGACCTCGCCGACGAGCTACGAGCCGTGAGCCGCGGTGAGCCGGTCCCGACGGCCAAAGCCGGCGCGCAGGCGACCTGGTTCGTCGTCGGCGCGGCCGCGATGGCATTGACGATCATCGCCGTACGCGACCACCGCCGTATCCAGCGCTACCCGTGGACGCTCACGCTGCTCGGGCTTGTCCTGGTGTTGGCGCCGCTGGTGCCCGGGCTGGGGCGCACGATCCGCGGCGCGACGCTGTGGGTGAGCATCGCGGGGCTCTCATTCCAACCCGCAGAGGTGGCGAAGGTGGTCCTCACCATCGGCTTCGCTTCGTACCTATCGCGCCACGGCCGCGCGCTCGGAGCCTTGCGTGCGCGGGTGCTGGGCATCCCATTCCCCCGCCCGCGCGACCTCGGACCGCTGCTCACCGTCTGGGCACTCTCGCTGAGCGTGCTCATCCTGCAGCGCGACCTCGGCACCTCATTGCTCTTCTTCGGCGTCTTCGTCGTCCTCCTCTACATCGCCACTGAGCAGCGCTCCTGGCCGCTCATCGGGCTGCTGCTGTTCAGCGCCGGCGCCACAGTGGCGTGGTCGATGTTCGCGCATGTGCAGGTGCGCGTCGCCCTCTGGCTGGATCCCTTCACCGGCGACGGAACCTCGCAGGTCGCCCTCGGCCTCTATGGCCTGGCCAACGGCGGGCTTTTCGGCGCCGGACTAGGCGGGGGATACCCGCAATTGGTGCCGTTCGCCGAGTCCGACTTCATCTTCGCAAGCCTCGGCGAGGAACTCGGGCTCGTGGGCTGCATCGCGGTGCTGCTGGTGTACGCGGTCCTCGTCAGTCGCGGCCTGAAGGTCGCGAACACCGTGCGTGACCGCTTCGGACTGCTGCTCGCGGCCGGCATCGCCACCGTCATCGCCCTGCAGACGTTTGTCGTGCTCGGCGGCGTCACCCGGCTCATCCCGCTGACCGGCCTCACGACTCCGTTCCTGTCGTCCGGCGGCTCCTCGCTGGTCGCCAACTTCATCATGGTCGGCCTGCTCATCCGCATGAGCCACGCTGCCCGCACCCCTGCCGCTGCAACCGGCTCGGTGGCGTACGCCGACATCGCCGCGCCGCGACACGACACCGGCCAGCCCACCCAGATCATCGAACTGCCCACCGCTGAGCCCCGCCGATGAACAAGCAAATCGGGCGCATCGCCGTGTCATTCATCGTCATGCTGGTCGCACTCGCGGTGAACCTCTCGTTCATCCAAGTGGTCGGCGCCGACTCCATCGACAACCGCGCGGGCAACCGGCGCAACCTGCTTCGTGAATATAGCCGCGAGCGCGGCGCCATCCTCGTGGCCGGCAGCCCCATCGCCAGCAGCATCGCAACGAACGACACGCTCACCCACCTTCGCGCCTACGTCGACGGCCCGGCGTACGCGCCAGTGACCGGCTTCTACTCCTTCCTCTACGGCGCCACCGGCATCGAGCGCGCGGAGAACCCGGTGCTCAGCGGCAGCGCTGACACACTCGTGATTGACCGCCTGCAGCAGTTGTTCGCGGGCCGCAAGCCGCGCGGCGGGGCCGTCGCCCTCACCTTGAGCCCGCACGCGCAGCAGGCGGCGTGGAAGGCGTTGCGCGGGCGTACCGGCGCCGTCGTGGCGATCGAGCCGAGCACCGGCAGGCTGCTCGCCGTCGTCTCGTCGCCCTCATTCGACCCCAACACTCTCAGCTCGCACGACGCCATTGGCATCAAGAAGGCGTACGCGGATTACCTCGCCGACCCCGAGCAACCGATGCTCAACCGGGCGCTGGCACGCACCTACCCGCCGGGCAGCACCTTCAAACTGGTGACGGCCGCGGCGGCTCTGGCCACAGGCAAGTTCACAGCGGACACAGTCATCCCGGGGCCGAAGACGTATCGGCTGCCGTTGACTACCAAGGATCTGAACAACTGGTCGAAGAGCGCGTGCGGACCCGGCGGCAAGGTGACGCTGGCTCGCGCGCTCGCTGTGTCGTGCAACACCGCATTCGCATGG
Organism: Actinomycetales bacterium; assembly: GCA_018970205.1. Taxonomy (GTDB): domain Bacteria; phylum Actinomycetota; class Actinomycetes; order S36-B12; family UBA5976; genus RFTO01. The sequence continues at coordinate 6,493 of JAGWWW010000049.1, forward strand.
CTGGGCAATGAGGTGGGCGCCGATGCGTTGCAGGCGCAGGCACGGGCCTTCGGGTTCGACTTCGCCGCCAAGGTGCCGATGACCGCAGCAATCAGCCGCTTCCCCGGTGACCCAGACGAGCCACAAACTGCCTTGAGCGCCATCGGCCAGTTCGACGTCCGGGCGACGGCGCTGCAGATGGCGCAAGTCGGTGCGGGCATCGCCAACGGCGGGGTCGTCATGGCGCCGCACCTCGTGCAGGAAGTGCTGGGCCCAGACCTCTCGGTGCTGACGCGGGCCAAGCCGCGAGCCCTGAGCACCGCGATGACCGCAGCCAACGCGCGGACCCTGCTGGAGATGATGGAGGGGGTCGTGGCCCGGGGCACCGGCGGCAACGCGCGCATCTCCGGGGTGCGCGTCGCGGGTAAGACCGGCACCGCGCAGACCCAACCGGGCACCCCGCCGCACGCGTGGTTCGTCGGTATCGCCCCGGTTGAGAACCCGCAGGTGGCAGTGGCGGTCGTCATCGAGAACGGCGGCGGCTCTGCGGAGGTCAGCGGCAACCGGCTGGCCGCGCCGGTGGCGCAGGCCGTCATGAAAGCCGTCCTGGCCAAGAAGTGAACCGTGAGCGCGGGGCGTGTGCGCACGCGCCGCATAGAATCAAGCGACGCGAGGAACGGGAGCATCCGTGACATCACATGAAGGCCAGCGCCTAGCTGACCGGTACGAGCTCGGGGCCGCCCTCGGCACCGGCGGCATGGCCGAGGTGCTCGAGGGGCATGACACCAAACTCGGCCGCCGCGTCGCGATCAAGCTGCTGCACACCGACCTCGCGCGCGACCCCTCGTTCCACGAGCGTTTCCGCCGCGAGGCAGTAGCGGCCGCGTCGTTGAACCACCCCAACATCGTCTCTGTCTACGACACCGGCGAAGAACCGCTGACCGGCCCGGGCAGCGAGGCCGGCGACCTGGTGCCGCGGCCGTTCATCGTCATGGAATACGTGGACGGCATCACCTTCCGCCAGTTGATCAACAGCGGCCGTCGCCTCCTTCCCGAGCGGGTCATCGAGATGGTGCAGGGCGTTCTCTCCGCGTTGGACTACTCGCACCGAAACGGCATCGTGCACCGAGACATCAAGCCGGGAAACGTCATGCTCACGCGCAGCAGCGAAGTGAAAGTCATGGACTTCGGCATCGCGCGCGCCCTGGCTGATCACTCCCAAACGGTCACGCACGGCCCGCAGGTGCTCGGCACGGCGCAGTACCTCTCACCCGAACAAGCCAAGGGCGAGGTCGTGGACGCACGCTCGGACTTGTACTCAACCGGGTGCCTGCTCTACGA
>JAGWWW010000050.1 GCA_018970205.1 Actinomycetales bacterium
GAGGTGAACGAGGAGCTCATCGCCGAGGTCCTCGCCGTCGCCACCGGCATCCCGGTCGTGAAGTTGACCGAGGAGGAGTCGCAGCGCCTGCTGAAGATGGAGAGCGAGCTGCACCGCCGGGTCATCGGCCAGGAGCAGGCCATCAAGGCGCTGTCGCAGGCGATCCGCCGCACCCGCGCCGGATTGAAGGACCCCAAGCGCCCCGGTGGCTCCTTCATCTTCGCCGGCCCCTCCGGCGTCGGCAAGACCGAGCTCTCCAAGACGCTCGCGGCGTTCCTGTTCGGCGACGAGAGCGCGCTGATCCAGCTCGACATGAGCGAGTACGCGGAGAAGCACACGGTCTCGCGCCTGTTCGGGGCGCCTCCGGGCTACGTCGGCTACGAAGAGGGCGGGCAGCTCACCGAGAAGGTGCGCCGCAAGCCGTTCTCAGTGGTGCTGTTCGACGAGATCGAGAAGGCCCACCCGGACATCTTCAACTCGCTGCTGCAGATCCTCGAAGACGGCCGCCTGACCGACGCGCAGGGCCGAGTGGTGGACTTCAAGAACACCGTCATCATCATGACGACGAACTTGGGCACCCGCGACATCGCCAAGGGTCAGAGCCTGGGCTTCGCCGGCGGCGACACCGAGGCCAGCAACTACGAGCGCATGAAGTTGAAGGTGCACGACGAGCTCAAGCAGCACTTCCGCCCTGAGTTCCTCAACCGCATCGACGACGTGGTGGTGTTCCACCAGCTCAGCGAGCGTGAGATCGTCGAGATCGTCGACCTCATGCTCTCCGGCCTCGACGCCCGCCTGCGCGACCGTGACATGGCGATCGAGTTGACCGCCACGGCCAAGTCGTTCTTGGCCGAGCGCGGTTACGACCCGGTGCTCGGTGCGCGGCCGCTGCGGCGCACCATCCAACGCGACATCGAGGACCCGCTGAGCGAGAAGATCCTGTTCGGCGAGCTCAAGGCCGGCGAGATCGTGGTCGTGGACGTGGCCGGTGAGGGCACTGAGCGCAGCTTCGTGTTCCGCGGTGAGCCGAAGGCGACGCTGCCGGACGCGCCGCCGGCGGTGGACCTCGCGAAGACCGAGGACTGATGCGACCGGCCCGCTAGATCTGCGGGTCGGCTCAGGAGGCGGGCAGGTGAAACTGCCCGCCTCCTGCTTTTTCTGCCAGGCCGTCAGCCAACAGCGAGTCCAGTGCGCGAAGCAGTTGCTCGCGGTCGTGCCAGACCTGCTCGATGGCGCTCATCTCGACGCTGTCGCCGTGCGCGGCGCGTAGTAGGGCCATGACCTTGCCGCGCACCTGCCGGTCAGTGCCGGCGAAGGCTTGGGGCCGGCGCGCTGGTGTCGGCGCCTCCGGCTTCCCGGCGACGTGCCAGGCGCAGCGCTGCTGCAGCGGGCAGTCCGCACAACTCGGCTGCGGCCGGCACGTGACCGCGCCGAGTTCCATCACCGCTTGCGACCACTGGGCTGCTCGCGGCTCATCGGCGGGCAGCACTGCGTCGAGTGAGGAGCGCTCGGTTGCGGTGACGTGCGGCCGGTGATTGGCCAGGCCTGCGAACACGCGCGCATGGACGCGGCGGACGTTGGTGTCCATGACCAACGCGCGTCGGCCGAACGCGAAAGCGAGCACCGCCGCCGCGGTGTAGTCGCCGATGCCGGGCAGCGTCAACAGGGTGCCGTGGTCATCCGGCACCTCACCGCCGTGCTCTTGGCACAAGACCTGAGCGCACTCGCGCAGGCGCAGCGCCCGTCGCGGGTAGCCCAGCCTGTCCCACTGGGCGATGACCTCTGCCGATGTGGCGGCGGCCAGGGCTGCGGGGGTGGGCCAGCGGCGCATCCAGGCCAGCCACTGTGGCGCGACCCGTGCGACTGGTGTCTGCTGCGCCATCACCTCACTGACCAGCACGCCCCAGGGAGTTGTGCCGGGCGCGCGCCACGGAAGGTCCCGGGCGTTGTCGTTATACCAGCGCAACACGGCGTCTGTGACAGCCTCGAGGACTGTGATTGGTGGTGTGAGCGAGGCTGCGCGTGATGAACGCATCTGTGTTGACTCGTCGTGCTCGTCGGCTGCTGCGTTGGCAGTGCTGTTGCTGCGTTGAGGCGCCGTCAAGGTGAGCGGCTCCGCAGATGTGCTTGATGAAGGCGTCGGTGTTGACCGAACTTGTTCGCGTGCTGCTGCATGGGCACCGCTCTCGTGCGGTGTGAGTGGCGTCGGCACCGTTTTCGAGCCGAGCGGGTCAGGTCGGTGCGGTGCCATGCGGGCAGCGCGCGTCAGATGAACCGCTCGACCAGCGCGGTCTCCGCGATGCGGGCGAGCCCGTCGCGCAGGGAGCGGGCGCGCGCGTCGCCGACGCCCTCAACCGTCTGCAGGTCGTCGATGGTCGCAGCGAGCAGCGCCTTGACTCCCGCGAAGCGGGTGACGAGACGGTCGGCGATGGCGTCGGGGATACGCGGGACCCGCGAGAGGATGCGGTAACCGCGAGGGCTGACACCTTGCTCGAGCAGGTCGGGGGAGTTCGGCCAGCCGATGGCGTTGGCGACCGCCACCAGGTCAAGCAGCGCGGTGCCGTCCAGCGCCTCAAGGTCCGCCGACGCCTGCTCGACTGTGCGGGCCTTGCGGCCGATCTTCGCGGGCGTGTAGTCGCGCAGCATGAGCATGCGGTCGGCTTCGACGCCGGCGAGGAGCTCTGCGAGTTGCAGCGACACAAGGCGGCCATCGGTGCCGAGCTCGACGACGTAGCCCTCGATTTCCCGGGCGATGCGTCGCACCATCTCCACGCGCTGGGCGACGGTGGCGACGTCGCGGACGGTGACGAGGTCCTCCACCTCCAGCGCGGAGAGCGTGCGGTTCACCTCGTCTAGGCGCAGCTTGTACCGCTCGAGCGTGGCCACGGCCTGGTTCGCGCGGGAGAGGATCGCGCTGCTGTCCTCGACGACGTAGCGGCGACCGTTGAGGTACAGCGCGATGATGTTCATCGACTTCGACACGGAGATGACCGGGAAGCTGGCTTGTTTCGCGACGCGGTCGGCGGTGCGGTGGCGGGTGCCGGTCTCCTCGGTCGCGATGGCCGGGTCGGGAAGCAGTTGCACGGCCGCGGAGATGATGGTGCTCACGGTCGGGTCCACGACGATGGCGCCGTCCATCTTCGCGAGCTCGCGAAGGCGGGTGGCGGAGAAGTCGATGTTGATGGGGAAGCCGCCGCTGGCCATGGACTCAATCGTGCGGTCGTGGCCGAGGACGACCAGCGCGCCGGTGCGCCCGCGCAGGATGCGCTCGAGCCCGTCGCGCAGCGGTGTGCCGGGGGCGAGCAGGCGCAGGGTCTCGCGCAACAGCGTCTCGTCGTTGCTCACTTGGGTGTCGACCACGTGCCACCTTCTCCTGCGTGCGCGGCCGAATCCGGTCGCGCGTGTGTGTCACCGCGGAGTGTAGGTGTGCCGTGGGCGTCGGCGGTGGCTCAGTCTGCGGTTCGCACCGCGGCGAGGGCGTCGCGCACGTCGCTTGCCTGCACCACCACCAGGCCCGTGTCTGCCGCGGCGGTCGCGGCTGAGGTGCCTGCGGGGACGATGGCTCGGCGCATGCCGAGCCGCGCCGCCTCGGCCAGGCGCTTCTGCGCGCCCACCACGTTGCGGATCTCCCCGGCCAGGCCCACCTCGCCGACAGCCACAGTTCCTGGCGGCAGCGGCTGCTGCCAGGAGGCGCTGGCGACGGCGAGCGCGACGGCGAGGTCGCTGGCGGGCTCGGTGAGGCGGACGCCGCCGACAGTGGAGACGTAGACCTCGCGGTCTGCCAGCCGGGCGCCGACGCGGCGCTCGAGCACTGCCAGCAGCATCGCGATGCGAGCGCTGTCCACGCCCTGAGTTGCGCGGCGCGGCACCGACGACGCGGCAGCCGCAACCAGCGCCTGCACCTCAACCAGCAACGGCCGGCGTCCCTCGAGGGCGACGGTGACGCAGGTGCCGGCGACGGGCTCGGGCAGACGGGAGACGAACAGGCCGTGGGGGTCGGCGACGGCCCACATGCCGTCGTCGCCCATCTCGAAGCAGCCGACCTCGTCGGCTGCGCCGAACCGGTTCTTCACAGCGCGTAGCAGTCGCAGCCGGGTGTGGCGGTCTCCCTCGATGTGCAGGACCACATCGACGAGGTGCTCGAGCACCCGCGGGCCGGCGATGGCGCCGTCTTTGGTGACGTGGCCGACGAGCAGGCAGGCGAGGCCGCGGGTCTTGGCCACCCGGGTCAGCGCCGCGGCGACCTCGCGGACGTGGTTGACCCCGCCTGCGGCGCCGTCGACCAGTGGGTGGGAGAGGGTCTGGATGGAGTCCACGACGAGGACATCGGGTGCGACCGCGTCGATGTGGGACAGCACGGCGCCGAGGTCGCTCTCGGCTGCGAGGTAGAGGGCCGGGTGCAGTGCGCCGACGCGCTCGGCACGCATCCGCACCTGCGCCGCGGACTCCTCGCCGGTGATGTAGAGCACGGTCGCCCCGTTGCCGGCGCAGGACGCGAGGGCGCTGATGAGAAGGGTTGACTTGCCGATGCCGGGCTCGCCGGCGAGGAGGGTCACAGAACCGGGGACCAAGCCGCCGCCGAGCACTCGGTCGAACTCGGGGTTGCCGGTGGGCAGGGCGGTGGCCGCAGATGCGTCAATCTCGCCGATGGGGACTGCGGCGGCGGTCACCGGGCCGGCGGCGGGCATGGCGGCGGTGGCCGCACCGACCTCGAGCAGCGTCCCCCACTGCTGGCATTCGCCGCAGCGGCCGACCCATTTCACCGCTTGCCAGCCGCACTCGCTGCACTTGTAGCCGGTGTTGCGCGCGGCTCTGCCGGCTGACTTGCCGGTGGTTGCGGCGTTGGTCGCCGGGCCTGCTGCTGCGCTGACTGCCGATGCGGGGACGTTGCGCGGGGCGGAGGTCATGCCCCGACGCTAGGCGCTGGGTCTGACACGTGTGGGCGGGCGCGCGGCGCGCCTCAGCGCTGGTCGGCTGGGTGAACGGCCAGGGCGGCGATGTCGATGAAGACCGGCTGCCCGCCATGACGGCCGGCCGGCTTCGGGCGGCGTGCCGCCATCAGGATGGCTTCGCGGGTGCGGCAATGCTCCCGCAGGACTTCGTAGGCCTGCTCGCCCATGAGTTCGACGAGTTCGGCGCGCGAGGACTCGTAGACCGGCCTGGAGGCGATGTGGGCCTCGGTGTTGCCGCTGCAGTACCAGTCCAGGGCGTGGCCGCCGGCGCCCCAGTTGCGGCGGGTGAACTCCGTGACCGTCACCACGAGCACCTCGGTGCCGTCGTCGCGGGTGACCTTCTCGTAACTGCGGCTGATGGGCAGTTGCCAGCAGACGTCCGGCTTGGTGGTCAGCGGCTCGACGTCCTCGCGCGCGGCCAGTGCGTGCAGCGCGCAGCCCATGCCGCCGGGGAACCCGGCTGAGTTGGAGAAGATGCATGCGTTTCCGAAGACCCGGGTCTTCCATACTCCTTCTTCGTCGCGCTCTAGCCAGCGGCGGCCGCGCCCCTCAGCGTGGTGCTCCCACTCTGCCGGGGTGAGGCGCTTCACTGCGTCGGCCACGCGGTCGCGGTCCTCGCGGTCGGTGAAGTGCGCGCCGAGCGCGCAGCAGCCGGCGTCGGGGGACTCGGCGATGACGCCTTTGCAGCCGTTGCCGTAGATGCAGGTCCAGTTCGAGGTGAGCCAGGTGAGGTCGCAGCGGAACAGCACCACATCGGGGTTGTCCGGGTCCGGGAACTCAACCCAGTGTCGCGGGAAGTCCAAGTCCACCTCAGGCATGCAGCGAGGCTACCTGATGGCGCGGCGCGGTGAGCCGGCTCACAGCGCAGCGGTGCTGCCCGCGGATTACCCTTGCGTCTCGTGTCGTCTTCGCTTCTGCGCTCCGCGATCCTCGCCGCCTCTCGCAGTGAGTCGCTGCGTGACGCAGTGACCGCGGCGCCGGTCACGCGCGATGTGGTCAAGCGGTTCGTCGCGGGCACCGGGGTCGACGATGTGGTCGAGGTGACGCGCGCGCTGCGTGAGCAGGGCCTGCTGGCGACTGTCGACCGGCTCGGCGAGGACGTCCACACCGCCGCGGACGCCGATGCCACTGTCGCCGACTACGTCGAGTTGCTGCGCAGGCTCGCGCAGGCCGGGCTGACGGACTCGGTCGAGGTCTCGGTGAAACTGTCCGCCGTCGGGCAGGCGCTGCCTGACGGCCAGCAGGGGAGCCTGCAGCGCGCCCGCACGATCTGCGAGGTGGCGGCCGAGGCCGGCACGACCGTGACGCTGGACATGGAAGACCACACCACCACCGACGCCACGCTGGAGACCGCGCGCGAATTGCGCCGCGACTTTCCCAGCGTCGCGGTGGTGCTGCAGGCGTATCTGCGCCGCACACCCGAGGACGTGCGCGCCATGGCGTACGCCGGGTCGCGCATCCGGTTGTGCAAGGGGGCCTACAAGGAGCCCGCCGACGTGGCGTTCACCGACCGCGGCGAGATCGACATCGCGTATGTGCGGCTGATGCGCTCGCTGATCGGGTCGGAGGCCACCGCGCTGCTGGCCACCCACGACCCGCGGCTGATCGACATCGCGACCAGCCTGCTCACGGAGGCCGGCCGCGCGCGCCAGACGTATGAGTTCCAGATGCTGCTCGGGATCCGCCCCGAGGAGCAGGTCCGCCTCGCCGGTGAGGGGCACCAGGTGCGCATCTACGTCCCCTACGGCACCGACTGGTGGGGGTACCTCATGCGCCGGATGGCGGAGAAGCCCGCCAATCTCGCACTGTTCACGCGCTCGCTGCTCTCCCGCGCCTGAAGCCCCGCGCGGCGGGGGCGCAGCGGCGCCCCGCTACGCTCTGCGCGCTGCTCACGCCAACTCGCGCGGCGGGCGCCCAGGAACTGACAGACACACGGCTCCGACACGAGAACGAGGCTCCGCTATGGGTTCGGTCATCAAGAAGCGCCGCAAGCGCATGGCGAAGAAGAAGCACCGCAAGCTTCTCAAGAAGACTCGCATCCAGCGCCGTAACAAGAAGTAGTCATCGGTCTCGGCCGCGGTTTCGTGCCGCGGCCGGGCTACGTCATGCCGCCCCGCGGTCTCCGGGGCGGCGAGGATCAACTGCAGCGCCCCGGATTGCGTAGTTCCCCTTTTCTGGCCGGGCGGATGCGCGCTTGACGCTTCGGCGACTGCGGGGTCACCGGGTCGCGAAGAACGCGACCATCGCCGCAAGGATCGCGCTAGCCACCGAGATTTGCCGGCTGCTCCAGCGCGCGAGCGAGCGCGCGGATCGGAACTCGTACACCGGCCAGCCCCGCTCGCGTGCGATGCGCTTGAGCCGGCGGTCGGGGTTCACCACATGGGGCAGCCCCACACACTCGAGCAGGGGCAGGTCGTTCGCGGAGTCCGAGTACGCGCTCGACGCCGCGAGGTCGATTCCCTCGCGCTCGGCGAGGGCGCGCACCGCGATGGCCTTCTGCGGCCCGTGCAGCACCGCGCCGACGAGGTTGCCGGTGTAGGCGCCGTCAACCACCTCGGAGACCGTGCCGAGCGCGCCGGCGAGCCCGAGGCGGTGGGCCATGAGGTCGGCGACTTCAACGGGGGTCGCGGTCACCAGCCACACCGGGGTGCCTGCCTGCATGTGCCGGTGCGCCAACTCCAGCACCTCGTGCCAGAGCTTGTCC
>JAGWWW010000051.1 GCA_018970205.1 Actinomycetales bacterium
GGGCGGCCCACAGCAGCGTCTGGGCCGTCTGGGCCTGAGCCAGCAACTCGGTGGAGACCTCGGCCGGCCCAGCCAGGTCAGCGCTGCCGACCCGGATGGCCGGGTGCCTGCCATACGCAGCACTCTGCGTGGCGGCCATCGCCGAGCCGGCCATCACCGAGCCGGCAAGACATACTCAGGTTGCTCTCAGGCTGCGCCCCGCAAGCGCGTGCGACCATATGCGGGTGAGTGTCGGTAGTCCCAAGGCAGCAGCACTGGCCTGCCTTGCCCTGTCCTGCCTGACTCTGTCATCGGTCGGCTCCGCGACTGCGGCGACCACCCCGGCCCCCGCGACGGTTCGAGTCAGCGGGTCAGTCGTAGACAAGCAGGGCCTGCCGCTGGTTGATCCCACCTGTGTGTATTTCTGGCCCAAAGACGCTCAAGATCCGGACGGCTGGCGGATGTCCCTCGACTGCGTCGAACTCAGTGAGATCGGCCTCTTCTCCACCTCGCTGCCGGTCGGGGACTACAAAGTGCAAGTCGAGGCGGCGAACGTGCTTGAGGGGATGTTCATCGGCGGCGCCGACCTGGCCAAGGCGAAGACGCTCACCGTCCCAGCCAAGGGCCTCACATCCCAGTTGCTCAAAGTCGACACCATGACCAAAGTCTCCGGCCGCGTCACCGGGCCGAACGGGCAGAGCCTGGCTAACCCGAACTGCGTCTACTTCTGGATCCAGGACAAGACATCCCCCCGTGGCTGGAGCCGGCCCGACCAGTGCTCGGACATCGACTTCACGGGTGCGTTCGTCGCGTGGGTGCCGGCAGGCTCCCACAAAGTCGAGGTGCAGGCGGACAACGTCGCCGCCGAGACCTTCGCCGGCCGTGACGGCACTTTGCTCAACGGCACCATCGTGAAAGTCGCCACCAAACCGATTGTCAGGCTGGCGCTGACGGTCCCCGTGCAGCCGCCCATGTCCGGGAAGTTCGTCGTGCCCGGTGTCTCTGGCATGCCGCGACCGGCCTCAGTCGTCGTCTGGGTCCCCGATTCCACGACATCAAGCGGCTGGCGCGCCACCACGGACACCTGGTGGGTGGACTCAACCGGCGCATTCACCGTGTACCTCGACCCGGGCCGCTACCGCCTGCAGCTGAACTACGGCAAACCGAGCAAGAGCGCGTTCTTCGGCGGAGCGACGATTGACACCGCGCGCACCTTGGTGATGCCCCTCGGTTCAGTCTCCGGCCTCAACCTTCGTATTGGGTCCTTCCAGCCGCCCGCCAACCCCAGCAGCGCCTCAGTCTCTACCTTCGACGCCTCGCTGCAAACAACATGGACGCCGGCCCCGCTTCCGTCGGTGGTCACGTACTCCGTCGCCACAGCCCAACCCGGTGGCGCGTTCTGCGTGACGACCGGCACGGCCTGCACGATCACGGGTCTGAAAAACGGGACCGATTACACAGTGACGCTGACCAGCGTCAACGAGGGCGGTGAGACAACCCTTGACCTCGGCACCTGGCGTCCGGCGGTGCCGACGCCGGTGGTGTCCGTCAACCCTCAGATTCTCCCCGGCGGCGGCAGCGTCACGTTGACCATGGCCAACCTCCCTGGCAACCTCCCTGTCACCGTCAGCGGCAAACCTGGCCTGACCGCGCAGAAGCTCGTCACCGCCGCGGACGGCTCGCTTCAGGCGGCATTCGTCCTGCGCAGCGCCGGCAAAGCGCAGTTCTCCATCAAGGGCAAGAAGGTGAGCCTGACGGCATTCGCCTACGTTCCGGCGGCGAAGTTCCCTGCATCGGCCAAAGTCAACAAGGCGACGGCGTTCTCCGTCACCGGATTGCCGCCCAGCATCGTCATGCAATACACCGTGGGTTCGACCAAGACGGTGGTCGTCACCGACTCCAAGGGCGTCGGTGCGACTTCGCTGACCTTCCCTCGAGCCGGGCAGTACACGGTCACCGCCACGGTCAACAACATGGTGGTCGGCAACGCGGTGGTCACCGTCTCTTGATCGTGCGGCGCCCGCGACCTGATGCCCCACCCGATGTCGCAGCGCCCGTCACTACCCCCCCGGTGAGCAGCGCATGATTGGGAATCCCCTGCGCAGCGCAAGCTCACGGTTGCCCCGGCATGCCGGCTGTGCCACCCTTGCCTCCTGCCGTATCACCGCCTCCGGCGGCCCAGCGTTGAAAGGGTGTGAGCCCGAGATGATCAGGCCGCAGCACAGAGCCCACCGCTTCGCCGCCGTGCTCGCTGCGGCTGTCGTCGCCGTGACAGTGACTGCCGCCGGCCCCTCCCTCGCAGGCACCCCTGCGGCGGTCACCTTCTCCGGGGTCATCAAGGACACCTTCGGCCGCAACCTCGTCAAGCCGCTGTGCCTGTTCCTCTGGCCGTCAGACCCGGCCGCCCCGGGTGGATGGCGTTCGTCCATCCAGTGCGTCGACATCGACAACTCGGGCAAGTTCTCCACCCAGGTCGCCCCGGGCGACTACAAGGTCCAGGTGCTCGCAGACAACGTCGCCGAGGGAGGCTTCGTCGGCGGCGACACCGTCGCCACTGCCACGGTCGTCACCATCCCATCCAACGGTCTCACCGGTGCGGCACTTGCCATCCGGCCGCTCGCACTCGTCACCGGCACTGTCACGGCCGCCAAGCCCGGCCTTGTCAACGCCCAGTGCGTCGTTTTTTGGCAGCGGGACCCGAAGGCTGACGTCGGCTGGTCGGCGTCGAACACCTGTGGCGAGTTGAACTCCAAAGGCGCGTTCACCGCTTACGTGCCAATCGGTGACATCAAGATCCAGGTGGTCGCGGACAACGTCGGCTCCGATGTCTTCCTCGGAGGGGACAACACGCTTGCGGGCGCCACTGTGTTCAGCGTGCCGGGAACCGGCCTGGCCAAGTTGAAGTACACCGTGCCGATCCTGCCCAAGGTCACCGGCAAGGTCACGCTCGCAGACGGCTCCGCTCCGACCTTCCCAGACTCGGTCTTCCTCTGGGTGCCGGACGCCACTATCGACCTCGGCTGGTCGCTAGCCCCGACTTTCTGGGACATCAACAAGGACGGCACATTCACCGCCTACCTCGCTCCAGGCACCTACAAGTTCGAGTTCGACTACGGCAAGCCAAAGCAGCGCGTCTACTTCGGCGGCTCCACCCCGACCACTGCCATGCCCGTTGCGATCGGCGCGTCCGGCGCGTCCGGCTTGCTGTTCAAGGTCGGGCAGGCCGCTGCCCCCGCAGGTCAGCTCAGTGCGCGCGCGGTCGGCCGTTCCAAGAGCGTGGCAGTCGCATGGTCCACCGTGCCCGGCGCCATCTCCCCAGACGTCTACGCGGCAACCGCCACCCCCGGCGGCGCGACCTGCACCAGCACGACCACGACCTGCACCATCACCGGTCTGACCGACGGCCAGACCTACACGATTGCCGTGCGCGGCTACAACGCCGTCGGATCCATCAGCGCCCCGCCGGTGCAGGCGACCGCCGGACCCAGCCCGCAGCAGCTCATCCCCGAGACAACCCTGACCAGCGCCGGCAGCACCGTCGGCATGACCATCGCGAACGCCCCGAGCGGCACATCGGTGAAGATCTCCGGCAAGCCCGGGGTGAAGGACGTCTCCGTCAAGACCGATGAACTCGGCGCCGCGCGAGCGGACGTTCTCTTCGCCCAGGCCGGAACCGTCACAGTCACGGTCAAGACCAAGAACGGCACATCGAGCACGGTCGTCTACGTCCCCGGCGTGGTGTGGACCACGTCAGTGAAAGCCGGTAAGGCCGCCAAGTTCTCAGTCGTCGGCGTGCCGCCCTCGACGACGGTCAACCTCGCGTTCAGCGACGGCACCACGGTGCCGTTGACGGCCAACGCGAAAGGCACCGTCGACGGCACCGCAAGTTGGAGCGCTCCGACCTCTCTAGACGCCACCGCGACCTTGTCCGGGAAAGTCATCAGCAGCGCCAAGGTAACCGTCACCAAGTGAGTCGGTGACCTCCCGCCGCGGAGCCGGACCGGCCTGGCAAGAGAACTCAGCGTCGGCTGTGAAGGCTGACGCGGTGACGCGTCGCTGATCGTCGCCAAGCGAGGCCGTGACTTTCGGCCGTGGCCCCGCCATCGCGGATCACTGCGCGCCGGTTCGCAGCGACGCAGTGACGCGCAGCCGATCGTCGCCAGATGCGCCGCGGAATTTCGACGGGGAATTCGTGCCTCACCTGCGCGGCACACTCGCCAATGCCCATGACACAGTGACCCGGTGAACTCCGGCCGGGACCTCGGGTTTTACCTGCACGTCCCGTTCTGTGCCAGCCGCTGCGGCTATTGCGATTTCAACACCTACACGGCAGCCGAGCTCGGCGCGGACGCCGCGCGCATCTCCAAGGACACCTGGGCCGAGTTCGCCGCCCGCGAGATCGCATTGGCGCGGGAGTCTGAACACCTCGCCACCGACGAGCGCCGCATCAGCACCGTCTTTTTCGGCGGCGGCACCCCGACGCTTGTCCCGCCCGCCCACTTGGTCGCGACCCTCGCGGAACTGCGCCACGAGTTCGGTCTCGAAACCGACGCCGAGGTCACCACCGAAGCCAACCCCGACTCCATCGACGCAGCCGGCCTAGCCGAACTGCGCGCCGGCGGCTTCACCCGTGTCTCCTTCGGTCACCAGAGCAGCGCGCCCTCGGTGCTGCGCGTGCTCGAGCGCAGCCACACGCCCGGGCGCACGCTGCAGGCCGTGGCCGATGCCCGCGCCGCCGGCTTCGAGCACATCAACATCGACCTGATCTACGCCACGCCGGGGGAGACCGAGTCAGACCTGCGCCGAACCCTCGATGACGTCATCGCCAGCGGGGCGAACCACGTGAGCGCGTACTCACTCATCGTCGAGCCGGGCACCCGGCTCGCCGCCCGGGTGCGGCGCGGCGACATCGCGGCCCCCGACGACGACACCGCGGCGCAGCGCTACCAACTCATCGACGAAGCACTGCGCGCCGCTGGCTTTGAGTGGTACGAGGTGAGCAACTGGGCCAAGCCGGGGGCTCACTGCCGGCACAACCTCGTCTACTGGCGCAACCACGACTGGTGGGGGGTCGGCCCGGGCGCCCATTCCCACATGCGCGGCCGGCGTTGGTGGAACCACAAGCACCCCGCGCGCTGGGCCGGCGACCTCGTCGCCGGCCACCAACCGGTGGCGGGCGACGAAGATGTCGACGCCGCCGGCCAGGCCCTCGAACTGGTCATGCTCGGCTTGCGCCTGCGCGAGGGCATCAGCACCGCCGCGCTCGCCCCCGAGGCGCTCGCCCGCGCACGCGAGTTCGCGCGTGAGGGCTTGCTCGACGCGCAGGCCCTGCAGCGAGGTCGGGCCGTTCTCACCGACGCCGGCCGCCTGCTTGCTGACGCCGTAGTTCGCGACCTGACGCCCTGAGCCCCAGCCTTTACACTTGGCACTCGCACCCCACGGGTGCTAACCACGAGTCCACAAAGGTCCACGCGACCACCCCGCCCTGCGCCGGCAACCGGCCCCGGGCGGGAGCGAACCGGAGGGCAGCACACCATGCTCGATGACCGCAAACTCGCGGTCTTACGCGCGATCGTCGAGGACTTCGTCCAGACCAACGAGCCAGTCGGCTCCAAGATGGTCGCCGAGCGGCATGTGCTCGGGGTCTCCTCCGCCACCATCCGCAACGACATGGCCGCCCTGGAAGACGAGGGGCTCATCACCCAGCCCCACACCAGCGCCGGCCGTATCCCGACCGACGCGGGCTACCGACTCTTCGTCGACCGCCTCTCCAGCGTCAAGCCCCTCAGCGGCGCGGAACGACGCGCCATCGAGACATTTCTTGCCGGATCGGTCGACCTTGACGACGTCATGCAGCGCAGCGTGCGCCTGCTTGCGCGGCTGACCCAGCAGGTCGCGCTGGTGCAGTACCCATCACTGTCCAAGTCCAGCGTCCGGCACGTGGAATTGGTGCCGGTGAGCCCTACCCGCCTGTTGTTCATCCTCGTCACCGACACCGGCCGGGTGGAGCAGCGCGTGGTCGACCTGCCCTCTGCACTGGACGACGACAGTCGCTCCCACCTGCGCGCCCAACTCAACGCCGCAGTGGCGGGCTCGCGGTTGGCAGACGTTCCGGCCCTGGTCGCCGACCTCGGTGCCGCCGCCCCCGGCCCGCACACCAGCACGATGCGCACGCTGGTCTCCACCCTGCTCGACACCGTCGCGGAGCAGCGCGAGGAGCGGGTGGTGCTCGGTGGGGCCGCGAACCTCGCCCGCGCCGGCAGCGACTTCCACGGCGAGGTGCAGTCGGTCCTCGAGGCCCTCGAAGAGCACGTCGTGCTGCTACGACTGCTGTCAGAGGTCTCCGAGCCGGAGGCCGTCACGGTCCGCATCGGTGCGGAGAACCAGGCCGAGGGGCTTGCATCTGCATCCCTCGTCGCCACCAGTTACGGCAGCGCCAGCCGCAGCGTCGCCGCGCTCGGCGTGCTCGGCCCCACACGCATGGACTACCCCGGCACGATGGCCGCGGTCCGCGCGGTCGCGCAATACGTCGGCCGGATCGTGGCGGAGGGCTGAGATGCCGACAGCAACTGACTACTACGCAGTCCTCGGCGTCGGCCGCGAAGCCAGCGGCGACGACATCAAGAAGGCCTACCGCCGGCTCGCGCGCCAGTGGCACCCGGATGTGAACTCCGCCCCCGAGGCGCAGTCGAAGTTCGCCGAGGTCTCCGAGGCGTACGAGGTCCTGTCCGACCCGGAGAAGCGCGAGCGCTACGACCTCGGCGGGGACCCCTTCGGCAACGGCAACGCCGCTGGTTTCGGCTTCGGCGGCTTCTCCGACATCATGGACGCATTCTTCGGCGGCGGCCAGCCCCGCGGCCCTCGCCCGCGTGTGCAGCGCGGCCAGGACGCCCTCATCCGCGTCAGCGTCTCGCTGGTCGAGGCTGCGTGGGGGGTGACTCGCGAGGTCGCGCTGAACACGGCAGTGGTCTGCGGCACCTGCACCGGCACCGGCTGCGCCCCCAACACCTCCCGCGGCCAGTGCTCGATGTGCCGCGGTCGCGGCGAGGTGCAGACGGTGCAGACCTCGCTGCTCGGCCAGGTCCGCACATCCCGCCCATGCCCGCAATGTCAGGGCTACGGGGATGTCATCGCACAGCCCTGCCCGGACTGCGCAGGCGAGGGTCGCGTGCGCAGCCGCCGCACCGTCTCGGTCGGCATCCCCGCCGGCGTTTCCGAAGGCGTCCGCTTGCATCTTTCGGGTCAGGGCGAGTGCGGGCCGGGCGGCGGCCCCAACGGCGACCTCTACGTCGAGGTGGCCGAGCAGCCACACCCGGTGTTCACGCGTCAGGGCGACGACATCCACTGCGCACTGACTGTGTCGATGTCCGCGGCCGCCCTCGGCTCGACAGTCTCAGTCGAGACCCTCGACCCGGACACCGATGCCGGCGCCAGCGGCGCCGTCGGCCAACGCTCGCAGGTGCAGATCGAGATCAAACCCGGCACCCAACCCGGTCAGTTGTTGCGACTCAAGGGCAAGGGTGTGCCGCGCCTTCGCGGCGG
>JAGWWW010000052.1 GCA_018970205.1 Actinomycetales bacterium
CCGCCGTGGAAATTCCGATATCGCGCAACTCGTACATCATTTGATACGTCAGCGTGCCGGACTTTGACACCAAGCCAATCCGGCCCGGACCGCTGATGTCCGCCGGAATGATGCCGACGTTGCACTGACCCACGGTGATGAGTCCCGGGCAGTTGGGACCGATGATGCGAGTCTTGCCACTCGCCTGCGCACGGGCGAAGAACTCCGCGGTGTCATGCACCGGAATTCCTTCCGTGATGACTACACATAAATGAATCTCAGCATCAATCGCAGAGAGGACCGCATCCTTGGCGAACTTGGGCGGCACGAAAACAACCGAGACATCAGCGCCGGTGGCGGCCACGGCTTCGGCAACGCTGTTGAACACCGGGATGTGGTGGTCACCGGATTCGAATACTTGCCCACCTTTGCCCGGCGTCACACCGGCGACAATGTTCGTGCCCGATGCAAGCATGCGTGCGGTGTGCTTGCTGCCTTCGGCACCGGTGATGCCCTGCACGAGCACCTTGGTGGCGCTGTTGAGGAAAATTGACATGATGTGTGCTCCTTGAATCTCAGGCGCCAGCCGCGAGCGCGGCGACCCGGTCGGCGGCGTCGTCCATGGTGTCGACAACGTTGATGACTGCAAGGTTGGCTTCCGCCAAGATGGCGCGACCGGCAGCGGCATTGTTACCGTCAAGGCGACACACAATTGGCTTAGTGACCTTGTCGCCACCCTGTTCAAGCAACCCGATCGCTTGCACAATGCCGTTGGCAACTGCATCACATGCGGTGATGCCACCGAAAACATTCACAAAGACCGATTTCACGCCTGGGTCACTCAAAACGATCTCTAGGCCGTCGGCCATCACCTGCGCAGAGGCGCCGCCGCCGATGTCGAGGAAGTTCGCCGGGCGCACGCCGCCGTGCGCCTCACCGGCGTACGCCACGACGTCGAGCGTGCTCATCACGAGCCCGGCCCCGTTGCCGATGATGCCGACCTCGCCGTCGAGCTTGACGTAGTTCAGGCCCTTCTCCTTGGCCTTCAGTTCCAGCCCGTTCTCCGCTGCGAGGTCGACGAGCGCGGCGTGGTCTGCGTGGCGGAACTCAGCGTTCTCGTCCAGCGTGACCTTGCCGTCCAGCGCCATGATGCGGCCCTCGGGCGTCTGCACCAGCGGGTTGACCTCGACCAGGGTGGCGTCCTCTTTGACGAACACCTCCCACAGGCGCTGGAGCACCTCGATGACCTCGTCGCGGACCTCGGCGGGGAACCCGGCCGCGTCGGCGATCTGCGCGGCCATCGCCGCGTCGACGCCGACCAGAGGGTCGATGAGGACCTTCGCGAGGGCCTCCGGCTTGGTGGCGGCGACCTCTTCGATGTCCATGCCGCCCTCGACGCTGGCCATCGCCAGGAACGTGCGGTTGGCGCGGTCGAGCAGGTAGGACACGTAGTACTCCTGCGCGATGTCGGCCGCGCCGGTGACAAGCACCTTGTGGACGATGTGGCCCTTGATGTCCAGGCCGAGGATGGCCGAGGCCTTCTCCCCCGCCTCCGACGCGTTCTGCGCCAACTTGACGCCGCCGGCCTTCCCGCGGCCGCCCGTCTTCACCTGCGCCTTGACGACCACCAGGCCGCCGATCTGCTCTGCGGCAGCGACCGCGGCGTCAGCGTCGGTGACGACGATGCCGGACTGCGTCGGCACGCCGTGCTTGGCGAACAGGTCTTTGGCTTGGTACTCGTACAGGTCCACGTCGGTTCCTCAGTCTCGTGTCGTGCGGGTCATAGTCGTGCGGGTCAGGCAAGCCGGCTGTCGTGCAGGTAGCCGTGCGGTGTTCCTAGTTCTGTTCGGCGTGCAGTGCGGTTCCTCGTGACGGTCGTGCTCGTGCGGGTGCTGCTGGTGTCGGTGGGCGCTGCCCCGGGGCGGTGGCTGCACGCGACAGCGCGACGGGCCACGCGACCGGCGCTCAGTGCGTGAACCGCGCGGGTCAGCCGGCGCGGGCTCCGACATGGGTGCGGACCCACTCGACCACCTCGGTGGTCGGGGTGCCCGGGGTGAAGATTTGCGCCACGCCGAGTTCATGGAGCGTGCGGATGTCGTCGTCGGGGATGATGCCGCCGCCGAACAGGATGATGTCGTCGGCGCCGCGGGTGGCGAGTTCGGCCTTGACCGCCTTGAACAGGGTCATGTGCGCGCCGGAGAGGATGCTCAAGCCGACCGCGTCCGCGTCTTCCTGCACTGCGGTCTCGGCGACCTGCGCGGGGGTCTGGTGCAGCCCCGTGTAGATGACTTCCATGCCGGCGTCGCGCAGCGCGCGGGCGATGATCTTCGCGCCACGGTCATGGCCGTCCAAACCCGGTTTGGCCACCACCACGCGGGTGGGCCGCGTCACTGCGGCCGTGCTGCCTGTGGTCACGGGATGCAAGCGTACGCGTAGCATCCTGCGGGTGCGCACCACGAGTCCTGGCTACTCCATCACACTCCGGCTCATCGCAGAGCCGCGGGTGCACGCACGCGGGCTCATCGTGTCGGCGGTGGCCAAGGCCGGGGGCATCGTCACGGCCCTGGATGTGGCGGAGCCCACACCGGGCTCGGTGAAAGTCGACCTCTCATGTGACGCACGCGACAGCGACCACGTGGCGCAGATCGTCGCCGCACTCGACGCCATCGAAGGCTGCCGGGTCGCGAAGGTCAGCGACCGGGTGTTCCTGGCCCACCTCGGCGGCAAACTGGAGATCGCGGTCAAGGCGCCCATGCGCCACCGCGACGACCTCGCCCGCATCTACACCCCCGGCGTGGCCCGGGTCTGCGAGGCGATCGCCGAGCACCCCGAGGACGTGCGCCGCCTCACCATCAAGCGCAACACGGTCGCGGTCGTGACCGACGGCTCGGCCGTCCTCGGCCTGGGCGACCTCGGCCCGGCCGCGGCGATGCCGGTGATGGAGGGCAAGGCGGCGCTGTTCAAGCGGTTCGCGAACGTGGACGCCTGGCCCATCTGCATCTCCTCCAACGACGTCGACGAGATCGTGCGCACGGTTGAGCTGATCGCCACCGGCTTCGGCGGCATCAACCTCGAGGACATCGCCGCGCCGCGCTGCTTCGAGATCGAGGCGCGGCTGCGCGAGCGCCTGGACATCCCCGTGTTCCACGACGACCAGCACGGCACTGCCATCGTGGTGGTCGCGGCGCTGCGAAACGCGCTGCGCCTAGTCGGCAAGACGCTGCCGCATGCGCGCATCGTCATGTCCGGCGCCGGCGCCGCAGGCACGGCCGTGTGCCAACTGCTGCTGACCGCTGGCGCGACCGACATCGTCATGTACGACCTCGAGGGCGCGCTCCATCGCGAACGCACCGACCTCGACCCCGTCCGCACCGCGCTGCTCGACCACATCAACCCGCGCAATGTGACCGAGCCCATCGGCGAGGCGCTGCAAGGCGCGGACGTGTTCATCGGGCTCTCCGCACCCGGCGTCATCAACGCGCAGGATGTGGCGGGCATGGGCCGCGACGCCATCGTGTTCGCCCTTGCCAACCCCGACCCTGAGATCGAGCCGGTCGAGGCCGCCGAGCACGCACTGGTCGTCGCCACCGGCCGCAGCGACTACCCGAATCAAATCAACAATGTGCTTGCCTTCCCGGGCGTCTTCCGCGGGATGCTCGACGCTGGCGGCTACACCATCACCGACGAAGTGCTGCTGGCCGCGGCCGAGGCCATCGCGGACTGCGTCGGCGACGACGAGCTCAGCAGCGTCTACATC
Organism: Actinomycetales bacterium; assembly: GCA_018970205.1. Taxonomy (GTDB): domain Bacteria; phylum Actinomycetota; class Actinomycetes; order S36-B12; family UBA5976; genus RFTO01. Next base: position 3,737 of record JAGWWW010000052.1, read on the forward strand.
GTGCCCAGCGTGTTCCACCCCGAGGTGACCAAGCGGGTGGCGAGCGCTGTGCGCCGCGTGGTCGAGCGCCAGCGCGGCGACTCAATCCCGCCCATCCCGGTGACCAGGGCTGCCGACGACGAGTCGCTGGACGACTCGCACTTCAGCCTCGGCTGAGCGAGGGATTCCCACAGCCGCAGACCCAGCTAGCGATATCCACGGCGGATACGCGCGCACTCGGAACCGAACATCTCAGCAACCATCCCAGACGGGTTGTTTGATTGAACCCCGCGAATCGACGGCGACTCACAAACTCTTGCGCGCGTAGGAATTGCGAGCTAACGGTCCTGACCCACCCGATGGCCGGAAGCCGTTGGCTTCCGAGCCGCACGCATCGGTGGAGCAGCGATTTCGCCGGCTTGCTCGACGGAAGTCGGCGCGAGTTCCACCTGCATCCCCAGGGCGGCGGCGATATCCGAGACTGTGCCGAGTGTGGGGTTCCCGCGGGCAGAGAACAGGCGCCGGATTGCCGCAGGGTCGCATCCGACGGCACGAGCGAGTTCGGCTTTGCTCATGCGCATCGCCACCCTCGCGTCGTCTAACGCATTGATGATGCGGTCAATCATGGCGATTCGCGCCGACTGCCGTTGGTACTCCGCTGCAAACGCGGGGTCTTCCAGGTCCCGTTGCAGGTCTCGCCAGAAAAGGTCAGCAGGCGGCCGCTTCGCAGTGTTGCGGCGGGTCTCGGGCGTGTGCGTGGCCATAGCTACCTCCTCACCTAAGCGTAACAAATAAGTTACGGCGCTGGTCGACTATTGCACACGGCGTCTATCTACAAGGAGGTGCTGGGCTGCATCTGACTGCGCGGCGGGTGTGCGGCGGGGCTTCGAGCAACGAACCGCAGGGCTGCGGCCGCGCGACGCGGCTGAGGCTGGCGCTACAGCTTCTCCAGCGGCGCGTAGCGCAGCAGCAGGCGCTTCTCACCGGCTGAGCCGAAGTCCACTGTCACCTGCGCCCGCTCGCCGCTGCCCGCGATGCCGATGACCTTGCCGAGGCCGTAGGTCTCGTGGTTGACGCGGTCGCCGATCTCGACCTCGTGCTCGTGCAGGCGCGGCCCGGAGTCCTTCGCGCCGGAGCCGAATGCGGTGCGCGCGGTCTTGATGGGGGCGCGGCCGCCGTATGCGGCGGTCGAGTCGCTCTCGCGGACTTGTGTGAACCGCGGGGCGGCGATGCGCTGCTCGTCGAGGACGCTGCGCGGGATCTCGTCGAGGAAGCGGGAGGCGATGGCGTACTGCGGGCTGCCCCACACCGACCGGCTGGCCGCACGGGTGAGGTAGAGGCGCTTCATCGCGCGGGTGATGCCGACATACGCCAGCCGCCGCTCCTCCTCCAACTCCACCGGGTCGTTCAGGGAGCGGATGTGTGGGAAGACACCCTCCTCCAAGCCGGTGAGGAACACCACCGGGAACTCCAGGCCCTTCGCGGTGTGCAAGGTCATGAGCGTGACGACACCGTCGCCGTCGTCGGGCAGGGAGTCGCTGTCAGCCACCAGCGAGACGTTCTCGAGGAAGCCGGCCACGGTTGGGTACACGGGCTCCTCGCCCTCGAGCAGCTCCTGGCTCGCGAGCGCGTGCTCGTAACCGCGGGCGACGTCGACGAGCTCGGAGAGGTTCTCCAGCCGGCCCTCGTCCTGCGGGTCGTTGCTCAGTTGCAGTTCGCGGCCGATGCCGGTCTTGTCGATGATCGCCTCGAGGACGTCACCCGGGCCGACGCCCTGCGTCACGAGGTCGGTGAGCTCGTCGATGAGCCGCACGAAGCCCTGAACAGCCGAGGCCGAGCGGCTAGCGATGCCCGGCGCCTGCTCGACGAGCCGCAATGCGTCGAAGAAACCGATGCGCTCGCGCAGCGCGAGGGTCTCCACCGCCTGCTCGGCGCGGTCGCCGATGCCGCGCTTGGGCACATTGAGGATGCGCCGCACCGCGACCTCGTCAGCCGGGTTGGCCAGCACCTTGAGGTAGGCGATGGCGTCGCGGATCTCGCGCCGCTCGTAGAACCGGACGCCGCCGATGAGCCGGTAGCGAAGGTTCGCGCGCATGAGCTGCTCTTCAAGGGCGCGGGACTGGGCGTTGGTGCGGTACATCACGGCCATGTCTTGCAGCGGCGTGCCGGAGTCGCGCAGCCGGGCCATCTCGCGGACGATGAACGCGGCCTCCTCGTTCTCGTCGTCGGCGGCGTAGAGGGTGATGAGGTCGCCGTCCCCGGCGTCCGTCCACAGCATCTTCTCGCGGCGGTTCTCGTTGCGGGAGATGACCGCGTTGGCTGCGCGCAGGATGTTCTGGGTGGAGCGGAAGTTCTGTTCGAGCATCACCACATGCGCATTGGGGAAGTCCTGCTCGAACTCGGTGATGTTGCGGATGGTGGCGCCGCGGAACGCGTAGATGGACTGGTCGGCGTCGCCCACAACGCACAGCTCCGCCGGCGGCAGCGGCCCGCCCTCGGGGCCGACCAACTCCTTGATGAGTACGTACTGCGCGTGGTTGGTGTCTTGATATTCGTCGACCAGCACGTGGCGGAAGCGCTTGCGGTACTCCACGGCGATGTCCGGGAAGGTCTGCAGCAGCCAGACGGTGTTGCAGATGAGGTCGTCGAAGTCCATCGCGTTCGCCTGCTTCAGCCGGCGCTGGTACTCCCGGTAGACCTGGGCGATGAGCTCCAGGCGCTCGCCCTCGGCCGTTTCCTCCTCGCCGCGCTTGACGCTGTCCACATCCTGCAACTCGTTCTTCAGGTTGGAGATGGCGCTGGCGAACATCCGGGGAGGGAAACGCTTGGGGTCGAGGTCGAGGTCCTTGCAGACCCGGGTGATCATGCGCAGGGAGTCGTCGGAGTCGTAGATGGAGAAGCTCTGGCTGTAGCCCAGTGCGCCGGCGTCAGCGCGCAGGATGCGCACGCAGGCGGAGTGGAAGGTGCTCACCCACATCATCCGGGCGCGCCGACCGACGCGGGCACTGACGCGCTCACGCATCTCCCCCGCGGCCTTGTTGGTGAAGGTGATGGCGAGGATCTGCGACGGGTGGACGTTGTGGTCGGAGATCAGGTGCGCGATGCGGGATGTGAGCACCCGGGTCTTGCCCGAGCCGGCCCCGGCGACGATGAGCAGCGGGCCGCCGCGGTGGGCCACTGCATCGAGTTGGGTGGCCGTCAGGTCGACTGTGCGCTCGCTCGGGAAGGACTCGAAGGGGAGTTCGAACGGCACACGCCCGATCCTAGGTCGGCGGCTGACGCTCGCCCGGGGCGGCGGCTCGCTGTCGGCCGTGGCTCACTGAGGCCGTGCATGACGGACCGGCGTCCAGTGCCCGGCATCAAGCGGCCGGGCGCGTGTTGGCGCTGCCGGAGGTGCTGGCTCCGGACTGCTCAGACCTTGCAGGAGACCCCGGCGGTGGGCAGGGTGTCCTTGACCATGTAGTCGGTGAAGACCTGCTCGAGGCACTTGTCCTTCACGCTCAGCAGCG
>JAGWWW010000053.1 GCA_018970205.1 Actinomycetales bacterium
GAGGTAGACGGCTGCGGTGTAGCCGGCTGGGCCGCTGCCGATGACGACCACATCGTGGACGTCAGAAGTGCTCGGGGCGGCGGGCGATGCGGGGGATTCGGTCACGGCGCAAGCCTGTCACAGCGCAGATGCAGGGCTACGTGTGGACGCGGCCCCCGCTGCAGAAAGGCCTGGTTCACCCGCTCAAAGGTGCGCGGGCAGCGATGGTGGAGCGGCTCGCGGATTGCGAGCAGAGGGCGGGCCGGTCCCGGAACCCGGTGAGGCGTCATGGCACGCCCGCCGGCGGCCAAGGGCCTTCGCTCTGGCCGGACCTACCTGGTCAACGTTGTGCGGGCAGCGATGGTGCAGCGGCCGTCAATCGACTGCAACACGATGACTTGGGTAGCCGGGTCTGCGGTGGTCGTGGAGTTCGATGTCACCACGATGGCGCTGGGCTTGCCATCGAGCCAGCCGAGGTCGACTTTGGAGGTCACTGCCGCGCCGAGCACCGACAGGGTTTGGTTGACGCAGACCGTGACGGCCTGCCATTGCTTCGGCGCTGCTGATGCGCGGATCGCGGAGCCGTTGCCCTGCCCCGAGAGAAAGGCCGCGACGTCCTTGGCTAAGGAGGAGCGCTGATACAAGTGGCGCGAGACCTGCACCATCGTCTCCCGCGGGGTGGCCAGCGTGGCGCTCCCACGCTGCTGCGCTGCGGCGTCGGAGGCGCTGGTGGTCGGGCCGGTGGCCACCACGCTGCCGGGGTCGTGGACCCAGGGCCGGCCAATGAGAAGGGCCAGTGCTGCGATGCTCGCGGCCGTGGCGAACAAGGTCTTGGACCGCGGGAAACGTGCGCCGGCGGAGATGCGCACCGGTGGCGTAGCGCCGGCCCCGGCGGCGCTGAGATTCGCGAGCCTGGACGGCGCGGTGGCCGGAGATTCAGGCGCGGCACTGGTCCTTGTGGTGCCTGTGGAGGTCTCCGAAAAGGTTGAGCCAGCATCGATTGCGGCTCCTTCGATGGCCGAAGCCGCTTCAGCGTGAGCGGGTGCCTCCTGCGCCGGCGCGGCAGCCGCGCGCGCGGCGACCTCGGCGGCTATAGCGGCGTCCAGCCGGGCAACAACGTCAGCCGTCAGCATCGGAGCCGGCTCGTTCAGGCCGGCCAAGAGAGCCGAGACCTCGGCCTCCTGATGGGGCGAAAGGGGGGTGAACCCCTCATCGGCGGTCGGGTCGAGGTCGCTCTCGGCCATGACACTCCTTGACTTCTGGCAGCGGGCCGGCAGCGGTGGCGCGCTGGCGTCCGGTGGTCGGGGTGGTCGTGCTCCACCCGGGTGAGGGCGTGGCACACCAGAGCCTCAGACGGGCTAGGTGACCGGTTGGTTCCGCAGATCTTTGAGAATTTCGGCCAATTTGGCACGACCCCGGGAGCAGCGGCTCTTCACGGTGCCGACGGGGCAGTCCAGGACCTCGGCCGCCTGTTCCACAGCCATGCCGTGCACATCCACCAGCACCACTGCCGCGCGCTGGTCCACCGGCAGTTGGGCCAGCGCGTCTTCTAGGGCCAACCGCAGTTCCACGCGGCTGATGTCGTCGTGCGGGTCGGCTGGCTCCGGTAGCCCTGGGGTGTCCTCGGTCCGGTCGATCTGCAGGGGGACAGTCGGCCGGGCGGCGGCGCGCCGGCCGCGGTCGAGGCACGCGTTGACCACGATGCGGTGCAGCCAGGTCGTGACGGCCGCCTGCCCGCGGAAGGACTCGGCGTGCCGGAAGGCGGAGATGAGGGCGTCTTGCAGGGCGTCTGCGGCGTCATCGGGGTTGCCGCAGGTGCGCAGGGCTACTGCCCAGAGCCGGTCGCGGTGCCGACGGACCAGCTCGTTGAAGGCCTCCGGGTCGCCCGCGACATGGTCGGTGAGCAGGTCCGCATCGGAGCGCGGGTCCTGCCGGGGCGTCAGCGGGTCGGCGTCACGGCCACCCGGCGGGGGTGCCGCTGGGGGTGGGGCTGCCGCAACCATGGGCGCGAGCCTAGGGGGTCAGCACGGTTGTCCACAGGCTGCGGCACTTCGAGTCCTCGGGCACGCAGATGGCGGCATAGTGCGGCGGCCCGGAACGCCGCAGCCTTGACTCCGAAGGGAGAAATACGGAAAATGTACGGACACATCCAGCCGGTGCGGGAGGCAGTCATGGCGCAGCGCGCGACAGAGCGCATCGAGGTGCGGGTACGCCCTGAGGTCGCAGCCCAAATCCGCGAGGCGGCGCAGGCCAGTCACATGACTGTCACCGCCTTTCTGGTTTCGGCGGCCCTTGAGCGCGCTGAGGAGGTCTTCGCCGACAAGGTCGTCTGGGTGGTCTCAGACTGGGAGTTCGACCAGATGGTCACCGAACTCGACGAGCCCGCGACGCCGAACGAGAACTTGGTCGCTGCCTTGCGGCAGGCGCACCAGTTGATCGATCACCGCTGAGCAAGCCGTGGCGCGGACATGAACAAACTTGAATGTGTGCCGCTGGCGCCCACAGATGACCTCGAGTCGTTTGATTGCGGCAATGTGGCGCTGAATCTATGGCTGCGAGGGCATGCGCTTTCAATGCAGAAGCGTCGATACAGCCGGGTCTTCATCGTGCGCCAAACCGGCGACACCGATTCGACGATCGTTGGGTTCTTCGCTCTCTCCGCTATGTCAGTGCAGCGGCCACAGTTGCAGCGCACCCATCAACGTGCGGAGTTGCGCGAGGTCCCAGCAATCCTGCTCGGCAAGTTCGCCTTGGACCGGTCCGTGCAAGGTCGAGGGTTGTCTGCAGCGCTGCTCGCAGCCGCAGTTGACCGGGTCGGTGGAGCGACCCGGCATATCGGTGCGCGCCTCTTAGTGGCCGACCCGGTTGACGAGAGAGCACGACGGCTCTATGCCAGATACGGGTTCGTCATAGGGCCCGCAGGCCGGATGTATGCACGCATGGGCGAGTTGCTGACGAGCATCGCGGCGTCGGCGGGTTGACGCGCTGCTGTGCTGAGCCACGCCTCGTTGTGCGACTGTCGGCTAGCGTCGATGGGGCAGAGCGCGTCGATGCATGTGGATGCGTCGTTCGCGGGTCGGCACCGGGCGCCTAGCGGCGGCGCAGGTTCCGCAGCCCGGGCAGTGAGGCGCGGAACTCGCTGATGCCGGCCACGCGCCCGACGACGACGGCGAAGGCCAGCCCCGCAGCGGCGGCGACTGCCACCGGTAAGGCGCGCTCCCACGACACGAGGTTGATGTCGGCGAGCACATCACCCACCCACCACGCGAGCACGGACGCGGGAACGGTGATGGCAAGCATCCGCAGCGCCTGCGCGGCGATCGGCTTCGCGGCGAGCGAGGGGACGCGCCGCCGCGCGAGCACCCACGTGACCGCGACCGTCACCCAATACGCCGTCACATACGCAACCGCCAGCGCCGGGATCTTGTGCTCGATCGACGCTGCGTTGAAGAACCACAGCGCGAGCAGCACATCCACCACATTCAGCACCAGCGTGAGAGCGACCGGGGTGCGAGTGTCCTCGTGCGCGTAGAAGACGCGCAGCAATGCGTAATAGGCGGAATACGCCGGAAGCGCGAGGGCGAAGATGCTCAACGTGAGGCCGATGGCGTGGCCGGCTTCGCGGTTGCTCGCGCCGGAGCCGTAGAGCACCATGCCGATCTGCGGGCCGAGGGCGAGCATGACCCCGGCGGCGGGGATGATGAACGCGAGGAGCGTGCGCAGCACCCGACTGAGTTCCGCGCCGATCTTCTCGGACTCCTCCGCATGCGCGTGGCGGCTCATCAGCGGCACGATCGCCGTCACCAGCGAGACTGTCACGATGCCGTGCGGCAGCAGGAAGAGCAAGTGCGCCTTCTGATACGTCGTGAATCCGGTGGCTGTCGCTTTCGCCGACTCGGCCAGCACGTTCGCGGTCGTCGCCAGGCGGGTGATGACCACGTAGCCGAGTTGGTTGACCAGCACCAGTAGGAACGTCCATCGGGCCAGCGACAGCGCCTTACCCAGGCCGGAGCCGCGCCAGTCGAAGCGCAGGCGCCACGGGTGGCCCGTGCGGCGAAGCATCGGCAGGAGCACCAGCGCCTGCGCGGCGACGCCCAGCGTGGTGCCCACGCCGAGGCAGGTGATCTGCGCGTCCGTCACGCTGCCGGTTGTGACTTTCGTGCCCGCGATGGCGATGAATGCGATGGCCGTGCCCACCACCACGACGTTGTTCAAGATCGGCGCGAACATCGGCGCGCCGAAGCGGCCGCGGGCGTTGAGCACCTGGCTGAGCATCTCGAACAGGCCGTAGCACACGATCTGCGGCAGGCAGTAGCGCGTGAACATCACCGCAACGCTGCGGTCGGTCGCGGACCAGTCGGCAGAGCCGTAGAGCCGCGCGATGAGCGGCGCGGCGAGTACCGCAAGCGCGGTGAGTCCGAGCAGCAGCGTGAGCGTGGCGGTCAGCAGTTTGTCGATGTACGCGCGGCCGCCGTCGGGGTCGCTGCGCATGTGGCGCACGATCTGCGGCACGAACACCGCGTCGAGGCTGCCGCCCACAATGAGCACGTAGACGACGTTCGGCATGCTGTTTCCGACTGAGTACGTGTCCGCGAACACCGCCGTGCCGATCGCCGCGATGACCGCGACCTCGCGGATGATGCCGCTGGCGCGGCTGAGCAGCGTGCCGGTCGCCATGAGCGCGCTAGCGCGGTTGCTGCTCATCGGCGCACCTTGGATCGCGCGCATGGCTGAGGTGAGATCCGATGCTGGAGCAGTTGCTGCGGACTTCTGCAATTCGCCAGTGCCAACCGGATGGATTGGACCCTTCGACAGTTCCAAGGGCGCGGCGCTGGGGACTTACTAGTTCCGCCGCGGACCACCTGCGGTGATGTGCCAGGGGTGCGGAGCCCCCAACTGTGCTGATGCACTCCGGAAGGCGAGACCAGCTGAGGCTGCACGCTGCCTGGCGTTGAGATCTGTGTCACGGCTCGACTCCGGTGACGGCGCGGTGACCGTCGGAGGGGCCGCCGAGGCGGCGGCGACGCACCTGCCGGCGGATGTTGTTGATGATGAGCACGACCAGCAGCGCGAACGCGGCTCCGACCACCCAGCCCGCGATGCGCGCGTAGGCGCTGGTCATGACCGTGGTGGATGCTGGGGCGCTGATGAGGTGTTTGTCCTCCCCACGCACGAGGAAGTTCACGGTGATGGCCCCGGAGCCGAGGATGCGCGCGCCGATGGGCACGCCCTGCCGCTCACCTGGGCCGAGGGCCAAGGCAGTAGGCGGGTTGCCCAGCGAGATGCGCGTGAATGGGTGACCGGTCACCTGCGGATACACGGTCACCGGCACGTCGAGGGTGTTGATGACAGTGAACGGGATGGTGCCGCTGCTGCGTCCGAGGTAGACGCGCTTGGCTGTCACCACGCGCACCCCGGCCCGTCGCGCGGCCGCTGTCGTGGAGAACGCATCAACGTACGCCGCCTGGGCGCCGCGGTTGCCGCGCCAGGTGAGGCTGATGGCGTTCATTGCCGCGGTGCTCGCTTGGCGCAACCACGCGAGACGGTCACTTTCCAGGCTGAGCAGCGAAGACGCCGCTACTGCCGACGCCCGTGCGCGGATGACCTCCTGCACCAACGCGTCCGCTCGGCGTGGCTGCTGAAGTCGCAGGTCTCGCTGTGTGAGTCTGGGTCGGCCGTCGGTGAGTGCGGCGAGTTGGGTGCTCGTGATGAAACCCGCGGACTGCGCGAGTGAGAGCGCCTGCGCACCGGCGACGGCCCCCGCCAGCGCGCTCTGCGTCACCACCCCGGGCGCGATAGTGGTAGCGACGGTCCGGGGCGCGTTTGGCCGTTCCAGCGTGATGAGCGCGAACTCCCCGAGGATGCGTTGGCGCAACATCGCCGGCTCGGAGATACCGCCGCCGGTGGCCAACACCTCGTCGAGCCCGCCGTCGGTCACAACTGCATTGCCCGCGCCGGAGCCCGGCAGGCGTGTGAGCGCGCCCGCGGTCCAGTTGGGCGTGCCGGTCGCCGGAGCCACAGAGTCAGGCAGCACGGTGATGAGCGACTTCGCATCGTCGCGGGTCAAGGTTGCGAGGTCACTGCGGTTCACGCACCTCGCAACGCGCGGGCACGGCCACGAGACGACGCCCTTGATTGCATCCGTGGTTCCCAGAACGGTGTTGGCATCTGCGGCGGCGGTGCTTTGCGCCCTGCTCACCCAGATGAGTCGCCCGCTGCGCGCGGCTAGTGAGGCATCAGGCATCGACCGTGGCAGCGCCAGCACCGTGTGCTGGCTCGTGATGCGGGTGACATCGTCCAGCCAACCCTGTGCGAGGGTCTTGGTCGTGCCGTTCAGGCCGCGGCGGGTCTGACCGTGCGAATCCGCCCGCCCGGCGGCCAGGGCCATCGTGTCGAGGGTCTCCGGGTCGAACAGCCACGACACGGGCGCTCCGCTGCCTGCGTCGAGCAACGTGCGCAGCGCGCCGAAAGACTGCAGTTGCGCTTGTAGCGAGGGGTCGTCCCAACTGTTGTCCAAGTTCCGCACCGGGCCCACCGTCACCGGCCAGAGCAGCACCACAGACGACGGCTTTAGCCCCGCGCGGGTGGGCAACCACGGCAGCACCGTCGCGGCGTAAGACGTGTGGCCGGCGCAGCGAGCGCTCGCCAGCAGCGGGTACACCCCGGCGGGCAGCCGGTTGGTCATACGCAGTGTGGCTGCGCTGATCCGTACCTGCCACTGTCCGGAGGCGGCGTCTGTGGTGGTGCTCGCGAGGGTCTGGGCCGCGTCGCCGCGGCGTCTGGCCGCCGCCTCGGATGTGCTCACTGCGGCCAACGCCGAACGGCTGTTCAGCGGGCTACGGCTCATGGCCACAGTCACGGCGCATGCCAGGCTAGGACCGCTCACGCGGCCACTCAGGGTCAGTCCGGAAGAAGTAGTCGGGATCGCCGGCTCGACGCGGCTGATGGTCAGCGTGACTCCCGGCTTGGCCGTCGTTGCCGCCGCAGCGACCTCTCGGGCGTGGTGGCCCGCGGGGGTCGAGCCGGCCGATGCGCCGGTGACCCAGCCCACGGCCACTACCGCGGCAGCGACCCCAATCGCCGCAAGCGCTGCTGTGGCGGCGCGCAGGCGCGGGTGCGGCATGGTGTCAGCGTAGTGAGCGGCGCATACGACAAGCGGACTCTCGCGGCGCGTGCAGCCCGTGCCGCAC
>JAGWWW010000014.1 GCA_018970205.1 Actinomycetales bacterium
CGGCTCGGAGTCAGACGGCTGGCGGGTCATCTCGACGGACTCGTCGCCGACCTTGAAGCCCTTGATGGCGTCGATGTCCAGCGGCGACGGCAGGTAGGCCACGACCGCGTCGAGCATCGGCTGCACACCCTTGTTCTTGAAGGCCGAGCCGGTGAGGACCGGGACGAGCTTGAAGGAGATGGTGGCGCGGCGGATGCCGTCGTGCAGCTCAGCCTCGGAGAACGTGTCGCCGTCCTCGAGGTACTTCTCCATGATGGTGTCGTCGTTCTCCGCGAGGGTCTCGACGAGCAGCGCGCGGTACTCCTCGGCCTGAGACTGCATGTCGGCCGGGATGTCCTCGATCTTGTAGTCCTCGCCCTTCTGCGTGTCGCCGGCCCACATCAGCGCCTTCATGCGGATGAGGTCGACCAGGCCGGTGAAGTCGGACTCGGCGCCGATCGGCAGCTGCAGGACCAAGGGGATCGCGCCGAGGCGGTCGCGGATCATGTCAACGCACATGAAGAAGTTCGCGCCGGTGCGGTCGAGCTTGTTGACGAAGCACATACGCGGGACGTTGTAGCGGTTCGCCTGGCGCCACACCGTCTCCGACTGGGGCTCCACGCCGGCGACGCCGTCGAAGACGCAGACAGCGCCGTCGAGAACGCGCAGCGAGCGCTCCACCTCGACGGTGAAGTCGACGTGGCCGGGGGTGTCGATGATGTTGATCTGGTGGTTCTTCCACTCACAGGTCGTGGCGGCCGAGGTGATGGTGATGCCGCGCTCCTGCTCCTGCTCCATCCAGTCCATCGTGGCAGCGCCCTCGTGGACCTCACCGATCTTGTAGTTGATGCCGGTGTAGAAGAGGATGCGCTCAGTCGTCGTCGTCTTACCGGCGTCGATGTGCGCCATGATGCCGATGTTGCGCACCTTGGCCAGGTCGACTGCAGTCTGCGTGGACACGATTCTCTTCCTTCGGGTGGATGGTCTGCGTGGGTAGGGGAATTACCAGCGGTAGTGGGCGAAGGCCTTGTTGGCCTCAGCCATCTTGTGCACGTCCTCACGGCGCTTGACAGCGGCGCCGAGGCCGTTGGACGCGTCGAGGATCTCGTTCATGAGGCGCTCGGTCATGGTCTTCTCGCGGCGCTGACGCGCGAACGAGACCAGCCAGCGCATGGCCAGCGTGGTGGCGCGGCCGGGGCGCACCTCGACCGGGACCTGGTAGGTCGCGCCACCGACACGGCGGCTGCGGACCTCGATGGTCGGGCGGACGTTGTCCAGCGCGCGCTTGAGCGTGATGACCGGGTCGGCGCCGGACTTCTCGCGGCAGCCCTCGAGGGCGCCGTAGACGATGCGCTCTGCCGTGCTCTTCTTGCCGCTGAGCAGAATCTTGTTGACCAGCTGAGTCACAACTGGGGACCCGTAGACCGGGTCGGTGACGATGGCGCGCTTGGTGGCAGGACCTTTGCGAGGCATCAGCTCTTCTCCTTCTTCGCGCCGTAGCGACTACGGGCCTGGGCGCGCTTCTTCACGCCCTGGGTGTCGAGAGCACCGCGGATGATCTTGTAGCGCACACCCGGCAGGTCCTTCACACGACCGCCGCGCACGAGCACGATCGAGTGCTCCTGCAGGTTGTGGCCCTCGCCCGGGATGTAGGCCGTGACCTCCATGCCGCTGGTGAGGCGCACACGCGCGACCTTGCGAAGCGCGGAGTTCGGCTTCTTGGGGGTCGTGGTGTACACACGCGTGCACACGCCACGGCGCTGCGGGGAACCCTTCAGCGCAGGCGTCTTGTTCTTCGACACCTTGTCCGTGCGGCCCTTGCGGACCAGCTGCTGGATCGTTGGCACCTTGTCGCCACCTGTTCTGCTCGTCGGTCGTGCATCGTGCTTGCGGTTCGTGCGTTCCTGCCGCCCCCACCCACGCGGTCGGGTGTGTCGCGCGCGCGACTCACGCACGCGGCGGACCGCGCCATCAGTCGGAGGGACCCTTGCGGAATCCCCGTGGCCTCGTGCGCACACGGGGTGCGAAGGGACAGGAGCCTGCTCGTGGTTCGACCCGGTGTGCGGACACACCGCGAATCGGCCCGCGGGCAAGGAGGCAAAGGCTAGCGAAGGGTCTGTGCAGACGCGCATCGGGGGTCCCCTCGCACTATCGCAAGGGGACCCCCGATGTCAGCAGGTCCGGTCAGTCGGGCGTGTCGGCTCCTGAGGGGGCTGGCCCGCCGACTGTGGGTCAGCCGCGGTAGCCGGTGTCGAACTCCTCCAGCGGCACAGCCTCTCCCCCGCCGGAGGCGAAGGTCCGGGTGTAGTCGATGTCCATGCCTACGCCCATGGTGGCGTACATGGCGGCCTTGGCCTCCTCGGTGGGCTCGACCCGGACGTTGCGGTACTGGCTCAGGCCGGTGCCGGCGGGGATGAGCTTGCCGATGATGACGTTCTCCTTCAGGCCGTACAGCGGGTCGCGACGGCCCTGGATGGCGGCCTCGGTGAGCACCCGGGTGGTCTCCTGGAAGGACGCCGCGGACAGCCAGGAGTCCGTGGCCAGGGAGGCCTTGGTGATGCCCATCAGGGTCGGGCGGCCAGAGGCCGGGGTCTTGCCCTCGGTCACCGCGGCCCGGTTGTGGGCCTCGAACGCGGTGCGGTCCTTGAGTTCGCCGGCGAGCATGGTGGTGTCCCCGCTCTCCAGCACCGTGACCCGGCGCAGCATCTGCCGCACGATGACCTCGATGTGCTTGTCGTGGATGGCCACGCCCTGGGAGCGGTAGACCTCCTGGACCTCCTGCACCAGGTGCTCCTGCACCGAGCGGGGCCCGAGGATCTCCAGGACCTCCTTGGGGTCGGGCTTTCCGGTGATGAAGTGGTCACCGGCGGCGACGGAGTCGCCGTCCTTGACCAACAGGCGCGAACGCTTGTTCACCACGTACTCGCTGACATCGCTGCCGTCGTCCGGGGTGAGCGTGATGGTGCGGGTGCGCTCGGCGTCCTCGATGCTCACCCGGCCGGCGGCCTTGGCGATCGGGGTCAAGCCCTTCGGGGTACGAGCCTCGAACAACTCCACCACACGCGGCAGACCGTGCGTGATGTCTTCACCCGCGACACCGCCGGTGTGGAACGTCCGCATGGTCAGCTGGGTGCCGGGCTCGCCGATGGACTGCGCGGCGATGATGCCGACGGCCTCGCCGATGTCGACGAGCTTGCCGGTGGCAAGTGAGCGGCCGTAGCAGCGGGCGCAGGTGCCGACCTTGCTCTCACAGACCAGCAGGGAGCGGACCTTGACCTCGGTCACCCCGGCGGCGATGAGTCGGTCGACGTCGGTCAGCCCGAGGTCCTCGCCGGCCTTGGCCAGGGTGTGCCCGTCGACCACGACGTCCTCGGCCAGGCAGCGCGAGACCACGGAGGTCTCGACCAGCTCGTGCCGGCCCAGGGTGCCGTCGGCCTTGGCCACTGCGATGGTGCGCGCGAAGCCGCGGTCGGTGCCGCAGTCGATCTCGCGCACGATGATGTCCTGGGACACATCGACCAGGCGGCGGGTGAGGTAGCCGGAGTCGGCGGTGCGAAGCGCGGTGTCCGCAAGGCCCTTGCGGGCGCCGTGGGTGGAGATGAAGTACTCCAACACGGTCAAGCCCTCACGGAAGTTCGCCTTGATCGGCCGCGGGATGATCTCGCCCTTGGGGTTGGCCACCAGGCCGCGCATGCCGGCGATCTGACGGACCTGCATCCAGTTGCCGCGGGCGCCGGAGTTGACCATCATGAACACCGGGTTGTCCGCCGGGAAGTAGCCGCGCATCGCCTCGGCCACGTCGTCAGTGGCCTTGGTCCACACGTTGATGAGCTCCTGACGGCGCTCGGCGTCGGTGATCAGGCCGCGCTCGTAGTTCTGCTGGATCTTCGCGGCGTCGCCCTCGGCGGCGGCCATGATGTCCGCCTTCTTCGGCGGGGTGACCACGTCCCCGATGGAGATGGTCACGCCCGAGCGGGTGGCCCAACGGAACCCGAGGTCCTTCAACGCGTCCAGGCACGCGCCCACGGTGACCTTGTCGGACTTCGCGGACATCTCGTTGATCAGCGCCCCGAGGGCCTTCTTGTCCACGGAGTAGTTCACATACGGGTGACCCACCGGCAGCGCCTCGTTGAACAAGGCCCGGCCCAGGGTTGTCTTCAACGTCACCGGCATGCCCGGCTGCCACCAGGTCGGCGCGACCCAGTCAGCCGGCGGCACGGTGCCCGCGTCAAGGCGCAGCGTGATGGATGCCTGCAGCGACAGCGCGGTGCCCGCGTTGTCGCTGGCCACGTCCGCGGCCGCGAGGTCGCCGTTGGTCTTGCGCGCCAGCACGCCTCGGTCGAACGCGGCGGTCGCCTCAGCGACGCTGGCGAACGCGCGGCCCTCGCCGGCGGCGCCGGCGGCCTCCTGGGTCAGGAAGTAGATGCCCAGCACCATGTCCTGCGTCGGTGAGGTGATCGGGCGGCCGTCCGCCGGGGACAGGATGTTGTTGCTCGAGAGCATCAACACGCGCGCCTCAGCCTGCGCCTCCGCCGACAGCGGCACGTGCACGGCCATCTGGTCGCCGTCGAAGTCCGCGTTGAACGCCGTGCACACCAACGGGTGGATCTGGATGGCCTTGCCCTCGATCAGCTGCGGCTCGAACGCCTGGATACCCAGACGGTGAAGCGTCGGCGCGCGGTTGAGCAGCACCGGGTGCTCAGTGATGACCTCTTCCAGCACATCCCACACCACCGAGCGGGAGCGCTCGACCATGCGCTTGGCGCTCTTGATGTTCTGCGCGTGGTTCATCTCCACCAGACGCTTCATCACGAACGGCTTGAACAACTCCAGCGCCATCTGCTTGGGCAGACCGCACTGGTGCAGTTTCAACTGCGGGCCGACCACGATGACCGAACGGCCCGAGTAGTCCACGCGCTTGCCCAGCAGGTTCTGACGGAAACGGCCCTGCTTGCCCTTGAGCATGTCCGACAGCGACTTCAGCGCACGGTTACCCGGGCCCGTCACCGCGCGGCCGCGGCGGCCGTTGTCGAACAACGCGTCAACGGACTCCTGCAGCATGCGCTTCTCGTTGTTGACGATGATCTCCGGGGCGCCTAGGTCCAGCAGGCGCTTCAGGCGGTTGTTGCGGTTGATCACACGACGGTACAAATCGTTCAGGTCGCTGGTCGCGAACCGGCCGCCGTCAAGCTGCACCATCGGGCGCAAATCCGGCGGGATCACCGGCACAACTTCCAGCACCATGCCCATGGGCGAGGTGCCGGTGGTGCGGAACGCCGCAACGACCTTTAGGCGCTTGAGCGCGCGGGTCTTCTTCTGACCCTTGCTGGTCTGGGCCAGTGAGCGCAGGTGGGCGTCCTCGGCGTCGAGGTCGAAGGTCTCTAGGCGGCGCTTGATCGCCTCCGCGCCCATGCCGCCCTTGAACCAGCGGCCGTAGCGGTCGCGCATCTCACGGTAGAGGATCTCGTCGCCGAGCAGGTCCTGGACCTTCAGCGACTTGAACTGGTCGAAGACACGGTCAAGGCGGTCGAGTTCGAGCTGGCCGCGCTTGCGGATCTGGCCGGCCTCGCGCTCACCGGTCTCGCGCACCTTGCGGCGCGCCTCGCTGCGCGCGCCCTCAGCCTCCAGCGCTGCGAGGTCCTCCTCCATCTTCTGAAGGCGCATCTCCGCGTCGTGGTTCATCCGGTCGCTGATGACCTTCTTCTCTTTGGCGAGCTTGGCCTCCAGCGCCGGCAGCGCCTCGGCGCGGCCCTCCTCATCCACCTCGGTGATCATGTAGGCGGCGAAGTAGATGACCTTCTCGAGGTCCTTCGGTGCGAGGTCGAGCAGGTAACCCAGACGGCTCGGCACGCCCTTGAAGTACCAGATGTGCGTGACCGGGGCGGCGAGCTCGATGTGACCCATGCGCTCGCGGCGGACCTTGGCGCGGGTCACCTCGACCTGGCAGCGCTCACAGACGATGCCCTTGAAGCGCACGCGCTTGTACTTGCCGCAGTAGCACTCCCAGTCCCGGGTGGGGCCGAAGATCTTCTCGCAGAACAAGCCGTCCTTCTCAGGCTTGAGCGTGCGGTAGTTGATGGTCTCCGGCTTCTTGACCTCGCCGTGCGACCACGTGCGGATGTCGTCCGCAGTGGCCAGGCGGATGCGGAGCTCATCGAAGAAGTTGACGTCTAGCACGTGTGTTCCGTCCTGTCGTGGTGGTGATACCGACTGTTGGGTGGTGGTCGTCAGACCTCTTCGACACTGCTCGGCTCACGCCGGGACAGGTCGATGCCGAGTTCCTCGGCGGTGCGGAAGACATCCTCATCCGTCTCCTTCATCTCGATCGCGACACCGTCGCGCGAGAGGACCTCGACGTTGAGGCACAGGGACTGCATCTCCTTGATGAGCACCTTGAACGACTCAGGGATGCCCGGCTCGGGGATGTTCTCGCCCTTGACGATGGCCTCGTAGACCTTGACCCGGCCGAGGACGTCGTCGCTCTTGATGGTGAGCAGCTCCTGCAGCGCGTAGGCGGCGCCGTAGGCCTCCAAGGCCCACACCTCCATCTCGCCGAACCGCTGGCCGCCGAACTGGGCCTTGCCGCCCAGGGGCTGCTGCGTGATCATCGAGTACGGGCCGGTCGAGCGGGCGTGGATCTTGTCGTCGACCAAGTGGAGCAGCTTCAGGATGTAGATGTAGCCGACCGAGACAGGCTCAGGGAACGGCTCGCCGCTGCGGCCGTCGAAGAGTCGGGCCTTGCCGTCGCGGTTGACGGGGCGGAATCCTTCTTCGCCCGGCTTGAACGGCTCGCGCGGCAGGGTGCTCTCCAGCAGGCCCTGGACCTCCTCCTCCTTGGCGCCGTCGAAGACAGGCGTCGCGAGGTTGGTGCCGGGGGCCGAGTGGGCGGGCAGGTTGCTCGCCCAGGCCGCGCCGTCGGCGATCTGCCAGCCGGCGGCGGCGACCCAACCCAGGTGGGTCTCAAGGACCTGGCCGACGTTCATACGGCCGGGGACGCCGAGCGGGTTGAGCACCACGTCGACCGGGGTGCCGTCCTCGAGGAAAGGCATGTCCTCAGGGGGCAGGATCTTGGAGATGACGCCCTTGTTGCCGTGGCGGCCGGCGAGCTTGTCACCTGCGGTGATCTTGCGCTTCTGCGCGATGTAGACGCGCACGCGCTCGTTCACGCCGGCGGGCAACTCGTCGCCGTCCTCGGCGCGGAACACCTTGACGTCGATGATCTTCCCGGACTCACCGTGCGGGACCTTCAACGAGGTGTCGCGCACCTCGCGGGCCTTCTCGCCGAAGATGGCGCGCAGCAGGCGCTCCTCAGGGGTGAGCTCGGTCTCGCCCTTCGGCGTGACCTTGCCGACCAGCACGTCACCGGGGACGACGTCGGCGCCGATCCGGATCACGCCGCGCTCGTCGAGGTCTGCGAGCACCTCGTCGGAGACGTTCGGGATGTCCCGGGTGATCTCCTCCATGCCGAGCTTGGTGTCACGCGCCTCGATCTCGTACTCCTCGATGTGGATCGAGGTGAGGACGTCGTCCTGCACGAGCCGCTGGTTGAGGATGATGGCGTCCTCGAAGTTGTGGCCCTCCCACGGCATGAACGCGACCAGGAGGTTACGGCCCAGGGCCAGCTCCCCACCGTCGGTCGCGGGGCCGTCGGCGATGATCTGGCCGGCAGCAACCTTGTCGCCGGCCTTCACGATCGGCTTGTGGTTGTAGCAGGTGCCTTGGTTCGTGCGGCGGAACTTCTCGAGGTAGTACGAGGTCTTCTTCTCCGCGGCGTCGTCGTTCAGGACGACGATCTCCGCAGCCTCGACGGACTCGACCACGCCCGAGAACTTGGCGATGATGACGTCGCCGGCGTCCTTGGCGGCGCGGTACTCCATGCCGGTGCCGACGTACGGCGCCTCAGACCGGACAAGCGGCACCGCTTGGCGCTGCATGTTCGAGCCCATGAGTGCGCGGTTGGCGTCGTCATGCTCGAGGAACGGGATCATCGCGGTGGCGACGGACACCATCTGACGCGGCGAGACGTCCATGTAGTCGACGTCGTCCGGCAGGATGTAGTCGACCTCGCCGCCGCGGCGGCGGACCAGCACGCGGTCCTCGGCGAAGCGGTTGTCCGGTGCCAGCGGGGAGTTCGCCTGCGCGATGACGTGCAGGTCCTCCTCGTTCGCGGTGAGGTAGTCGATCTGGTCGGTGACCTTGCCCTTGACCACCTTGCGGTAGGGCGTCTCGACGAAGCCGAAGGCGTTGATGCGCGCATACGAGCCGAGGGAGCCGATCAGGCCGATGTTCGGGCCTTCCGGCGTCTCGATCGGGCACATGCGGCCGTAGTGCGACGGGTGAACGTCGCGGACCTCGAAGCCCGCCCGCTCACGCGAGAGGCCGCCGGGGCCGAGCGCGGAGAGACGTCGCTTGTGCGTCAGGCCGGACAGCGGGTTGGTCTGGTCCATGAACTGCGACAGCTGGCTGGTGCCGAAGAACTCCTTGATCGCCGCGGTCACGGGGCGGATGTTGATGAGGGTCTGCGGCGTGATGGCCTCGACCTCCTGCGTGGTCATGCGCTCACGCACGACCCGCTCCATCCGGGAGAGGCCGGTGCGGATCTGGTTCTGGATGAGCTCGCCGACCGTGCGCAAGCGACGGTTGCCGAAGTGGTCGATGTCGTCCGTCTCGACGCGCACGACGCCGTCGGGCGTGTAGGCCGACTTGGGCGCCTCGAACTCGGTCTCATTGGAGTGCAGGCGCACCAGGTAGGTGATCGTCGCGAGGATGTCCTCGAGGTCGATGGTGCTCTTGGTGAGGTCCGCGGTGAGGCCGAGCTTCAGATTGATCTTGTGGCGACCCACCTTGGCGAGGTCGTAGCGCTTGGGGTTGAGGTAGAAGTTCTCAATCAGCGCCTTGGCGGCCTCCAGTGTCGGCGGTTCGCCGGGGCGCAGCTTGCGGTAGATGTCGAGCAGCGCCTCGTCCTGGGTCTTAGTCGTGTCCTTGGCCATGGACTCAAGGAACGCGGGGTAGTTGGCGAAGTGCTGCGCCATCTCCTCGGTCGTCATGCCAAGGGCGCGCAGCAGCACCGAGACGGGCTGCTTGCGCTTGCGGTCGACGCGCACCGCGACGAGGTCTTTCTTGTCGATCTCGAACTCGAGCCAAGCGCCGCGGCTCGGGATAATTTTTGCGGTGTAGATGTCCTTGTCGCTGGTCTTGTCGGCGGCCTTCTCGAAGTACACCCCCGGGGAGCGGACGAGCTGGCTGACGACGACGCGCTCGGTGCCGTTGATGATGAAGGTGCCGCGAGCGGTCATCAGCGGGAAGTCGCCCATGAACACGGTCTGGGTCTTGATCTCGCCAGACTCGTCGTTGACGAACTCGGCGACGACGAACAGCGGGGCGGCGTAGCTCTTGTCACCTTCGCGGCACTCGTCCTCGGTGTACTTCGCGGCTTCGAACCGAGGCTCGCGGAAGTACAGCGACATCGTGCCCGCGTAGTCGGTGATCGGGCTGATCTCGTCGAAGACATCCTGCAGGCCCGAGGTCTGCGGCACCTCGGCGCCGCCACGGGCGTTGGCGTCGGCCAACCGCTGCTTCCAGGTGTCATTGCCCAGCAGCCAGTCCATGGACTCGGTCTGCAGCGCGAGCAGGTCAGGCACCTCCAGGGGCTCGCGGATCTTCGCGAACGAGACGCGGTGCGGGGCGAGGCTTGTTTTGTGCGAAGAGCGAGTGACAGCCACGAAGGGTCCTTCCGGAGCGGGTCCTGCGGTCTCATCGCCCAGACATCCGCGTCGAGAGCAGTCACTCGTTCCTCGGTCGACCGCGGCGTGAACCGGTCGAATCCGGCATCTGCACCCGGGGGGTGCCGCCGTGGTCAGCCAGTCGGCGCTAGCGCCGCGCTGATGCGCGCAGCGACCGGCTACGACCGGATGGACACGTAGGTGTGGAGTGGCTCACAGACGAAGATGGGCAGGGCAAAGCAGCAGCCTAGCCCCCTGGGCTAGCCGCTGTCCACTCCGGGGTCCCCCGTGCCCACGGACCTCGGCCACGGGGTCGGAATCACGCCGGAGACAGCGTCCGGCGGGCTCCGACCGGCCGTGACCCTCGTCGCTGTGTGGGCCGGGTGTCCGGCCGTTGTGCGCGAGGCGTCAGACGCCTGTCGTTATGCGGCACATGGTGCGCCCTGACCGGCGTCCACGTCAAGTTCGGCGCGCGTGGAATTACGCGGGAAATGAGTCTGGGGCGGCCCCGAAGGGCCGCCCCAGAACGTCGGGAAACTGCGGTCTTACTTGATGGAGACCTTGGCGCCGGCGGCCTCGAGGAGGTCCTTGGCCTTGTCGGCCTCCTCCTTCTTGACCTTCTCCAGCACCGGCTTGGGCGCGCCCTCGACGAGGTCCTTGGCCTCCTTCAGGCCGAGGTTGGTGAGGGTACGCACCTCCTTGATCACCTGGATCTTCTTGTCGCCGCCGTCCTCGAGGATGACGTCGAACTCGTCCTGCTCGGCAGCGGCCTCAGCCGGAGCCGCGCCAGCCGGGGCAGCCGCAGCCATGGCAACAGGTGCCGCCGCGGTCACGCCGAAGGTCTCCTCGAACTGCGAGACGAACTCGGAAAGCTCGATCAGCGTCATCTCCTTGAACGCCTCGAGCAGGTCTTCAGTGCTCAGCTTTGCCATGACGGCGGTCCTTCCTGGTTGTGTGGATTGCGCCGAACTACGGGGCGCGGTCGGGTGTGGTGGGCGGGTCAGCCCTGCGTCGCGTCCTCGGCGTCTTGTGCAGCCTCGGTGCTGCCTGCCTCGACCGCGGCGTCAGCCTCGGTGGCAGGTGCATCAGCGGAGGTGTCCTCCGCCGACATCTCAGTGGTCTCTGCCACCGCGGCGTCAGCCTCGGTGGCAGGTGCATCAGCGGCGGTCTCGTCCGCGGATGACTCGGCGGCCGCTGTCTCGACGGCGGCCGGCGCCGGGGCGCTGACGACTCCGGAGAGCAGCGACGGGTTTGCCTCGGCCGCAACGCGCAGGGCCTCGATCGTGCGGGCCGCCTTGGACAGCGGTGCCTGGAAGAGCGCGGCAGCCTTGGCCAGGCTGGCGTTCATGGCGCCGGCGAGCTTGGCCAGCAGCACCTCGCGGGACTCCAGATCCGCGAGTTTGTTGATCTCAGCCGCGGACAGCACACGCCCGTCCATCCAGCCGCCCTTGATGACCAGCAGCGGGAACTCGCGGGAGAAGTTGCGGATTCCCTTGGCTGCGTCGACCGGGTCACCCTTGACGAATGCGATGGCGCTCGGGCCGGCGAGCATGTCGTCGAGGCCGGTCACACCAGCCTGCTGGGCGCCGATCTTCGCGAGGGTGTTCTTCACGACCGCGTACTTGGTCGTCTCGCCGAGCGTGCGGCGCAGGCGCTTGAGCTGGCCCACGGTCAAACCGCGGTACTCGGTCAACACCGCCGCGCTGGAGGTCGAGAAATCGTCGGCGATTTCGGCGACTGCCTGCACTTTGTCGGGGCGGGCCATATGCGCTCTCCTTCGGTCAACATCCGTTGTGCGCCGAAGCCCGCGGAAATGCAAGAAACCCCATGCCGAGGCATGGGGCGCAAGTCTCAAGCGGCTGACGCATAGGCGCGTGCAGCGTGCTCAGTCCCTGCGCCGGCGGGCTACGAGGTGAGTCGTGGCCTGCCTTCGGGTCCTTGCGGAACCAACCGGCGGTCTTCGGTCAGGGGGAAAGATACCCGGTGGGGCAGCGGGCAGTTCCTGCGGGGTGCGGATGCCGCAGCGAACGTGCACAGGAACGAAGCGGCCCGCCGGTCGCGCGGGTGCGCGACGGGCGGGCTGCAGACGACCTCAGCGGGTGCGGATCAGGCTTCGTCCTGCTCAAGCAGGTGAGTGGTGCGCATCGGGTCGACCGGGATGCCGGGGCCCATCGTGGTTGAGAACACGGTCTTCTTGATGTAACGGCCCTTGGAGCTCGAGGGCTTCAGACGCAGGATCTCGTCCAACGCAGCGGCGTAGTTCTCCACCAGCGCGGTGGTCGAGAACGAGGTCTTGCCGATGATGAACTGCAGGTTCGCGTGCTTGTCGACGCGGAACTCGATTTTGCCGCCCTTGATGTCGGAGACGGCCTTTGCGACGTCCATCGTGACGGTGCCGGTCTTGGGGTTCGGCATGAGGCCGCGGGGGCCGAGCACCTTGCCGAGGCGGCCGACCTTGCCCATCATGTCCGGGGTTGCGACGACCGCGTCGAACGCGGTCCAACCGGCTGCCACGCGATCGATGAGCTCGTCGGCGCCAACCTCGTCGGCGCCAGCGGCGCGGGCCTCTTCAGCCTTGTCCGCGGCCGCGAACACGATGACCCGGGCGGTCTTGCCGGTGCCGTGCGGGAGGTTGACGGTTCCGCGGACCATCTGGTCGGCCTTGCGCGGGTCAACCCCGAGGCACATCGACACCTCGACCGTGGCGTCGAACTTGGTGGTCGACGTCTCCTTGGCCAGGTTTGCCGCGGCCAGCGGCGTGTAGAGGGCGTCGGCGTCGACCGCGGCTGCGGCCTTTTTCCAGGACTTGCTGCGTTGCATGGTGTTTCTCCTTGGTCGTGGTGCGTGCGGGCCTGCGGGTTGCGGGCCCTCCCACCCCCGGTTGCGGCTGCGGCCGGGGTTGTGCGCGCCGTCGCCGGCGCGCGGGGTCGTCAGCGACTGGGTGTCACTCGACGACGGTCACGCCCATCGAGCGCGCGGTGCCCTCGATGATGCGCATGGCCATGTCGATGTCGTTGGCGTTCAGGTCCTCGCCCTTGATCTGCGCGATTTCGCGGACCTGGTCCTTGGTGATGGTCGCGACCTTGGTCTTGTTCGGCACACCCGAGCCCTTGTCCACGCCTGCGTACTTCAGGATGAGTCGCGCGGCCGGCGGGGTCTTGGTGATGAAGGTGAACGACCGGTCCTCGTACACGGTGATTTCCACCGGGATGATCTGGCCGCGCTGGCTCTCAGTCTCAGCGTTGTAGGCCTTGCAGAACTCCATGATGTTGACACCGTGCTGACCGAGTGCCGGGCCCACGGGCGGGGCCGGGTTCGCGGCACCAGCCTGGATCTGCAGCTTGATGATGGCTGAGACCTTCTTCTTCGGTGGCATGAGTTTTCTTCTTTCCCTTGTGCGGCCAGATCAGTTCTTCTGGATCTGGGTGAACGACAGTTCGACGGGGGTCTCCCTGCCGAAGATCTCGGTGAGGCCGACGACCTTCTGGGCGTCGATGTTGATCTCGGAGATGGTGGCGTGCAACGTCGCGAACGGGCCGTCGATGATGGTGACCGAGTCGCCCACGGCGAAGTCGACCTCGACCTGGCGGGCTGCCGGCGCCGCTGCGCCGGGGGCTGCCGCGGCCGCCTTCTGCTCAACCGGCGGCATCAGCAACTGGGCGGCCTCGTCGAGTGAGAGCGCAGACGGCTGGTGGCCGTGGCCGACGAAGCCGGTCACACCGGGGGTGTGGCGCACGACGCCCCACGACTCATCTGTCAGGTCCATGCGCACGAGCACGTAGCCGGGGAACTTGGGGCGCTCGCGCAGTTTGCGGGTGCCGGACTTGATCTCGAAGTACTCCTCCGTCGGCACCTCGATCTGGAAGATGTGCTCCTCCATGTTCAAGGTGGAGATACGCGCCTGCAGGTTGTTGCGGACTGTCTTCTCCTTGCCCGAGGCCGAGTGCACGACGAACCACTGCCCGGGCTGCAAGCGCATGCGGGTCTTGAACGCCTCGACGGGGTCTTCCTCTTCCTCGTCGTCTGCGTCGCCCTGCTCTGCGGTGTCGTCGGTCGCCTCGGAGACGTCTTCTGCGGCGGGCGCGGCATCGTGGTCTGCGTCGGCGGCAGATTCGGAGCTGTGGTCTGCCTCAAAGTCCGGCTGCACGGCGCCTGCAGCCTGAACCGGCGCGGACGCCTGCTCCGCCGCGGCGAAGGCCTCAGCCGTCGCGGACTCAGCGGGCACCTCGACGGCCTCGACGGTGTCGTCGAGGATCGGCTCGCTGTAGTTCTCGCTCACGATCGGGCTCTTTCTCCTGGGATGGTGACTGCTGTTAGGCCTGAATGGGGGTCACTTGCCGAAGACTGCGAGCACAGCCTTGGCCAGACCGAGGTCCGCGACCGCGACGATGACCGCGAGGATGCCGACGAAGCCCACGACGACCCAGGTGTAGGTGGTCATCTGGTTGCGGGTCGGCCACACCACCTTGGTCAGCTCATTGACCATCTGGCGGTAGAACAGCCCGATGCGGGCGAACAGGCCCTTGCGCTCGTCGGCGCCGTCCCGCTCAACAATCGTGTCGTTCACTGCTGGCCGTCCTTCGTCACTCGTCGTACGTGTCCTGCTGCTCACCGCGGGCCTGGCCGGCTCGCGGCTGGGTTGGTCCCCGCCCCCCGCGGCGAGCAGGGTCAGAGGGACTCGAACCCCCAACCCCCGGTTTTGGAGACCGGTGCTCTACCAATTGAGCTATGACCCTCCGGTTGCCTAGCCCGCTACGACGCACGCCGGGGCCGCACGTTCCAACGGCGCGGTGGCCGCAGGATGGGCTCAGGCAGGCTGACGCAGCGGCAGACCCAAGCCACCGCAGAAGTGGGAGTCTACGGCTAGCCCGCCATCGCCGAGCCACCGGAGTCCGATGCCGGATCATGGGCGGCGGATAGGCCAAGATTCGGGCACATGAGCGCCTCCACGCCCCCCGCAACCAGCCGCCGCGTGTCCGCCCGAGTCGGTGCGATCGCCGAGAGCGCGACCCTGGCGGTGGACGCCAAGGCCAAGGCCCTCATGGCCGCCGGCCGGCCAGTCATCGGGTTCGGCGCAGGCGAACCTGACTTCCCCACCCCGGACCACATCGTCCAGGCCGCTGTGGCAGCCGCGCAGGACCCGCGCTGGCACAAGTACTCCCCCACCCCGGGCATCCCGGCGCTTCGGCAGGCCATCGCCGATGTCACGGCGCGCGACAGCGGGGTGACCGTCGCCCCCGAGCAGGTCTTGGTGACCAACGGCGGCAAGCAAGCCCTCTTCAACGCCTTCGCCACCATCCTCGACCCGGGTGACGAGGTGCTGCTGCCGAGCCCGTACTGGACCACCTATCCGGAGTCGATCGGCCTGACCGGCGCGCACACAGTGGTCGTCCCCACGGACGAGTCGTCTGGCTACCGCACCTCGCCCGCGCAACTCGACGAGTACGTCACTGAGCGCACCCGCGCACTGGTGTTCGTGTCCCCGTCCAACCCCACCGGGGCGGTGTACTCCCCGGCCGAGGTCGAGGCAATCGGCGCGTGGGCGGCCGAGCGCGGCATCTGGGTCGTCAGCGACGAGATCTACCAGCACCTGGTCTACGGCGACGCTCAGTTCGCGTCGATCCTGGACCTGGTGCCCGCGCTGGCTGACCGGTGCATCCTGGTCAACGGCGTCGCGAAGACGTATGCGATGACAGGGTGGCGGGTGGGCTGGATGGTCGGCCCGGTTGATGTGGTCAAGGCCGCCACAAACCTGCAGTCCCACGCCACCAGCAACGTTGCGAATGTGAGCCAGGTGGCGGCGCTCGCCGCACTCACCGGCGGCCTCGACGACGTGGTGCGCATGCGCTCGGCATTCGACGTGCGCCGCACGCTCATGGTCGACATGCTCAACGCCATCCCGGGGGTGGTGTGCCCGATGCCTGAGGGCGCGTTCTACGCCTACCCGCGCGTGACGGACCTGCTCGGCCGCGAGATCGCCGGCACGGTGTGCCACACATCCGCGGAGTTGGCGGCGTTGATCCTGGAGAAAGCCGAGGTTGCGGTGGTCCCGGGCGAGGCCTTCGGCACCCCCGGTTACCTTCGACTGTCGTACGCACTCGGTGACGACGACATCCGCACCGGCCTGAGTCGCATGGCCGCGCTGCTCGGCTGAGGCGGCCACGCACCCGTCACAGACGGACGCCTAGCAGCATCGGCTCGACCTCGAGGGTCACACCGAAGGTTGCGGCCACGCCGCCGCGGACCGCACGGGCGAGTTCCACCACGTCAAATGACGTGGCGCCGCCGCGGTTCGTGATGGCCAGGGTGTGCTTGTTTGACAGTGCTGCTTGCGAGCCGGGCAGATGGAACCCGCGCGGGAATCCCGCGTGCTCGACCAACCATGCGGCGCTGAGTTTGACGGCGCCGTCGAATTCGCCGACCGGCCACCGGGGTGCGCCTGCGGGCAACGCTTCTGCCAGCGCCGTGGGCACCACGGGATTGGTGAAGAACGATCCGACACTCCACGTGTCGTGGTCCGCCTCGTCGAGCAGCATGCCCTTGGCCCGGCGCAATCGCAGGACTGCGTCTCGCACGTCTGCAAGGTCGACGCAGGCGCCGAGGTCGACCCCGAGGGCGGCTGCGAGCTCGGCGTAGCGCACAGGGGCGCTCAGCGGGCTTCGCACAAGCCGGAACTGCACCGACAGGACGATGTCGGCCGGTGAGCCGTCCGGCATCCGCCGCCGCTTGAACTCGCTGTCGCGATAGGAGAAACCGCAGGCCTGCGCAGTGATGGTGCGCACGGTGCGCGTGCGGCGGTCCCACGCCTGCACTTGCGTGAGGACATCGGCCACGCAGGCTCCGTAGGCGCCGATGTTCTGCAGTGGTGCTGCGCCGACGGTGCCCGGGATGCCGCTGAGGGCCTCCACTCCTGACCAGCCGTTCACGACACAGGTGCTGACGAAGTCATCCCAGTGCGCGCCGGCGCCCGCGTTCACGGTGACCGCGTCGTCGCCGTCGGCGAGCACCTCCACACGCGCGTCGCGCATCCACACCACGACTGCGTCGACGCCCTCATCCGCGACCACCAGGTTGCTGCCGCCGCCGAGCGGCCAATACGCCGTGCCCGCGTCGTCGAGGTCTTCCAGGGTCTGTGCGGCCTGCTCGAAGGAGTCCACCGCGACGACGGCGCGTGGCGCCCCGCCCACGCGCAGCGTCGTGAGTTGAGCCAGCGGCGGGACGGCGTGCTGCGGGTTCCGTGCACCACCGCCCGCACCCCACGTTTCGCCGGCCATGTGTGCAGCCTAGGCGCAGCCGCGACGCCTGATGCCGCCGAACTCCCGCGTCAGCGCGGCTTGAGGATCTCTGATCGGCCGCGAAAACGCTGCAGGATGCGGTCGTAGGTCTTGCGCGACTCGCGGTCGCGGTAGTCCGGGTCACTGTCGTGGTAGCCGTGGTGCCGGCCTTGACGTGCCGGCAGGGAATCGCCCAAGGCCACCAAGCGCGCCGGCTGGCCGGTCTGCTGCAGGTGCCACTGACGAAGTGCCAAGCACCACTCGATGTCTGCGTTTCGGTAGAACCGGGCCTTCGGGTCAGGCGACGCCGCGCGCGCCGCATCGGTGCGCACCACCATGAGGTAGGACAGCACGACGTCGACCTCGCCATCGGCGCCGGTGACGCTGCGCCAGGCGTCGGCGGTGTCGACATCGGCACCGCGCCAACCGGCCGCGATGACGTCGTGCTGAATGGCCACGGCATCGCACAAGCGGCTGACGGCGTCGCCGGTGACAACAGTCGAAGGGTCGATGACGCAGTAGTAGTCGCTAGAACACCGGCCGATGAGGTCGCTGTGGATGCGCGCCCAATGGTCGGCGGACTGCGGCAGGTGCACGACCGACACCCGCTCTGGCTGCGCATCCGCGAGCGACTGCGCCCACGAACCCGAGCCATCGCGGTCCCCGACGTCGACCAACACGATGTGGACGTCGGCCCGCTCGAGCGCGAGCAGTGCACGCACACACTCATCCGCGTCGGCCACCCAGCTGTTGACGAGCACAGCCACCGACACGCGCGCACCGACGCCGAGGGCGGAGCCGTCGCCGACAGCGCGATCATCCACACGATACGGCGGCGCCGGTGCCAGCACCGGGCCGTCAGGCGTGTCCGTCACTAGGAAGCCGGCATCGCGCAACTGCTCGCGCAGAGCGTCTGCTGATGTGAAATCTCGTGCGGCGCGGGCTGCCTCGCGCGCAGCAACCAGGGCGTGGGCCGACTCGGGGATGGGCTGCTCGGCCACGGGTGTGCCGCCGTCGCGGCTCAGGCCGGGACCGCCCGCGCCTCGGCGCGGGCGAGCACGGTCTGGCCGTTGAAGGTTGCGGTGATGGCGATTGTCGCCTCACCGGTGGTCTCATCGACAGCGGTCACCTTGGCGCGGATGCGCAGCTCCGCGTAACCCGGGTCGTCGTGCTGCGGCGGCACCACGACCGGCCTGGTGAACCTCACGCTGATGCTGCGCAGGGTCCACGCGCCGCCCGCGGCGTCGCTGACGATGCGCGCGGCATGCCCCATGGTCAGCATGCCGTGGGCGATGACCCCCGGCAGCCCGACTTCAGCGGCGACGTCGTCGTCGAGGTGGATGGGGTTGCGGTCGCCGCTGGCGGCTGCGTAGTCGCGCAGGTCAGCGCGGCGCAGGTGGATGACGTGCTCCGGCACCTCCTGGCCCACAGTGAGAGGGGCCATCAGGATTCCTGCCCCACCGGGCGGATGACCAAGGTTGTCCACGACGTGCACACGTTCTGGTCGGAGCCGTCGCGGACCTCGCCCTGCACAGTGAGCACCGTGTTGCCCGCGAGGGACTTCACGTCCCGGACGGTGGTGGTCACGGTGAGGGTGTCGCCCGCGGTGATGGGGCGCACGTGCTCGAAGCGCTGGTCGCTGTGGACCACGTGGCTGAAGTCGAGGCCGATCTCAGGGTCTCGTGAGAGCTCCGCGGCGCCGTCCAAGGTCAGGACGATGGCATACGTGGGGGCGGCGATGATGTCGGCGAAGCCGGCTGCCCGAGCGGCCGCCGCGTCGACAGTGGGCCCCTCGTGGTAACCCACGGAGCGGGCGAATGCCGCCAGGTGCGCAGCGTCGACCGTGACGGCGGGACCGGGCCCGAAGACCCGGCCGATGAGCTCAGCGGTGACCGGCACGGCTGATCGGCTGCGTCAGCGGGTTTCCTTGTGCACTGTGTGCGCGTTGCATCGCGGGCAGTGCTTGCGGAACTCGATGCGGTCAGGATCGTTGCGGCGGTTCTTGCGCGTGATGTAGTTGCGGTCCTTGCAGTCCTGGCAGGCCAGGGTGATCTTCGGGCGCAGGTCGTTCTTTGCCACCGGAGTCGTCCTCTCGTCGTGATGTTGTGCGTAGCGGAGGCCGGACTTGAACCGGCGACACAGCGATTATGAGCCGCTTGCTCTACCAGGCTGAGCTACCCCGCCCCTGCCGTGTGCAACGCGACTGCGCTGCACCCGTCGAGCCCCCTTACGGAATCGAACCGTAGACCTTCTCCTTACCATGGAGACGCTCTGCCGACTGAGCTAAGGGGGCAGTCGTGCGGCGCACGAGGTTACACAACCCCCCGCGCCGACGCTTCAGCGGTCTGCCTCAACCGCCTCAGGGGATGAAGACCGACTGGACCCCCGACACGCTGACCGCGCCGCTGCTCGACTTGGCGATGGCGGCCACGTCCACCCGGGTCCCGGAGTCGAACTTGGCCGGGTCGAGGACGATGCGATACGGACTCGCGTCGTCGACGCCGAGGACCTTCCAGGCGTTGGTTCCCGCCGGACGCCAGATGAATGTGACCGTGCTCGGGTCCATCGTGTCCAGGTCGGCCCTCGCGTAGTACACCTTGACATTCGTGTCGAACTGCATGGACAGCGTCACCTTGGCGGCGGCGGTGCTCGGCAGCGCGCTCAGCGCCTGCAACGCGACGCCCTTGCGCGCTGGGACGCTGAGTTTTAGCCACCCGGCCTTGTCGGACTTCACGGTCGATGTGGAGTTGTAGACGCCCTTGAATGAGGTCAATGGCGACGAGGTCTGGAACCTCACGCTCATCGACTTAGCCGAGTTGTTGAACGCCACGAGGTACTCGACCCGCTTGGCGGCGTCGATGCGGCTCACGGCGAAGACCTGGTCGTCGTCGTAGCGCGGGATCTGCGCGCCGGTGGCCAGCGCCGGGTGGTTGTTGCGCAGAGCGGCGAGCGCCTTCAGCTTGGTGATCCATGTGCCGCTGGTGAGTTGCAGGGCCGACTTGCTGCCGATGGGCGAGCCCCCAAGCCGCGGCTCGGTCTGCCACTCCCAGATGGGTGTCTTGAACATGTCCTGACGGGCGGCCTTGTCGCCGCCGTCGCCCATCATGCCGACCTCGTCGCCGTAGTACACGACGGGGATTCCGCGCAGCAAGTAGAGAAGGTCGAACGCCAGTCCGGCGCGCGCGGTGAGCTCGCTGCCGTAGACGCCGTTCGCGTCGAGCAGGTAACCCAGGCGGCCCATGTCGTGGTTGTCCAAGAACGTCGTGAGGCCGTAGGCGTTCGTGGTCGCGGTGGTGTAGTCGTCGTCGAAGTTGAACAGGTTGGCCATGTCCGTGCCGGCGGTGTTGCCGGCGGCGAAGTCGAGCGCCGCCTTCTGGAACGGGAAGTCCAACACTGAGGGCAGGCCCTTGTTCCGGACGAACTCGCTCGTGACCGTCGCGTTGTTCTCATAGACCTCGCCGAAGGCGTACAAGCCAGGGACAGTGGCCGCGGTCGCGGTCTTGACCTTGGGCCACCAACGGGTGAAGAACTTGTCGTCGACGTGCTTGGCCGTGTCGATGCGGAAGCCGTCGACGCCGTAGGTGTTGACCCACCAGGCGAAGACGTCCGCGAAGCCCTGCACGACATTGGCCTTCTCTGTGAAGATGTCGTCGAGGCCGCCGAAGTCGCCTTGCTGGTACTGCTCCTTGTTGCCCCAGTCGCCCACGTTGCCGCGGTTGTGGTAGTTCGTGAGGTCGTTGAGCCAGTCCGGCTTGCGCGAGGTCTCCTCATCGGGGAACGGCACGTACGGCGTCTTCGCAAAGGACACCAGTGAGTCCATCAACGGCGCGGTGTCGCTTCCCATCAACGAGGCCAGCGAGAGCGCGTTGCCGTTGGCGTCACGGTAGGGCTTGACGGCGTTGGCGACGAACTTGTTGCCTTCCTCGTACCAGTTGATGTCGGCCGTGTGGTTCACGACGATGTCCATGACGACCTTCATGCCCAAGGTGTGGGCGCAGTCCACGAAGGTCTTGAAGTCAGCCTTGGTCCCCCAGTGCGGGTCGATGTCCGTGAAGTCCTCGATCCAGTAACCGTGATAAGCGGCGGAGTCGCCCTGCACGTACTTCTGCTTGAACGGCGGCGTGATCCAGATGGCCGTGAACCCGAGGTTCTTGATACGCGCCAGACCGGTGCCGGCGGTGCAGGACGTGGCCACTTTCTTGGTCTTGGGATCGGGCTCGCCGAAGGTCAGACCCCTGAGGTCGCCGCCGTGGTAGTAGCCCACGTTGTAAGGGTCGGTGCCGGTGTCGAAACTCGGGTCGTCCGGGGACATGCCGGCGTAGTCGTTGGCAGTCGAGCCGTTCGCGTAGCGGTCCGTCATGACGAAGTAGATGCGGTCGTTGGCGAAGGAACTGCGCACCGAGGTGCTGGCAAGTGCTGCCGCCTCGGTTGAGGACGGGCCCGTCGGCGCGGCAGCGGTCGTGCCGTACGGCAGCGGTGCCTGAAGCGCGAACGAACCGTCGGTGTTCGCCGCACCCGAGCGCAGCCACACCTCACCGCCAGTGGCCACGAGGTTCAGCAGTTGGTCCTCGGTTGATGGGTCCTTGAACCCATACAAGCCGGCGACCGCTCCGTGGACGATGAAGGGCAGAGCAGTGGCGTTGGCACTCAGCGGCACCTTCCAGGCGACACCCCAGGCGTCGGCCAGGCTCGCGTCAGGCATGCGGGGGGTCAGCCAGCCCGGGTCAGGGGCGCCGCCGTTGGCGCCGACCCAAGTGTGCAGCCCCCATTCGGAGTACTTGCCGTCGGCGCGCTTGTAGTGCAGGACGGCGAAGCCGTCGGCCCACGCCTTGCTGGTGCGCGCGGTGGTCCAGCCGTCGGCGATCCACGCCTCGCCGAACTCCTGGCAGTTGAAACTGAGCATGCTCGACGCTGCGGTGCCGTTCACGACGATCTGAGCGGCGACGCTCACCGTCTGCGGCGCATACGGGACGTCGGCGTAGTAACCGCCGGCCTCAGCGGTCGTGGCGTAGTCGTTGATGCTGTTGCTGTCGACCACGCGCACCTTCACCGTTCCACTGGCGGACGTGCGCGCGTGAATCCGAACGAAGCCGCGAGCCGCGGCCAGGCTGGCCTTGGGGCTGCCGTCTGCGGCGAGCCAGAACTCAGCGGCCTGACGCAGGTCCACGGTGGAGGCGGACGAGGGCAGGCCAGTCGCTGCCAGCCTGACGGTCTGCGCGCCGGCCGGCACATTCACCAGCGCGAACCAGCCGTAGTCATCGCTTGCGGCGGCGGCACCCGTCACGACAGAGGTCGACCCGGTGACACCCGTGAGTGTGACGCTGGCGCCGGCCGGCACTGAGCGGGCCGTGCCCGGCACGTGCACGACCACAGTAGAGACCACGCCCGAGGCGGCGTTGACCGGCGAGATCGGCAGGACGACGGCCGCGACGCCCACGGCCAGCGAGGCTGCTGCCAGGGCCGCAGTGGCGCGGTAGCGGGTTGCGAGCATGCGGGTGGACAGGCGGGGAAGGCGCATGTGCCTATCGTCCCCGATGGCCATAGGTCTGGGCAATGTGAGTGGTGCGTTGGAGCCTAAGACTTGCCTGAGAAGGTCGGCCGTTGCGTCCACGCGGCATCGACGCTGTGGAATCGGCCCGGGACTCGTGACGCGCCGAATTCAGCCCATTCGATGGTCTCGGAGACGACCTGCCAGCGCGCGCCTGAGTCCAGCAACGCCTCGAGCAACGCCCGCGTCTCAGCCTTGGCGATGAGGTTGCCGATGCATGCGTGGGCGCCGCCGCCGAACCCGAGGTGGGGGTTCGGGTGACGTTGCAGGTCGATGACATCGGGGCTTGTGAAGACACCGGTGTCGTGGTTGCCGCTCGCGAAACTCACCCAGACGTATGCCGGCTCGCGGACCTCGTCTGGCGATCGCGCAGCGGCGTGCTGGGATGCCGCGTCGCGGTCGATCCGCTCCATCATCGGCAGCGGGCTCAGCCAACGCACGAGTTCCTCGATGGCCCGTGGGATCCGGGTCCGGTCGGCTGCGATCAAGTCGAAGTCGTGGGCGTTGTGGCCGAGGTGCCACATGAACCCGGTCATGAGTTTGACGACGGTGTCGCGGCCGCCGGCGAGGATGATGTTCGCGATGCCGTGCTTCTCCTGCGCCGACAGCGGCCGGCCCTCGAAGGTCGCCTGGTCGATCACCGTGAAGGCGTCATCACCCGGGTCGGCCGCCACCGCGGCGAAGGTCTGCTCCAGATAAGCCTGCAGGTGCGCGCCGGAGCGGCCCTGCGGGGTCGAGATCCACACATCCGGGCCCCACGAGCGCCACTCGTCGACGTCTCCCGGCCGGTTGAACACCACGCCGAGGCAGCGCACCACCATCTCGAGGGCCAATTCGCGGCAGACGTCGAAGCGCGGTGAGCCTGAGAGCTCGCCCAGCAGCCCGTCAGCGATGGTTCGAAAGCGCGGTGCGAGTGTGGCAACCCGGTCGGCGCTGAACAACGGGGCAAGGATGCTGCGATACACCGTGTGTACGGGCGGGTCGACCTCGAGCGGCAGTTGCTTGTAGGTGCGCACATCGCGGTCTCCCTGCAAGTCCGATGAGAACCGGGTGGAATCTCGCAGGGCTGCGCGGACGGCTGCGTGGCCGCTGATCATGGGGTGGTTCATGGCGCCTCCGAGGCTCAACCTATCCGGCGGGTGCGGTGCCTGTGAAGCGCCGTGCATCGCGGCGTTGGGTTGAACGATCACCGTCGCTGTCGTCGCCGCGGCTACCCTTGCCGACAGTCGCGCTCACGATGACAGCGGCGGTGCAGGACGGGGTGTGGGATGGGATTTCGCTACCAGCGCAGCATGAAACTGATGCCTGGCATCCGGTTGAACTTCAGCAAGAGCGGTGTCGGGCTGTCACTGGGGGTGCCGGGGGCGCGCATCAGCATCAGCCCGCGTGGCCGCGTGACGCGTCGCGTCGGCCTGCCCGGCACCGGGATGTCGTGGGTCTCGAGCAACGCCGGCCGCCGGCGCAGCTCTGCTGCGACCGGCTCCGCAGGCCGCGCCCACAGTGCCGAAGCAGCGTCGCCGGTGCCACCATCGGCGCTGCCAACGCCAACCCCGGCGCCAGCACCCGGACTCTTCGCTAGCGCCGACGAGCGCAGCATTGTGCGGGCGTTCAAGGCCAAAGACGCAACGACGCTGACCACCGTGGCTGCAGGCGGTTCCAAAGCGGCGGTCTTGGCCGCGTTCTACGCCGCGCTCGTGCTCAGCGACGCCGGGGATGACCGCGCGGCGCTCCACGTCTTCGAGCCGGTGTGGCGGAACATCCCCGACATCGACCGCGACGGCCTCTTTGCGAAGTACGCGCATCACATGGACGTGACCGTGCAGATTTGCGACAGCGCGAAAGTACAAGCGCCCGGCTCGCGTGACACGGCGGGCCTGCTCCTCGCGGAACTGCTGCAGACCGCCGGGCGGCCTGCGGATGCGCTCGAGGTCGTGCGGCATCTCACATGGGGCCCGGCGGCGGCGATGAGCGCCGCGGACTTGATGTGCGCGATGGGCGACTGGGACGGGGTGGTCGCGGTCACTGAAGGCATGCCCGCCGACACCGACGAAGGAGCGCTGTTGTGGGTCATGCGTGCGCGCGCGTTTCGATTGAAGGGGATGCTCGACGCCGCGAAGGAATGCCTCGCCCCGGTGCTCAGCTCACGCCGGCGAGACCCCGCGGTGCGTCTGCCCGCGCTGCTCGAGCGCGCCGAGATCAGCCTGTCCCTCGGACACCCGGCGGCTGCCCGCAAGGATGTGGAGTCGGTGCTCGCGGCGGACTCCACCAGCGAGTCCGCCGCTGCCTTGCTGATGCGCCTAGGAGGGCCGCGCGCCGAATCTGCGGTGGCCGAGCCACCGCCCGCCAGCGTCGACTAGACCAGCACGGAGCACAAAAAGGCCCCGACCGGAGTCGGGGCCACACGTGGCGGGTCCAGGATTCGAACCTGGGTAGCTTTCGCGACGGATTTACAGTCCGCTCCCATTGGCCGCTCGGGCAACCCGCCGTCGTGCGGGGCAAAGGCTAGCCGATACGCCGCAGGGGCAGATGTGCTGGGGCGATGTCTTCCTTGCGACAGCGTGCGCTGTCACGAGTGGCTCTGGCTCTGCCGCTGCGACCTCGTCGGTGCCTGCGCTGGTACTGCGACGCAGGCACCGACACTGGCCGGGCGCCGCTGCAAACCTCAGTCGCGCACGCCGTACTTGTTCGGGGTGTTGGGGCCGCCGTCCTTACACAGCCACACGAGGATGGGGATGTA
Source organism: Actinomycetales bacterium (assembly GCA_018970205.1). GTDB lineage: Bacteria > Actinomycetota > Actinomycetes > S36-B12 > UBA5976 > RFTO01. Next base: position 25,261 of record JAGWWW010000014.1, read on the forward strand.
AAGCGCGAAGCCGAGGATTCCGATGACCAGCGCTGCGACGAGTCCGGCACCGCTAGCGGCGCTGACCGACTCCGTGTCGCTCATGCTGGCTAGTGCGGACAATCCAGAGGTGACTCCCACGATGCCGGCGACGACTAAACAGACCAGCGGCGCGATCAGCCAGCCACCGCTCTTGTTGACATCGTGCAGACGTCTGAACGCGACCGCGATTCCAGGAAGGAACAAGACCAGGTTGACGACGTTCGAGAGAGTGCCCACCGGCGAGCTCATGTCGTTGCCGGCAGTGATATTCACCATGTTGGGAACGAGTGTCCAGCCACCGAAGATCAGGCTCACCAGCCAGGTGAAGAGCGTCCAATACCAATACTCGCTGCGTCGGGCGCGGCCCTTGAAGACCACAAACTTGGAGAAGCACACCTTGATGGCGTCCACGAAGGTGTATGGACCGTGCTCGCTGCGGACGTCAGCACCGCCGTCACCGGGCAGCGGGGACATCGGCGGGGGCGGCGGGGGGAGGGTCGTCATGGGCGGACTCCATATCGATTGTCGCGATTCGCTCCGCCGCTCTGGCAGAGCCGTACCAGGACCCAGATGGTGCCGAGCCCTGTCAACACCCATAGAAAGTAGCCGCCGGAACGGCCAACATCGTGCATTCGGCGGGTGAACACGGCCATCAGGGGAATCAGCAGGCCGAAGGAGACGATGGCCTGAACCGGACCTGCGGAGCTGGAGTCCGCGGCAGCGGCGGTGGCCCCGGGCGTGAACCCGAGTGCGACGTCGAGAGCCGCGGCGGCGACGAGGCAGAGCGTGAGGAAGACGTAGAACCACCAGAACTCCGAGCGTGACGCGCGGCCGCGGAACTGGGCGTACCTCCGCAAGCAGGCGGCCACCGCTGCAGGCGGCTGGTAGAAGCCGTGCTCCGGCGAGACCTGCGAAGCAGACTCTGCATGGATGGGTCCTGGACCCGCAGAGCCGACCTCGGCAGGTTGCGGGATGCCGAGGCCGAAGCCGGGCGGTGGCGGTGGGAAGTTGGTCATGTGCGGTCCCCTGTTCGTCGGCCGTGCGGCAAGGCTCGGCTTCGCGGCCAAGACGCGTTGCTAGCGTAAGCGCGCAGACTGACACCGCCCAGGCACCGCCCACAGGAGGAACCGATGGCCGACAGCAGTTTCGACATCGTCAGCAAAGTTGACCGGATGGAGGTCGACAATGCCCTCAATCAGACGGCCAAGGAGCTCGCACAGCGGTTTGACTTCAAGGGCACTGACGCCAGCATCGAGTGGAAGGGCGAGCTGTCCGTCGAGCTCACCGCCAGCACCGAGGAGCGGGTGAAGGCCGCACTGGAGGTTTTCCGCGACAAGCTGGTGAAGCGCCAGGTCTCGCTGAAGAGCTTGGACGCGCAGGAGCCACGCGCCTCGGGCAAGGAGTACAAGATCTCCGCCTCGTTCAAGGCCGGCATCTCCCAAGAGCAGGCGAAGAAGCTGGGCAAGCTCATCCGGGACGAGGGCCCGAAGAGCGTGAAGAGTCAGGTCATGGGCGATGAGCTGCGGGTCACGAGCAAGAGCCGCGACGACCTCCAGGCGGTCATCGCACTGGTCAAGGACGCTGACCTCGACTTCGCGGTGCAGTTCACGAACTACCGCTGACGAAGCCGCGCCGCCGTCAATCCCCCGCCAACTCCGGCAGCCCGTGCACGAGTTCCGCGCGGCCTCCGACCTGCGTCGGTTCCGCGGCCCACGAGAGGCAGTCCGTCGGGCACACATCGACGCAAATCCCGCAGTACATGCACAGCCCGTAGTCGACCTCGAACGAGACGAGCACGTTCCGGGTGCGTTCCTTGCGCCCCCCGCCGACTGCCGGCGCGGGGTCCGGTTGCTGCTGTGCGAGCAGGGAGATGCACCACGCGGGGCACTCGCGCACGCACAGCATGCACGAGGTGCATGAATCCGCGTGCAGGACAAGGTGTCCGCGCGCGGGCGTCGTCGGGGACGTTTCACTGAGACTCCCAGCAGTCCCCGCGGCTGCACCGACTGCGACCCGGGTGTCTGCGCCGCTGCCAGCGCGTCTGCGACCCGGCGCTGAGTCCGTTCCAGGGTCTGGGTCCATCGCAGGCACCAGGTGTGGCTCATTCGCCATGTGACACCCCGAGACTGCGCGCAGAGGTCGGCACCTGAACTGCGGCACCGGCACCCGCCGACGTCGCGGCGACGTCACTTGGCTGGCCTACCCATTCCGGGTGCACCCCCGGCGGCAACCCGACCGCGCGCCGGCCGCGGGCCGGGCCGTCGCTCACCGACGCCCCTGACGCTGTGACTGCGCCAGGCCACGCAGTCTCGACCCGGGTATGCAAGGCGGACGCCCGTCGCAGGGGTGTCTGGACATCGCAGCCGTGGAGCAGCAACGGTCGCGGGTCTGGATGACCGCGGAACTCCAGACCGAACATCTCAGCGCACTCCCGCTCATGCCAGGCCAACCCGGGCCAGACGCCGCACAGGCTCGGCAACGACAGGTTCACGCAATCCGTGGCGAGGATGGCGTCAGCCGCACCCCGCAGCAGCACCGCGACCCGCAGCACCGACCCGAAGTCGGCCGCAGTCAGCCACTCCGCCCGCAGCGCGCCCGCCGCATGTGCAGCCTGTGCCGCATCAACCCAGCCCGCCGGGGGAACCACTACCGCGACCGGGGTGCTCAAGTCATCCACCCTCGCGCCGGGAATCGCGAGCAGCGCCTCGGCGAGCGTCATGAATCCACCCGCATGGCCAGCACCTCGCGCAGGTGTACGAATCCGAGTGCGAGCGCCTCCGGCGGCGGTGGGCAGCCGGGGACGTTCACGTCAACCGGCACCGGTGCGCCGGGGAGCACCGAGTAGGAGTCCCAGTACGGCCCGCCGGAAATCGTGCACGCCCCGAAGGCGATGACCGCGCGACGGGGCCGCATCGCGTCATAGGCCGCGAGCACTGTCGGGGCCAGTGCCGTGGTGATGGTGCCGGCCAAGACCAGCACGTCGGCATCGATGCCGCCCAGAGCGGTCTCGGCGGCCTCCCGCACCTGCTCGTGCTGCCAGGCGGCGTGGTACTCGACCGCACAGCACGCCAGGCCCAGGCCAATGATTGAGATCTGCGGTTGACCGGGCATACGCCCATCCAAGCAGGAAACCCCCACTGGTCCGCCATAGAGCGCGGCGAGGCGGCGGTGTGGCAGATGCGCGTACGGTTCCCTCCTTGTGGGCGCATCGGCGGGTGACAACGGCGAAGCCGCAGCATCCGGCGCCGATTCCACCGGGCAGAACGCGGGGCCACGCGTGGAGTTCCATGGCGGTGACGCGCCGCATGCGGAAGCCACCCTCGGCAACCGGCACACCGGCACCGCGCAGATCGACCCGCGCGGCCTGCTGCTCGGCCTGACTGCCTACGGCCTGTGGGGGTTGTTCCCGCTCTATTGGCCTTTGTTGAAACCGGCGTCGGCGCTGGAGATCCTCGGCAGCCGCATCATCTGGTCGTTCGTCTTCCTGGCCGCCTTCACCACCGCCACCGGCCGCTGGCCTGCAGTCCGCTCGGTGGTGCGCAGCCGGCGTCACCTGCTGTTGCTGGTCGGCGCAGCGGTGCTGGTGAGCGTGAACTGGGGTCTCTACATCTGGGCAGTGAACTCCCACCACGTGGTTGAGACGGCCCTGGGTTACTTCATCAACCCGTTGGTCTCAGTGATGTTCGGCGTGCTGGTGCTGCGCGAGCGGTTGAACCGCGGGCAGTGGGCAGGGATCGTCCTTGCGGCCGTGGCCGTGGGTGGGTTGACCATCGACTACGGCCGTCTGCCCTGGATCGCGCTGACCTTGGCCTGCTCGTTCGGCGGTTACGGCTTGCTGAAGAAGTTGGCTGCGGTGGACGCGTTCACCTCGCTCACCGTCGAAACTGGCGCGATCGCGCTCCCGGCACTCGTGTTGCTGTGGTTCTGCGCGTCGACCAGCGGGCTGACGTTCGCCGCCGAGGGCTTCGCACACGCGGGCCTGCTGGCACTTGCCGGCCCGGTGACCGTGGTGCCGCTGCTCTTCTTCGGCGCGGCTGCGCGACGGGTGCCTTTGAGCATGCTGGGCCTGATGCAGTACCTCGCGCCGACGCTGCAGTTCCTCATCGGCGTCACATGGGCCGGCGAGCAGATGCCGGCATCACGGTGGCTCGGTTTCGCTGGTGTGTGGGTGGCGCTGGCGGTCTTCACCGTGGCCACGATGCGGCGGCAGACGCCGGGGCCGGGTCAGCCGGTGCGCGCGACGACCTGACGGGGCGGGGCGCCGAGGCGTGTCACGCGGCGCGCCACGTTGGCCGGGTTGTGCCCTCAACTGGGCACGCGCACGTAGACGCCGAGGGACCGATTCACGCAGCGCCCTAGATGCAGCTCAGCCGGTGCGCTCGACCACGTAATCACACAAGGACGCCAAGGCATCGCGCGGTGCGCCAGCCGGCACATCGGCCAGTGCCTCACGGGCCCGACCCGCCCACTGACCCGCGATGTTGCGGGCTTGGTCGATGGCGTCGTGCGCACGCAACTGCCCCAGCACTTCACTGACGACCGACTCATCCGTGATCGGGCCGGCGAGGGCTGCGAGAAGGTCGGCGTCCTGCGGCCGGGCCATCTGCGTCACCAGCAGCGTCGCAAGGGTGGGGACTCCCTCACGCAGGTCGGTACCAGGGGTCTTGCCCGAGTCTTCGGAGTCACTGACCACGTCGACGAGATCGTCCGCCAACTGGAAGGCGACGCCGATGTTCTCCCCGTAGTGCGTGAGCGCCCGCGTGGTGGCCTCGTCCACGCCGGCGAACATGGCGCCGTAGCGAAGCGATGTGGCGATGAGCGACCCGGTCTTGTCCGACAGGACCCGAAGGTGGTGCGAGATGGCATCGTCGTCACCCTGCGGCCCGCGGGTCTCGTTGATCTGGCCGATGCACAGCCGCTCGAAGGTCTCCGCATGGATGCGCACGGCGTCTGGGCCGAGTTCCGCGAGAGAGCGTGAGACTTTGGCGAAGAGGAAGTCGCCGGTGAGGATGGCGACGGTGTTCCCCCAACGCGAGTTGGCTGAGTCTGTGCCGCGACGCAGCGGCGCCTCGTCCATGACATCGTCGTGATACAGCGTGGCGACGTGTGTGAGCTCAGCGACGACCGCAGCGCGGATCACGTCGTCGTTGACGCCCTCGCCGATCCGGGCCGCCAGCAACGTCAGCAGCGGCCGGAACCGCTTGCCGCCGGCGCCGAGCAGGTGCGCGGCGGCGGCGGTCGCAAAGGGGAACTCACTTTGGATGGCGAGGTCGATCTCAGCCTCGACCCGCTCCAGATCAGCGTCGAGCGCGGCCTTCAACCGCAGGTCACGCAAGGGCAAGCGTGATCGCAGGCGCATGCGACAACCCTATGCGCTGCAGCGCGAGCCGCGAGTCCGGATGCAGACCGGCGGCTTAGTGCAGGACTGACGACGGTTACCGCGCTCGACAGCACAACGGTCCGAGCGTCATCCAAGATTGGCCGGACACGGGACATTCACCTGGTGACAGCGCTGAGAACCCTCACGGTCCGTGCGGCAGTGGCAGGCAGGTCAGCGAAGGAAGACGCCCACGCCGTCGACGAGGCCGAGCAGCAACTGCGGCGCGACACCGAAGACCACTGCGGACGCCACCCCGACGCCGACGACAGTGCGCGTGCCGAGCCCTGGCAGGGCCACGACCACGGCGTCGTCGCCCTCGGAGAACCACATGGACACGATGATGCGCAGGTAGAACGCTGCGGCGATGGTGCTGCTGACAGCGCCGATCACGACCACGCCGGTCTGCCAGCCGCCCCAGGCGGCCGACCAGGCGGCGAACTTGGCGGTGAAGCCGCTGGTGAGCGGCAGACCCGCCATGGTGAGCAGCAGGAGCGAGAACACGGACGCCGTCACCGGCGACTTCTTCGCCAAGCCGGCCCACTGCTGCACATCGGTCGCCTCTCCTGCGGGGCTGCGCACAACCGTGAGCAGCCCGAAGGCGGCGAGGGTGACGAAGCCGTACGCGACGAGGTAGACCAAGCTGCCCGAGAGACCCTTCGGCGAGGCGGCCAGGACGCCGGTGAGGATGAAGCCGGCGTGGGCGACTGACGAATACGCGAGCACGCGCTTGATGTCGCTCTGCACGACAGCCGTGATGGCGCCGACGAGCATGGAAAGCCCGGCGATGACCGCGACCGCCGGCTGCCAGTCCCAAGCAGCACCGCCGAGTGCCACGAACATGACCCTCAGCAGTGCGCCGAAGGCCGCGACCTTCGTGGCTGCCGACATGAACGCGGTGAGGGCGGTCGGGGCACCCTGGTAGACGTCCGGGCTCCACTGGTGGAATGGCGCGGCGCCCACCTTGAACAGCATCCCAGCGAGCAGCAGCGCCACGCCTGCCGAGAGCAGCAAGCCGCTGGTGGGGTCGGCCGAGACCGCGTCGGCGATTCCGGCGAAGTCCAGCGAGCCCGTGGCGGCGTAGATCAGCGCGGAGCCGAACAGGAAGACTGCGGAACTAAACGCACCGAGCACGAAGTACTTCAGCGCCGCCTCCTGCGAAAGCAGGCGCCGGCGGCGGGCCATGCCGGTGAGCAGATACAGCGGCAGTGAAAACACTTCGAGCGCAATGAAAGCAGTGAGCAGGTCGTTCGCGGCGGGGAACATGAGCATGCCGCCGACAGCGAAGAGGAAAAGCGGCCAGACCTCGGTCTGCCGTCGCGCGCCGAAGCCTCGCTCATCGGCGGATCCGGGGATGGTCGACGCGCGCGCGGCGAACGGGTCACCGGCGGGGTCGACCCGCGACTCCATCATGAGCAGGGCTCCGAGCACCGCCAAGATCAGCAGCGTCCCCTGCAGGATGACAGTGGGGCCGTCGACGACCAGCGCGCCCTGGGCGACCACCTGACGCTGGTCCCAGAGCCCGACGCAACCGGCGAGCGCGATGGCCAGCGAGCCGAAGGCCAGCAGCGGCTGCAGCGTGCGCCGCAACGACTCCGCGGCGACGGCCTCGATGAGCACCGAGACGACGGCTGCGCCGAGGATGACGAGCACCGGCAGCAGCAGCGAGTACTCGATCTGCGGCGTTGGGAAGGGGAGTTGCACACCCATCACTGACCTGCCTTCGTCACTGTCGCCTGCGGGTCGGTCGCCCCGACGTGCTCCATGACCCAGGAGCTGGTGGAGTTCACGAGGTTCAGCACCGGCTGCGGGAAGAAGCCCAGAGCCAAGATGAGCGCGATCAGGGGCGCGACTGCCGCAACCTCACGGCCGCGCAAGTCTCGCAGCGCGGTCACCGCGCCGGAGACCGGGCCGGTCATGGTGCGCCGGTACATGTGCAGCACGTAGACCGCGGCGAGCACGATGCCCAGCGTCGCCACCGCCGCGACGGCGGGGTGGCGTTGGAACGCACCCTGCAGCACCATGAACTCGCTGACGAAACTCGACATGCCGGGCAGCGCCAATGCCGAGAGTCCGGCGAGCAGGAACAGCCCGGCGAGCACGGGCGCCACCTTCTGCACACCGCCGAAGTCCTCGATGCGCGCTGAGCCGCGGCGGCTGATGAGGAACCCGGCGATGAGCAGCAGCGCAGCGGTGGAGAAGCCGTGGCTCACCATGTAGAAACTGGCTCCGGACTGACCGAGGGTCGTCATGGCGAAGACGCCGATGGCGATGAAGCCGAAGTGGGAGACCGAGGTGTAGGCGATGAGCCTGCGCATGTCCCGCTGGCCGATGGCGACGATCGCGCCATAGAGCACGCCGACCACGCCGAGCACCAGCACGGTCGGGGCGAACCATCTCGATGCGTTGGGGAAGAGCGGCAGGCACAGGTGCAGCATCCCGAAGGTGCCCACCTTGTCCAGCACCCCGACGAGCAAGGTGGTCGTCGCGGGTGTGCCCTGCTCGGCTGCGTCGGGTAGCCAGGTGTGCACCGGAACCAGCGGCGCCTTGATGGCGAACGCGAGGAAGAAACCGAGGAACAGCCACTTCTCGGTGCCGGCCGGCAGGTCGAGGTTGACGAGGTCGAACAACGAGAACGACGGCGCCGAGAGTTGCTGGCCGCTGATGACGTACAAGCCGATGAGCGAGGCGAGCATCACCAGCCCGCCGAGCAGCGAGTAGAGGAAGAACTTCACTGCCGCGTAGACGCGGCGGGGTCCGCCGAACCGGCCGATGAGGAAGTACACCGGGATCAGCATGGCCTCGAAGAACACATAGAACAGGAACACGTCAGTGGCTGCGAAAACCCCGAAGATGAAGGTCTCAAGGACCAGCATCCAGGCGAAGTACTCCTTGACGCTGCCGCTGCCGCGCTCCTCCACGTCGTTCCAGCCGGCGAGCATCGCGGCCGGCACCAGCACGGCGCTCATGGCGATGAGCGCGAGCGCGACGCCGTCGACCCCGAGGGCGTAGTGGACGCCGAAGGCCGGGATCCAACTGTGAGCCTCGGAGAACTGGAACGCCGAGCCGCCGGCGGCCTGGCCCGCGAAGCGCACGCCCAGGAAGACGACCAGTGCCAGCGGCACCAGCGAGCCGATGAGGGCGACCCGCTTGACGTTCTCCGCGTTGCCCGAGGGCATCGCGGCAACTGCCGCAGCGGCAACTAGAGGCAGCAGCAGCAGGATGGTGAGCCACGGGGTCGATCCGGACATCATGCGAACCTCACCATCGCCAGTGCCAGCGCGACGATGACCGCGCCGATGACCATGACCAGCGCGTAGGACCGCGCGAAGCCGTTCTGTGCCTGCCGCAGTCGCGCCGACAAGGCGGTTGTGAAGCCGCCGATGCCGCGGACTGCGCCGTCGACCACGGAGTCGTCCACGCGCACCAACGTTGCGGTGAGCCGCTGGCCCGGTTGCATGAGCACCTTCTCGTTGAAGAGGTCGCCGCCGAGGTCGGCCCGGGCGGCGCGGATGAACCACGAGCCGCGGGGTGCTGACACCGGGATGTCCGCGCCGGCCCCGTAGACCTTCCAGGCCGCGGCCACACCGAGCGCGACCACTGCGAGGGTCAGCGGCAGCAACAGCGACGACGAGAACGGAAGCTCGCCCTCGCCGTGGCCGAGGACCGGCTCCAGCCAAGTCTCGAGGTTGACCACGTGCAGAAGTGCCCACCCGCCGACCGCAGACAGCGCCGCCAGCACGACCAGCGGGATGGTCATCACTGCGGGCGACTCATGCGGGTGCGCGTCGTCGGCCCAGCGGGCCTTGCCAAAGAAGGTCATGAGCATGACGCGGGTCATGTAATACGCGGTGATGGCCGCGCCGAGCAAGGCTGCACCGCCGGCGACCCACGAGTGTTCGAAGGCGACCTTGATGATCTCGTCCTTGGACCAGAACCCCGCGAACGGCGGCACGCCGATGATGGCGAGGTAGCCGATGGCGAAGGTGCCGAAGGTGACGGCCATCGCGGTGCGCAGCGCGCCGTAGCGGCGCATGTTCACCTCATCGTTCATGCCGTGCATGACTGAGCCGGCGCCGAGGAACATGCCAGCCTTGAAGAAGCCGTGGGTGAGCAGGTGGAAGATCGCCCAGATGTAGCCGATCGGGCCGAGGCCGACGGCGAGCATCATGTAGCCGATCTGGCTCATGGTGGAGCCGGCGAGCGCCTTCTTGATGTCGTCCTTGGCGATGCCGATGACCGCACCCATGAGCAGCGTGATGGCGCCGACAGCGACGACGGCGCCGCGGGCGGTGGCGCTGAGGTCGAAGATGGGGTGGCAGCGGGCGACGAGGTAGACGCCGGCGGTGACCATGGTGGCCGCGTGAATCAGGGCCGACACCGGGGTCGGGCCCTCCATCGCGTCGAGCAGCCATGACTGCAGCGGGAACTGCGCGGACTTGCCGCAGGCGGCGAGCAGCAGCGCCAGGCCGATCCAGGTGATGGTCGTGCTCGATGCCTTGTCGGCGGCGGCGAACACCTCAGGGAACGCGACCGAGCCGAACGTGACGAATGTGAGCATCACCGCGATGGACAGGCCGAAGTCGCCGACTCGGTTGACAATGAACGCCTTGTTGGCCGCCGAGGCGGCGCTGGGCTTGTGCTGCCAGAAGCCGATGAGCAGGTACGACGCCAGGCCGACGCCCTCCCAGCCGACGTAGAGCAGCAACAGGTTGTTGGCCAGCACGAGCGTGAGCATCGCGGCCACGAAGAGGTTGAGGTAGCCGAAGAACCTGCGGCGGTTGTCGTCGTGCTCCATGTAGCCCACGGAGTAGATATGGATGAGCGAGCCGACGCCGGTGATGAGCAGGATGAACACGGCTGACAGCGGGTCGACCGTGAACGTGACGTCGACGTTGAAGCCGCCGACGGATATCCAGGTCCACACCGTCTGGGAGATCTCACGCGACTCATGCGGCTGCTTGGCCAGGGAGAGGACGAGATTCAGCGCGATGAGGAAGGAGCCGACGGCTGCGGCGCAGCCGAGCCAGTGGCCCCAGCGGTCGCTGCGGCGGCCGGTGAGCAGCAGCACGGCTGCGCTGAGCAGCGGCACCGCCACCAACAGGGCGGGGGATGCGGTCATCACAGTCGCCTACCTCTCACAGCTTCAGCAGGCTCGCGTCGTCGATCGACGCGGAACGGCGGGAACGGAAGATCTGCACGATGATCGCCAGGCCGACCACGACCTCGGCGGCGGCGACGGTCATGGAGAAGAACGCGAACACCTGCCCGTCGAGGTTGCCGTGCATGCGCGAGGCGGTCACCAGCGCGAGGTTCGCGGCATTGAGCATGAGTTCCACGCTCATGAACATGACGATGGCGTTTCGACGCAACAACACGCCGGTGCAGCCGAGGCTGAACAGGACGGCGGCGAGGGCGAGATACGCAGCGGGGCTCATGCCTGCTCCTCCTGTGCCTGCGCCGGGTCGCTTGCGAGTTCCGCGGCGCGCGTGACTGCGATCTCCTCGCGGACATCGTGGGTAGTGCCGCGCAGCACGAGCGCGCCGGGCAGTGAGTTCTCCGCGATGGAGCCGTCCGGCAGCAGCGCCGGGGTGTCCACCGCGTTGTGCCGCGCGTACACGCCGGGGGCCGGCAGGCCGGCTGCGGTTGCCGGGTCGGCCAAGCGCTCGCGGCTGAGCTCCTCCTGG
>JAGWWW010000054.1 GCA_018970205.1 Actinomycetales bacterium
AGGCGTGCAGCCTCGTTGGTCTTGATGCGCTTGATTTGCGACTTGATGTTGGCCACGGGTGTCCTTCGTTTGGTGCGTTCAGGCTTCGGGGGTCCACCGGCCCCGGGGTTGGGTCGGGGCTGCAGACCAAGGCGAAAGGCTACCCGAGGGGGTCCGGGGGCGGGTTTGGCGGGCTGGGTGGGGGCTGGGGTGGCCGAGGCAAGGCAACGCGCCCCGCGCACAGACTTGATCTGAGTCGTTAACGTCAATAGGATCACGACGTGCCTAAGTCCGCCCGCTCCTACCGCGAACCTGCAAGCCCGGTTGGCACCGTGGCGGAGTTGTTCGCAGGCGTTGGCGGCTTCCGTATCGGCCTAGCCCGAGCAGGGTTGCGCACTGTGTTCTCCAACCAGTGGGAACCCGCGACGAAGGCTCAACATGCGTCGGATGTCTACGTTGCGCGTTTCGGCAGCGCGGGCCACAGCAACGTCGATATCGCCAAGCTCGACGCGCTACCCAACGTCGACCTCGTCGTCGGGGGTTTTCCGTGCCAGGACTACTCAGTGGCCAAGTCCTTGAGCGCCGCGAAGGGACTTGAGGGCAAGAAGGGGGTCCTTTGGTGGGAGATTCTGCGTCTCGTCGAGCAAGCTCGGCCCGCGTACATCTTCCTCGAGAATGTCGACCGTTTGCTGAAGTCACCATCGAGCCAGCGCGGCCGCGACTTCGCAATCATGCTGAAGACCCTGATGGGGGCGGGATACGTCGTGGAGTGGCGCGTTGTGAACGCAGCCGAATACGGCTTTCCACAGCGCCGCATTCGAGTCTTTATCGTCGCCACTCGGACTGACCGCTGGACTGGCGGCGAAGATCCGGCGACGGTCATCTTGAAAGGCGGGGTACTACCCCGATCGTTAGCAGTCAACCCGGCCGCCGAGGACCTCCTCGAAATCGCCCTGACTGACTCCGCTGACGTGTTGAGCACTGACTTCAACCGCGACGGGAGCAGGTCACCGTTCCTTAATGCCGGTTTCGCGGCGGTCGACCGCGCATTCGCAGCGAAGGTGACTGTGAAGCCGCCCCGAACGCCGGTGAATCTAGGAGATGTGTTGGTTCCCGACTCAGAGGTCCCGTTGGAGTACTTCGTCTCCAAGGCACGACTTGCCGAGTGGAAGTATCTCAAAGGCGCGAAGGCAATCGTCCGCCAGCACAGCGGAGGAGGCACATACACCTACAGCGAAGGATCGATGGCCTTCCCAGATGCCCTCGACCGGCCGAGCCGCACAATCTTGACCGGAGAGGGTGGCGCATCTCCCTCGCGCTTCAAGCACATCATCCAGACCAGCCGGGGCTACCGGCGCCTCACTCCGATGGAGTTGGAGCGGCTGAACGGGTTCCCGGACGATTGGACTCGCTATACAGCGGACGGTAAAGAGTTGGGTGATGCACGACGGGCTTTTTTCATGGGAAACGCGCTTGTCGTTGGCCTCGTTGAGAAGGTAGGCAAGGTGCTGGCCGCGGAGATGGCTAGTTAGACCCGCACGATAGAGCCGCTGTTTCGGCCGGTGAGCTCATCCCGACGCTTCTCAATCCGGAAGGTCTCCGGTGCGCGAAGGCCAACGAGCACCAGCGGAACCGTCAGTTGATTGCGCATGGGGTCGAGGTAGCGCAGAAATTTCTCGTACTCGCCGACTGCTCCGTCGAATCCTCCAGCGACCTTGAGTTCCTGCGATGCCGTGATGATGACGCCGATTCCCGCGCCAATGTCTGTCTGACGCGGGACATGGTTCAACTCGGCGGCCATCACTGGCTTAAGAAGATTCCACGCGATTGCCTCGCCATGGTTGAAGGCCACCTCAACAGCCATGCCGGCACGTACAGACGAGCTCGTGCGACCCTCTTCACGCATGGGCAGATCCACAGTCTTGGCGAAGTCCAGACGCCAGCGCTTGTCCCGGTAGTCATCGCCCTGAAAGATGGCGCTCTGTGGCACCCAACCTCGCACCACCAGCCGCTCATCGAGTAGGCGGTTTATCGCGTCGCTGATGCTCATCCTGCGTGCCGCACGCGCCGCCGCGGCTTCCTCAGGAGTCTCTGGCGAGATGTGGAACACCTCGTCAGCGCGCGCAGCCGAAGCCGACTCGGCACCCTCGAATTTTGCGATGATGTCCTCGTCGCTGATTGTCAGAATTACGTCGAGCAACTCTTCCCACAGGGCCTTGAGTGCCGGGGTCTCGCTGATGATTTCCAGAGCGAAGCGGTGTGAGTGCAGAAGCGGTTGCCTCATTGGTACCCCGTCCTTTGAAAGTCGTTTGCCGCGAAGCTAGCAGCGTCCGAGCCTTCGTGCCTATGCCTGTCGAGGCAGCTGTGCGATCCCGACGAGCAGGCGCTCCACGTCGAATGCGCGCGTCTCGGGCTCCAGACCTTCTCCCCGCAGGTTCTGGCCCTTGGATGCCACGTCGGCATCAGCGAGCAGCATGACCGCCCGGGAGAGGGTGTCGGCGTTCCAGTTGCGCAACTGCTGGGCGAGGGTCTTGATTTTGAACGGCGGGATGCCCAGTTCCGATGCGATCTGGCCCTCCGGGGCGCTTCGCAGGGGGATGTAGCCCACGAGTTGGCGCATGGCGCTGGCGGTTGCGGCGACCAACGCGGGGCCGCAGTTGGGGTCGGCGACGAGCGCACGGCGGATGAGCATGAGGGCCCTGGTCGGCTGCGCGCCGAGCACCGCGTCGGAGACGTCCCAGCCGGGCACGTCGGCGACTCCGGGCTGGTACAGGGCGACGTGCTGAACTGTGATGTGGCCCGACTCGACGTCCTCGCACAGCGCGCGCACCGCGTTCATCAGCACCGCGAGGTCGTCGCCGAGCGCGAGACGCAGGGCGGCGGGGACGTCGTCATCCACGGCCCGCTTGCGGCGCTTGAACTCCTCGGCCAGCAGGCCGTCGAGTTGGTAGCCCTTGGGTTTGCTGGCGGCGACCTCGTGGGCGCCGGCCTCACGCAGTGCGTCGGCGAACTTGCGGGCCTTGACGGCGTTGGTGTGCCACAGGATGAGGCGCAGGTCGTGCCGAGCGCCTTCGGCGAGCTCGCGGGCCGCTGAAAGGACGGCCTCCTGCGCGGACTCCTCGAGGGACTCTGACTCCTCTATGCAGACCACTGACGCGGCGCCGAACAGGTCCGCGCCGAGGGCCGCTGCGACCGCCGCCCCGGTGGTGGCGGAGCCGTTGATGAGGACCTTCTCGGTCATCGGGTCGTGTTTGCGCGCGTGAGCGAAGACGGTGTCGACGGCCTCGGCGTAGAAGAAGTCGCTAGGGCCGAAAACCAGGGTCAGATGGGCCGCGGGGTCCGGGCGGGAGGCCGCGGCGCCGGACTTGCCCTTGGTGGCGGTCTTGGCGCGCGGCGGCATGGGGAGATTATGGCGGAGGCGGGTGCGCAGGCGGCCGCGCGTTCTCTGCACGTTCGGCCGGGTTGACGTCGTGGGCTCATGCCGCGGCGCCCCTTCCTTATTCAAGGTTAGGAAACAACCTTGAAAGAGCCCGGAGCCGATTCAAGGTCAAGCGGCAGCCCTAAACAAGGAGTTTTGGTCGTTCACGCTGGCGTTATGTCCGTTAGCACCACCTGAGCTGATTCGGGTCACTTGGCCAGGCACACCTGCTGCCCGCAGGGGCGGATGACGAGGTCGCCGTCAGTGTCGGTGCGCCCGAGTTGGGTGCGCCCGCGGTTGCCCCAGAGGGTGACAGTGTCCGGGGCAGGATGGCCGTAGTCGTTGTGCACGCCGACCGGGATGAGTGCGATGTGCGGGTTCGCCCAGGCCGCGAGGGTCTCGAGTTGTTTCGCCGAGCCGTGGTGCGGCACGACTGCGATGTCGAAATCGCCGGGAAGCGTCGGGTTCGCGGCGAGGAGGGACTCCTGGCCGGCGTACTCGAGGTCGCAAGGCGCGAGGACTCGAAGCGGCTCCACTCGCCATGACGCGTGAATTGTCAGGGCTACAGCCACGCAGTCGTCGTTCGGCGGGCTCTGCACTCCGGCGAGCAGTTGCGTCGGCGCGAGCACCTCGACGCGGGCGTCGGCGACGTCGAACCGTGCGCCGCGCGAGACGACGGCGGCGGGGATGCGCCGTTGCGCCAGCAGTTGCGCGACGAGTCGCGCGCCTTCCGGTGGCGCAGCCAGAGGTGAGAGGAGCACGCGGCCGACTGTGCGTCCGCGGAGAGTGCCGGCGAGTCCGTTGACGTGGTCGGCGTGAAAGTGGCTGAGCACAAGCAATGGGATTGCTGTGATGCCCGCCCGGGAGAGACAGGCGTCGATTGGGGCGGGGTCCGGGCCGACGTCGACGACGACGGCCGAGCCTGCGCTGAGCGGGAGGACCAGCGCGGTGCCTTGGCCGACGTCGCACAGCACTGCCTGCGCGTCTGGCGGGAACCCGGGGTTGGTGAAACGCAGGTGTCGCAACAGAGAAGAGACGTGTAGCGGGTCTGAGTCTGCGGCCCGCGCGGAGCGGTGGGCGACAGCGGCGATCCACCCAGTCGCGAGCACGCCGGGTCGGGCGATGAGGTGAGCTGCGGCGGGTGAGACCTGGGAGGCCGCGGCGGCGGAGAGTCCGGAGATGGTTGCCGTGGCGACTGCCGGCTCGGCGAGCAGGTTCGCCGGCAGCGACACCCAACTGATGCGCGCCCCCATGAGCAGCAGCACTGGGGCGACGGCGACCTGCGCGCACACGCTCACGGCGAGCGCCGCGATGAACCAGTGGCGAGCCTTGCCGAGCAGGCGTGTGCGAAGCCGAAGCCGCCTGGGCAGGTGCGGGGGCGTCGAGAGACGCCGTTTCGACGGTACGAGCGCGTGCGTCGGCAGCTGTGAGTCTGTTTGCGCGCACGGGCTCGCTGGCACGTCTGAATCCATAGTGAGGTGCTCACTTTGCGACCCAGGAGAATGGGTCTTCACCCGCTCACCGAGCGCGTCGACGCGTGCATTGAGCCAGCGCTGCACAGGCCCGGCGCCGACGACCAGGCCGAGGGTGGCGCAGAACGACAGCGCGTAGCCCCATGACAGCGCCAGCCACGGGTCCAGCACGACGAGCACGCAGGACGCGAGCGAAAGGGCGTACAGGCCGTCCACTCCCCCGCGCACCCGGCGCCAGCCGGCGAGCAGCGGCGCGAGCCCGATGACTCCCATCGCGGCGGCGCGCAGCACGCTCGGGCTCGGCCGCGCAATGGCGACGAACCACGCCAATGCAAGTAGCGCGAGCAGGCCGACAGCGCGGCCGCTGACGCCGAGCAGCATGGCAACCACAACAACAGCGCCGATGATGATCGAGAGATTCGCGCCGGATACCGCACTCAAGTGAGACAGCCCGGAAACGCGCATGTCGTCGGCCAGGGCTGTGGACTCGGCGGAGGTATCGCCGATGGCCAGCGCCGGGAGGAGCCCCGCCGCCTCGCCGGTGCCGGCTGCGGCCTGCAACCCGCGACGCCACCGGTCGGTGGTTCGCGCCCACCACGGCGGCGCATGTGTGATCGTCGGCGGCTCTAACGCGATGAGCACCGCAGCGGAGCGCGCACCGGGGCGGACGGGCCGGGCACGGGCTGTGACGCGAATGTGCGCACCCCACTGCAGGCCGCGGGACTGCGCCGGGGTGAGGATCAGTTGCGCAGGAGTGGCACAGCGCCAGGTCTGATGGTGGACGCGGACTGCGACCACTCGCACCTGCACGGATGCTGACGCGGGCCGGTGTGCGGCAGCGGGGCTGATGCGCACATCAGATTGGACGATTGCGTCAGTTGTGATGACCGATGTCGCGCGGGCGGCGGCGGCCACCGGACCAGCGACGACCGCGCTGACGCCGAAGCCAGCGCTGAGCGTGGCGGCCGCGGCTGCGGCTAGGTGCAAGGGAAACGCCCAGGGTGCTCTCAGGTCACGGCGGCGCAGCAGCGCCACGCGAACGGCCCCAGGGATGGCTACGGTGGCGGCGACGACTGCCGCCGCCAGCCACGGACGCCGCCACTGCTGTCCGAACCAGAGCACCGCCGCCGCAGCGAGCCATGCCGCAAGCGCAGAGGCCAGCATGGTGCGGCGCGGGGTCACAGAGTGACTCGGGGGCGCAACTTCGCGAACTTGGTCGGCCCGATTCCGGGCACTTCCTGCAACTCGTGCACGTCGGAGAAGCCGCGGTGCCGTGTGCGCCAGGCGAGGATGCGTGCCGCCAGCACCGGCCCGACGCCGGGAAGTGAGTCCAACTGTGCGAGCGTCGCCGCATTCAGCGCCACGCGGGCTTGACTGGCAGAGCATTCGTTACCAACGCCCTGCGCCTCGGTGGGATCGACTACGACGGCGCGGCGCGAGTCGCGATTTCCTGTCGTGGAAATCGTCGGCCGGGCTGGCATTGATGTTCGCAGAGGCCCAGCTGTGACCGCAGGTCGCGCGGATAAGGCGTCGTCGCGCAACTGCTCTAAGTTGGCCGTGCCGGCGGCCACAGAGAACACCGGCGATGGCTGACCGTTCGCGGCGCTGCCGAGGGTTCCGGATGTGCTAGCGGATTGCGGTTGAGCCATGACACCGTCCGCGACCTGTGTCACTGCAGGCATCGGCGCGGCCAGTGCGCGACCTGTGAAGCTGCGAACGCCGGCGAGCAGCACCAGCACCCCGAGCACTGCGGCGAGGGCGAACAACTGGAGGCGACGAGCCTCGGGGGTGTTGACTTCGAGCAGCGTTGCAGTCTCGGCTGCGCGTTCATGATCACTGAGTGCTTCAGGTTCGGACCTGGCACGGGGGTCACCGGTCAGCGCGTTGAGGCGGGGGTCGTCGGACAGCGGTTCGAGGTTCGGGTCATCGGTCACGGCCGCGGAGGGTAGGGAGAAGTGAGACCT
>JAGWWW010000055.1 GCA_018970205.1 Actinomycetales bacterium
GATGGCGTGCGACATGTCCTTGATGCCGAGGTCGCGCTTGAGCAGCGACTCGCTGAGGTCTCCGTACGTGGCGACGAACGCCAGCACCAGCCCGAGCAACACGCCCTTCCACCACTGCGCATCGAGCAGCGCAGGCAGCAGATACCCGCCGAGGGCCGCGGCCGCGGCCAGCGAGCCCGCCAGACCCTCCCAGGTCTTCTTCGGGGAGATGCTCGGGGCCATCGGGTGCTTGCCTGCCATCACACCGGCGAGCCAGCCGCCGGTGTCGGACGCCACGTTCAGCAAAAGGAAGATGGTGATGCGCTTGTGGCCGTCGGCGTGGGCCAGCGCGAGCGCGACGAACGAGATGAGCAACGGCACATACGCGATCAGGAAAGTGTTCGCCGCCACATCGCGCACGAAGCCGTCGTTGCCGCGCACCATCCGCCAGCCGAACACCGACAGCACACAGAGTGTGTAAGCGACGATCATCGCGGGCAGGCCGAACTTGTAGGCGAGCGCAGGCATCGTCGCAGCGGCCAGGTACACCGGCACCGCGACCAGCCGCACATGCTGCAGGGCCAGCGCCCTGCCCATCTCGCGCAGGCCCAGCACCGAGGCAACCGTCAACAGCGCGACCAGGCCCCAGGGGACGTACCAGATGAGCAACAGCACGCCGGCGAGCAAGCCGACGCCGATGGCAGTGGCCGCCGGCACGTTGCGTCCGGCGCGTTGGTTGATGCGCTCGACGCCGTTGCGCTCGCTGTCAGTCATGGTGTGAGTGCTGTCGCGGACTGCCCCACCCGGGGCGGTCAGACCTCAAGCAGTTCAGCTTCCTTGTGCTTGAGCATCTCGTCCACGTGCGCGACGAACTTCGCCGTGGTGTCGTCCAATGCCTTCTCCGCGCGGCGGATGTCGTCCTCGCCGGCTTCGCCGTCCTTCTGCATCTTGTCCAGCAGGTCCTTGGCGTGGCGGCGGATGTTGCGCAGGGAGACCTTGGCGTCCTCGGCCTTGTTGCGCGCGACCTTGATGATCTCCTTGCGGCGCTCCTCGGTGAGCTGCGGGAACGCCACACGGATGACCGTGCCGTCGTTGGTCGGGTTCACACCCAGGTCGGAGTTGCGGATGGCGGTCTCGATGGCGGTCATCGCGGACTTGTCGTACGGCGTGATGACGACCATGCGCGCCTCGGGGATCTGGAACGACGCCATCTGCGTCAGAGGCGTCGTGGTGCCGTAGTAGTCGGCCACGAGCTTCGCGAACAGCGCGGTGCTCGCACGACCGGCCCGCAGGGTGCCGAAGTCCTCGCGGGCCACCCCGATGGCCTTGTCCATCTTCTCATTCGCCTCGGCGAGGATCTCCTCGATCATGGCTGGCTCCTCACTCCTTGTGGTTGCTGACGAGCGTACCGACTTGTTCGGCGCGCACCGCCCGCGCGATGTTCCCGGGCTGCAGCAGGTTGAACACCACGATCGGCAGGTCGTTGTCCTGGCACAGGCTGATCGCGGTCGCGTCGGCGACCTTCAGCCCGCGAACGAGCACTTCGTTGTAGGTCAGGGTGTCGAACTTCACCGCGGTGGGCACGGTGCGCGGGTCGGCGTCGTACACGCCGTCGACGCCCTTGGCCATGAGCACCGCCTCGGCCTTGACCTCCAGCGCGCGCTGCGCCGCGCAGGTGTCGGTGGAGAAGAACGGGGCGCCCAGGCCCGCGCCGAAGATGACGACGCGGCCCTTTTCAAGGTGGCGGATGGCGCGCAGTGGGATGTACGGCTCGGCGACCTGGCCCATCGCGATGGCGGTCTGCACGCGCGTGGGCACTCCGACCTGCTCGAGGAAGTCCTGCAGGGCAAGACAATTCATCACGGTGCCGAGCATGCCCATGTAGTCGGCGCGGCCACGGTCCATGCCGCGGTCGTGCAACTGTGCGCCGCGGAAGTAGTTGCCTCCGCCGATGACCACCGCGACCTGCACGCCTGCGTCGACGACCTGCTTGATCTGGGTGGCGATGTCGTGGACCACATCGGGGTCCACGCCCAACCCGCCGCCGCCGGCGAACGCCTCGCCGCTGAGCTTGAGCAAGACCCGCTGGAAGCCGTCAGCCGGCAACCCTGGCCAGGTCGCGGGCAGTGCCTGCGTCTCGGTCATGGTGGTCATCCTCTCGCGTCGGGCGGTGCGCAGTCCATGACGCGCCGGGGCCGGCGCATGCCGTGCCCCATGGCGGCACGCCCAGGTAACGCCCGGCGGGCCCGGCTGCCGAGCCGCCGTACGGCCCACTCGGCGGCGGGCTCGTACGGTCGGGCTCGAGCAGGTCAGCCCTGGCCGACCTCGATGCGCGCGAACGCGGTCACGGTCGTGCCGTTGGCGGCGAGGAACTGCGCCACGGACTGCTTGTTGTCCTGCACGCTGGACTGCTCCAGCAGGCAGAAGTCCTTGAAGAACGCGTTGACGCGCCCCTCGACGATCTTCGGCATCGCGGCCTCGGGCTTGCCCTCGTTGCGGGCGGTCTCCTCGGCGATGCGCTGCTCGGTCTCAACGACCGAGGCCGGCACATCCTCGCGGGTCAGGTACTGCGGACGCATCGCGGCGATCTGCATGCCGACGCCGCGGGCGGTGTCGAGGTCGCCGGTGTACTGCACGAGCACACCCACGGCCGGCGGGAGGTCAGGGCTGCGACGGTGCAGGTAGATGGCGACGTCGCCCTCGAAGGACACCACGCGGCCGAGCTCGAGTTTCTCGCCGATGACGCCGGCGAGGTTCTCCAAGGCCTCGGCGACGGTGCCGCCGTCGAGGGTTGCGGCAGCCAGGGCCTCGGTGCTGGTGGCACCGCTGGCGATGGCGGCGTCAAGCGCCTTCTCCGCCAGACCGACGAAGTCGGCGCCCTTGGCGACGAAGTCCGTCTCACACAGCAGCTCCACGAGGGTGTTGCCCTTGGCGAACACCACGCCGTTGCTCGCGGTGCGCTCGGCACCGCGCTTGGCGGCCTTCGCGGCACCGGAGATGCGAAGCGCCTCCACAGCCTTCTCGAAGTCGCCGTCGGCCTCCTCGAGCGCCTTCTTGCACTCCATCATGCCCGCGGCCGTGAGGTCGCGGAGCTTCTTCACGTCGGCAGCAGCAATGGCAGCCATGTCTGAGTCCAATCTCTGGTTGGGAACGTGGTTCGGTGGGGGTTTACAGCAGCGCGCGCGGTCAGGCGTCGGCGCCAGAGACGGCCGGGTCGGCAGCCTCGCCGGCCGGGGCGTCCGAGTGCTCAGCCACTGCGGCCTCAGCCTCAACGGCCGGGGCCTCGGCAGTCGCGTCGGTCTCTGCCTCAGCGGTCGTGGCCTCAGCCTCGACGGCCGGGGCGGACACAGCCTGCGCGGCGAGGAGCTCCTGCTCCCACTCCGCCAACGGCTCGTCGGCGGCGACAGCCTCGGCGTCAGCGGCGATCCCCGCGCGGGCCATCAGGCCCTCGGCGACCGCGTCGGCGATGACCTTGGTCAGCAGGTCGACCGAGCGCAGCGCGTCGTCGTTGCCCGGGATCGGGTAGTCGACGGTGTCCGGGTCGCAGTTGGTGTCGAGGATGCCGACGACCGGGATGCCCAGCTTGCGCGCCTCGTTGACGGCGAGGTGCTCCTTGTTCGTGTCGACCACCCAGATCAGGCTCGGGGTGCGGGTCATGCCGCGCAGGCCGCCGAGGACCGTGGAGAGCTTGGTCTGCTCGCGCTTGAGCAGCAGCAGTTCCTTCTTGGTGTAGCCGGAGGCGCTGGGGTTGTCGAAGTCGAGCTGCTCGAGCTCCTTCAGGCGCGCCAGACGCTTGGAGATGGTCGGGAAGTTCGTGAGCATCCCGCCGAGCCAGCGCTGGTTCACGTACGGCATGCCGACGCGCGCGGCCTGGGTCGCGATGGGCTCCTGAGCCTGCTTCTTGGTGCCGACGAACATCACGGTGCCGCCGCGGGCGACACTGTCCTTGACGAACTCGTAGGCGCTGTTGATCAGGCCGATGGACTGCTGCAAGTCGATGATGTAGATGCCGTTGCGCTCGGTGAGGATGAAGCGCTTCATCTTGGGGTTCCAGCGGCGCGTCTGGTGGCCGAAGTGGACTCCGCTGTCGAGCAGTTGGCGCATGGAAATGGCCATGGGTGTTCCCTTTCGATGGTTCCTGGGCCGCTGCCGGGTCGGCGGGCGTGCCCCCTCGGCAGCCTCGGCACACCCCACCACCGTCAGGTGTGAGGGGACCATCGCACCGCTGCCGGCCATGGCCGGCGGCTGCCTGTGGTAGTCGCTGGTGTGGCACGGACCGCATGCGGATCCAGACACCTCAGCGCCGGGGCGGAGTCTACGCAGCCCTGCACAAGCCGCTGCCGGCGGTGCCGGCGTTCACAGCCCCGCCGCGACGATGCCGAGCCTGGATCGGCGCGCGGTGACCATGCGGGCATGAACCCCACACTTGCCGTTGCCGCCGCACTCACCTCCTGCCTGCTCGGCGCGGGATCGATGACGGCGTCCGCGCCCGGGCATGGGCGTGCGCCGGGATACGTGCCCGCGGCGACGGACTCAGCCGGTGACGCGACGAGGCGCTTGGCAGCTGTCCGGGCGCCGGCGGGGCTGTCGCACGAGTTGCGCGGAGACCTCGGGGCTACCCCCGCCCGCACCTCAGGCGCCCCCATCATCGGGGCCGGCCGGACGACGATGCACCGCCGCCACATGAGGGTCGCCGGTTCGGGGGCGGCGCATGCAGCTGTCCGGCCGGTGCCGGGTCTGCGGCTGCGGGGATTCGACCCGCCGGCGCAGCCGTGGCTCGCCGGCCATCGCGGTGTCGACCTCGCAGCAGATGTGGGCGATGCGGTGGTCTCAGCGCGCGCCGGGGTGGTGCTTTTCGCCGGGCCGGTCGGCGGAACCCCGGTCGTAACTATCGACCACGGGCAGGGTCTGCACAGCACCTACCAGCCGGTGCAGGCCACCGTCACCGTGGGGCAGCCGGTGCTTGGCGGGGATGAGATCGGCCGGTTGACGGCGGGCGCCCACTGCACTCGCAGTTGCCTGCACCTTGGCGCGCGACGCGGCGACGCGTACCTCGAGCCGTTCGCAGCACTGGGCCTGCTGCCCGTGTTGCTACCCCTGCTTCCCACGACGCAAGGCCCGGGTTAGCCGCAGTAGCAGGTCCACAACTCACGGCCTCTCGCGTGCCACGGAATGAAACCTCCCTGACGCATTCCTACGCATGCGCCACGCCTCGGGTTCCTTGCCCGCCCGCGCGCACAGCATCATCCGCGACTGTCGCCCGCGACTCACCACCATCGACCCTGACTGCGGAAATGTGCTGATCGCCTGCTGTCGCTCTGCTTCGAGCCGGCAACGAGACCGTGCGCCCACGACGTGTCTGCACATCTCTAGCGCTCGCATGCGCGAACCGCAGTCGCTGATCCATCAGATGCAGGTGTCTCAGCAACGCTGACGACGTCACGCGGCGAGGTCGCTGCCCACCCGCGCACGCAGCATCATCAATGCCCGGCTGCGCAACTGTGATGCCCGCGACTCGGTGACTCCCAGCACATCGCCAATCTCGCGAAGGGTCATGCGGTCGCCGTAGTAGAGCCGAATCACATCCCCCTCGCGCTGAGGCAGGGCTGCCACCGCCGACACAACCTGCGAGTGGCGCTCGCGAGCCAGCGCGCTGCCCTCGGGGTCGGCCGCGGCGACGTCGACCAGCGACTCGTGGCGTGAGCGCTCGTCTGCGTCGCCGGCAACCACCTCGTCCAGGGATTCGACGACGGAGAACCACGTCTGTTCGAGAGTCTCGGCGACGTCCTTCTCGGACATGCCGGTGAGCACCGCGATCTGGGCGTTGCTCGGATATCCGCCGTGCTGCGAGGAATGCCGAGCGATGGCGTCGGTGATTCGCCGTTGGCGCGCGCGAACCTGCCGCGGCACCCAGTCCTGCGACCGCAACTCATCAAGGATCGCTCCGCGGATGCGTAGATGGGCGTACGCCTCGAAGGGCGCTCCGTGACTGGCGTCGAACCGCTCGATGGCGGCGATGAGTCCGATGACTCCGGCGGACACAAGGTCGCTGAACTCCACCTGCGGCGGAAGGCCGGCGGCGATGCGCGAGGCGACCTGGCGCACGATCGGCGCGTAGTGCACGAGCAGTCGGTTGCGCGCGTCTTGGTCGGCCCCGCCGGCCGCGCGCGCCCAGAGCCCTGCGAGTTCCTGCTCGACGTCCTCGGTGGAGCGGATCTGCGCGATGTCAGGCACGGGGGTGCGCCTGCCGGTAGACCTCCCGCAACCGCTCCACGCTCACATGCGTGTAGATCTGCGTCGTCGACAGGCTCGCGTGGCCGAGGAACTCCTGCACCACGCGCAGGTCGGCCCCGCCCTCAAGCAGGTGCGTCGCGGCGCTGTGGCGCAGCGCATGCGGGGAGATGTCCGGCAAGTCGGGCAGGTGCCGCAACATTCGGTCGAGGCTCGTGCGCACGGCCCGCTGGTCGAGCCGTTTGCCGCGCACGCCGATGAAGATGGCGGCGCCACTGACCTCCCGGCACAGTCGCGGACGGCCCTGTACGAGCCACTCCTGCACGGCCCGCTGCGCCGGCAGCCCGAACGGCACCACCCGCTCCTTCGAACCCTTGCCGAGCACGCGCACGGTCCGCGCGACCATGTCCATGTCGTCCACATCGATGCCCACGAGC
>JAGWWW010000015.1 GCA_018970205.1 Actinomycetales bacterium
ACCTGTCCGGGGTCACCCTTCGAAACGCCCAGCTCTACGGCAGCGACCTGACCGGCGCCAACCTGACCGGAACCGACCTGACCGGCGCCAACCTCTCCAACACCACCCTACGCAACACCAACCTGCTGCGTGGGACCTTCACATCCGCCAGCATGCAATCGGCAATCCTGGACGGAAATGACATCAGCGGCCTGGACTTCAGTTCTACCGACTTCACGAACATCACGGGTCGCAACCTCATCGGCACGCCTACAGCTCTGCCAACCGGCTGGCGTTTGGTGAACGGGTCCCTCGTCGGCCCGTGACCAGTCCTAGGTAACCGACCCCAGACCCGAGTACCCGGCTGCGATGCCCCTTGCCCGCAGCCGGGTACTCGTGCACCAGTTTCCACTCGGTGTTCTCTGATGAGGCAACAACGTGACGAGACCACCACGCCCACGTGTCACCCGGGACCCTGATGTCCTCATTTATGAGGACATCCCGCTCCTGCCTCTGACTCGCGCCCTAGTGTTCCCTTGTCCCTCAAATGGGAGAGCACGCGCTCCACGCGCCACAAGGGGGTGCCATGGGTCCGGCCGGGAACGCGGTTGAGCGCGCCTTTCGCGCCGCAGGCCTGATCTGGGCCCCGGCCTGGCTGCTCAACATCGCCGCAGCCTTGTCCGGGCACACGGTCGTCAGCCTGCAACCTCTAGTCTCGATCGCACTCGTGGCTGCCGCAGTCTTGGCGTGGGCGCTGCTTCTGGTCCGGCGCATACAGCCGCCAACCTTCGTCCTGGTGTTGTTCGCATGCTCAGCAGCGCAACTCACGCTCATAGACGTGCACCACCTCAAGGGCAACTACCTCTACCTGACGGGGCTCATCAACAGCGTCGTCATCATCGCCGGACTCCTGCTCCCAGCCACGGCATCCCGCGCCGCCGCAGTGGTGTTGGTCGCCGGCGCCACCAGTTGGCTGTCTGCCCAGTCCGTGGCCTCGGGAGCCATGCAGGGCCTCTGGCGGCAGTTGGTGATCGCCGGCTACTACGCCATCGTGGATGCGATGGTGGTGTCTTATGCGACCTCCGCGCTGCGTCGAGCCGCCAAAGACACCGACGCCCAGGCCCGCGCCACCGAGGCGTACGTCAATGCCAGCGCCCGTCGCCAGGCAGTGTTCGCGGAGCATGAGCGCATCACGAGCCTGCTGCACGACACGCTGATAAACACCCTCGGCGCCATCCGACGAGGCCTGCCGCCTAGCGCAGCCCCGCAAGTGCGGGCGCGCTGCACTATGGACCTCCACCGCATCCGCCAATTCGCGGCGGGTGCGTCCTCGGGCGAACAGGTGGCCCTGGCCACGGTGACCGCGGAGGCTGCAGCCACGGCGGATGCGCTGGGGCTGCGCGCGCAGGTTGACCCAGCCCCTGAAGTCGTCGTGCCCTCAGACATCGCCGGTGTTGTGCTGGGGGCGGTCACCGAACTGCTTCTCAACGTCAGCAAGCACACCGGCGACGATCGAGTCGAGGTGAACTTCGCGGTGCATGGCACCCCGGCCGAACTGGTCGTGACAGTCCGGGACTTCGGTCCGGGTTGGGACGGGCGAGGGCCGCTGCGCGGGTTCGCTCAGTCGGTGCAACAGCGCCTACGCGGGATAGGCGGCCGTCATGACGTGCAAGCGGCCGCAGGGCAAGGGACTTTGGTGACCATCTGGGTGCCGCTGGCTGCCCCGCCCCCCGCGAACGCTCCCGCGGCGGCATTGGGCGCGCGAATGCCGGCAGCAGTACGCCGGGTCGCACTCATATGCGGGGCCTGGTGGGTGTCGCTTGGGGGGGTCCAGACGGCCCTAGCGTGGCAGCAGCCGGCGTTCCTCGGCTCGCTGCTGGGCTTGAGCGTGCTCGGCGCGACGCTGCTGACCGCGATTGCGCTCACGCGGCGCACTCGCACCCTGCCGCAACCGCTGCAATGGGTCTTCGCGCTGCCCATGGCCGCGGTCGTCGCACTCCCACAATCGGGAATACCGGGCTGCGGGATGTCGGAGCCCGGCGCCTGGGGCCCAGACGGCGCAGTCGGGCTCGTCATGGCCATGGTGCTGCTCGGCCGCGGGCGGCAACCAGCCCTGGCCTCGATTCTTGGCCTCGCGCTCGGTCTGGCTTACCCACTGGTGACAGCCGCCCGCGCCGACGGGGCGTGCACGGGCACGGTCCTCACGACGTTCCTCATCGAGGTCGGCACCGTGCTCGCGGTGAACCTCTTCCGCACCAAGTCTGAGTCGCTCCTCGCTGCGTCGCAACAAGAGAGCGACGCAGCAGTGGCAGCCGCCGCGGCGGAAGCCGCCGCGGACTACCGCGGCCGAACGCTGGCCACACGCCTCACGACAGTCTCCGGCCAGGCGAGTGGACTCATGGCTGCGATCGCCGAGGGAGCGGCAGCTCATTTCGACACAGCGACCCGGCGCAAGGCTGGCGCGTACGAGCAGGCCCTGCGCGGCATGCTCACGCTGCCGCCGGAACTCGGGGCACTCGGCGATGTCGTGGCCGACTGTCTCCTCCAAGCCGCCGAGCACGGCGTCGCGGCCCGTCTGCTCGGCGCCGACACGGTCGCACCACCGCCGGCGCCACACATCCCCGCCTTGCGGGACTTGCTGAACTCGATGGTCGCTCACCCGGACCTGTCAGCGACAGTCAACATCAGCGTGACGGCGGTGGGCGACGCAGCCGTGCTGACAATCGTGACTGCTGCCCACCCGGCCCTGCCGCTGCCACGGCAATCGTCTGAGTCCACCGATGAATTCCGCATCACCACCGAAGTTCTCGAAGGCGAGATTCTGGTGACCGCCACCTGGAGGATGACATGACCATCTCGATAGCCGTCGTCGACGACCACCGACTCGTCCGGGACGGTTTGGCTCGTGCGTGCGAGGCATCCGGGCGCATGAGCGTGGCGTATGAAGGGTCCTCGGTCGAGGAGGTCCTACAAGTCGAGAAGCCGCCGCACGTAGTACTTCTCGACATCGACCTGCACTCACGCGAGGTTGGAGTCGATGAGGTGTCAGCGCTCATCGAGCGCGGCAGCGCCGTCATCGTGGTCAGCGCCACCGTGAAGCCGCACCTCGTGCATGACTTCCTCACGGCCGGCGTGCGCGGATTCGTCTCGAAGTCAGACCCGACAGAGTCGCTTCTAGAGGCCATCGACGCAGTGCATGCCGGGCAGGACTGGACCACCCCGGAACTCGCCGGCATCATCAGCCGCGACCCCAGACGCCCAAACTTGAGCGCCAAGGAAATCATCGCCCTGCAGCTCTACGCCTCCGGCATGAAGCTTGAGTCGGTCGCGCGCCGGATGGACGTCGCGCCGACCACGGCCCGCGAGTACATCAACCGCGTCCGCGCCAAATACGCGGCGATTGGCCGGCCGGCGCCGACGAAACTTGACTTGCACCGCATCGCCGCGGAAGACGGCTACTTGGCCTAGCCCGGTCAGTCAACGCGCGACAGCCAGCGCAAGCCCCCGGTGTCTACGTCATCAGCAGGCGAGCAGCGCACGAACCTCGGCCACATCCGCGTCGATGGCATGGATGAGCGCCGCTAGGTCCGGGTAGACCTCCTGACCGCGCAATCGCTTCACGAAACTGACGCACGCAGTCTGCCCGTAGACGTCGAAGCCCTCTGGCACGTCGAGGGCGTGGGCCTCAACCCGACGACTGGTGCCATCGAAGTGTGGGTTGGTACCGATGGAGACGGCGGCAGCGAATCGAACGCCTTGAACGTCTATCCAACCGGCATATACGCCGTCTGCCGGCACCGCCTTCACCGCCGGCACATCGAGGTTCGCCGTGGGGAAACCTAGGTCGCGGCCGCGCGCATCGCCGTGGACCACCTCGCCGGACAGTTGATAGTCGCGGCTGAGGGCCTGCGCCGCAGCGGTCACATCCCCTTGCGCGACGAGTGCGCGGATGCGGGTGCTCGACCAGGCGGCATCGCCGTCCCCGGCTAGGTCCGCTGCCACTGTCACGAAACCGTGCTGCGACCCCAGACCATGCAGGGTGTCACTGGTGCCGGCAGCACCGGCGCCGAAGCGGAAGTTGCGACCGACGCACACCACATCCGGTTGCAGCGGCAGGATGAACTCTTCCACGAATTGCTCCGGGGACCGGCGCGAGACCGCTGCGGTGAATGGCACCACTCGGACGTCGTCGACACCGGCCTGGTGCAGCAATTCAATCCGCTCTGCGACGGTCGTTAGCAGCGCCGGCTCTCGCTCGGGGGCGACGACCGCAGCAGGGTGCGGGTCAAATGTGACCACGTGTACTCGCCCGTGCTCACCGGCCAGTTCCCTCGCTTGCTCGATGAGTGCTCGATGGCCGAGGTGCACCCCGTCGAAGGTGCCGATGACAACCACGGTTCTCATGGGCGCGCCTCATCAGGTGTCTGTAGGCGACAGAACCCGTGGGACACGGTTCGACTGTTCGACCTGACCAGCGGGGCGATTGTCGGCGCGCACCCTGCCTGCAGATGGCAGAACCGGGCCCGCCGCGAAGGCTGGCACTCGGTCACAGGCGGCAAGGATACTTGCGAGCACCGCAGCGGCGTCACGGCGAATGCGCACCGCACCGGCGTCACCGCGACTGCGCACCGCACCGGCGTCACCGCGACTGCGAGCGGCGCCGGCCTCGCATCGAAGGCGCTCGGCGAGGTGTCACCGCCTGCCGAGCCGGATGCGGATGTTGTTTGACGACAAAGGCGTTGATGTGCAGCGAGCCTTGCTGGAGCCCGCCGACGATGCCAGCCTCGCTGTGTGCAGAAATCGGCGGTAAGACAACTCGGGGGTCAGGGCGCTGGGCTGGCGAACACGGCCTTGGGGTGCAGCACACCGTCGTGGAGCCGGGCGATGGCCACGACGTCTCCGTTTGAGAGCACCCCAACCTCGATGCCTTCTGCCACAGCCCCTCCCTGCCCTTCGGGTCTGTCCGATGGTGCACCCGATGGGGCAGCGTCGGCACTGCCCGATGCCCCGGGCACGTCCGCAGTCGAGGTTCCGCCGGCTGCCGGCACCGCGACATCGCCAGCCGGCGCCGGGACGATCCGGCCGTGTGCGATGTCTGAGGCTGCGGCAGCATCCACCTCGACACACGGCAACGTCTGGCGCAGCGCAGTCGCTAGGTCCAGCACTTCCACGTCGTCACCGGGCTCCGGCAACGCCACTGCGCTGCCGATGGCGAAGCGGCCGCTACGAGTGCGGCGCAGGCAGACCAGGTGCCCTCCGATGCCAAGTGAAGCACCGAGGTCGCGCGCAAGCGCTCGGATGTAGGTGCCGCTGCTGACGGTGAACGTCGCATCCACCTCGACGCTTCCGGCCGTCTCGTCGCGCCGGATGCTCTGAACATCGAATCGACTCACCTCCACCGTGCGTTCAGGCAGAACCACGTCCTCCCCCGCCCGCACGCGCGCGTACGCCCGCACGCCGTCGACCTTGATAGCGCTCACGGCGCTCGGCCGCTGGCTGATGACCCCGCGCAGTCGCTCGACCGCACCGAGGATCGCCTCGTCAGAGACGGCCGTCACCGTGGAACGGTCGGCTCGGCTGATGATCTCTCCAGCGGCGTCGTCAGTGGCGGTGCTCATGCCCAGGCGAATCGTGGCTTGGTAGTCCTTGTCGTCGCCGGTGAGATATGTCAACAACCTCGTGCCCCGGCCGAAGCCGATGACGAGCACGCCGGACGCGTCAGGGTCCAAGGTGCCGGCGTGGCCCACTCGACGCATGCCCAGCACGCGCCGCATACGTCCGACGACATCATGCGAGGTCATGCCCAGCGGCTTGTCGATGACGACGACGCCGTCGGCGGGCTTGTTCACTCCAGGCTTGCCAGCGCGAACCGCACATCGGCCAGCGCCAGCGCCACATCCGTGCCGAGGGTCGCCCCGGCAGCGAAACGGTGGCCGCCGCCTCCGAGCGCGCGCGCAGCGGCGCTGACGTCGACCGCGCCTTTGCTGCGCATCGACACCTTCCACACCATGTCGTCGGACTGCTTCAACACCACCGCCACATCCGCCTCGGTGGTGATGCGCAGCGCATCGATGACGCGTTCGGCGGCATCCTCGCTCAACCCGAGGTTCGCACGGTCCTCCGCGCTGACCGCCGTCCAGACCAGCCCCCGCCCGCTGAGCGCCGTCACATCCAAAGCCGCCCTGCTCAGGGCCTCGCCGAGAAGTTGCACCGCGGTGAACGGCTCGTCGTCATACATCCGCCTGGCGATGTCCGCGTGGTCGATGCCGGCGGCCATGAGCCGTGCCGCGATCTCGTGGGTGGCCGCAGTGGTCGCCGAGTACTTGAAACAGCCCGTGTCGGTGATGAGCCCGGCATACAACGCATGTGCGATGTCGCGCGTCAGCGGCGCCCCCAGCGCGTCGACAACCGCGAGCACCAAGACTGTGTTCGCCGGCGCGCCCGGGTCGATGAGGTTCGTCCGCCCGAAGCCGGAGTTGCTCGAGTGGTGATCGATGACGATGGTGGCCGCAGCCGCGTCGAACAGGTGCTCATTCGCGCCGAGCCGCGCCTTGCTTGAGACGTCGCAGGTGACCACGAGGTCGTACGGCCCGGCGGCTGCCGCCTCCTGCGGGCTGACCAGCAGCCCCGACACGGGCAGGCTCTGCAACATTCGCGGGACCGCGAACGGCTCGTCGCCGAAGGAGACCACCGCGTGTGTGCCCGGTTCGATCTCCCGCACGGCCATGGCAAGCGCCAGCGCAGAGCCGAGGCTGTCCGCATCCGGCGCAACATGCGCCAGCACGAGCAACCGGCGAGCCGCGGCAATCTGCTCGGCGACCTCGGCGGCAGTCGTCATGCGGCCGGGCTCCCAGACCGCGGGTCAGGCTGAGTGTTCTCATCCCGGGTGATTGCGCCTGTTGTCTGCACAAAAGCGCCCTCATCGCCGCCGGCACGGTCGGCGTTGGAGGTGTCAGCGTCCGAACCGGTCTCGTCGGCTGCGGTGGTGTAAGCGACGGCGCCGCTGAAAGCCTCATCCGACGTCACGCCGTCGCGCTCAGCACCGGGGGCGGCGTCGGTCGTGGCCGCTTCACCGGTGCCATTGGTGTCGCCGGCCTCGTCAGCGGCGTCGTCGCTCTCATCGTCGTGGCGGTACGGGTCGGCCTCACCCGCGTAGTGCGCGTCCGCGGCGATGCGGTGGACCTCGTCGTCGGCTGCACGAGCACGGGCAAGCAGGTCGTCGATGCTGCGGGCGGCCTGCGGCAGTGCGTCCGCGCGGAACGCCAGAGTCGGCGTGAACTTCACGCCGGTGAGACGTCCGACCTCCGAGCGCAGCATGCCGCTGACACTGGCGAGGGCCTTGGCCGTCTCCTCCACGTCGGTCTCGTCGCCGAGCACCGTGTAGAACACCGTCGCCTCGCGAAGATCGCCGGTGACGCGCACATCAGTGACCGTGACGAAGCCCAGCCGCGGGTCCTTCACCCGCATCTCCAACGCCTCGGCGACGATGACCTTGATGCGGTCCGCCAGGCGCTTGGCCCTGGACATGTCTGCCATGGCTGCCTCCATCATCCGTCCGCCGGGTCACGCCGGCCGACCGTTCACTTGCGCGGCTTCTCCCGCATCTCGTAGGTCTCGATGACGTCGTCGGCCTTGATGTCGTTGTAGGAGCCGAGACCGATACCGCACTCGTAGCCCTCGCGCACCTCGGTCGCGTCGTCCTTGAACCGCTTGAGGGAGTCGATGCTGAGGTTGTTGGCGACCACGACGCCGTCGCGCAGCAAGCGCGCCTTGGAGTTGCGGCGGATCTCCCCGGAGCGAACGAGGCAGCCGGCGATGTTGCCGAACTTGCTCGAGCGGAAGACCTCGCGCACCTCGGCGGTGCCGAGCTGCACTTCCTCGTACTCCGGCTTGAGCATGCCCTTGAGTGCCTGCTCGATCTCGTCGATGGCGTTGTAGATGACGTTGTAGAAGCGGACGTCGATGCCCTCGCTCTCGGCCAGCTGGCCGACCTTGCCCTCGGGGCGCACGTTGAAGCCGATGATGATGGCGTCGGACGCGCTAGCGAGCATGACGTCGTTCTTGTTGATGGCGCCGACGCCGCGGTGGATGACGCGCAAGTCGACTTCCTCGCCCACATCGAGCTTGACCAGTGCCTCTTCGAGCGCCTCGACCGAGCCGGAGACGTCGCCCTTGATGATGAGGCGCAGTTCCTGCACCTCGCCCTTCTCGAGCTGCTTGACGAAGTCCTCCAGCGTGCGGCGGCCGCGGGCCTTGGCCAGCAGCGCGGCGCGCTCGCGGGTCTCGCGCGCCTGTGCGATCTGGCGCGCGATGCGGTCTTCGGAGACGACGAGGAACGAGTCGCCGGCACCGGGCACGCTGGTCAAGCCGAGCACCTGCACCGGGCGCGACGGCCCGGCCTCGTCGACCGGGTGGCCGTACTCGTCGACGAGCGCGCGGACGCGACCGAAGGCGTCGCCCACGACGATCGAGTCGCCGGGGCGCAGCGTCCCTCGCTGCACCAACACGGTCGCAACCGACCCGCGGCCGCGGTCGAGGTGCGCCTCGATGGCGACACCCTGCGCGTCCTGGTTCGGGTTCGCCCGCAGGTCCAAGGCGGCATCGGCGGTGAGCAGCACCGCCTGCAACAGGTCGTCCAAACCTGTGCCGGCGCGGGCGGACACGTCGACGAACATCGTGTCGCCGCCGTACTCCTCGGGCACCAGCCCGTACTCGGTCAGCTGGCCGCGCACGCGGGTCGGGTCGGCTTCGGGCTTGTCGACCTTGTTCACCGCGACCACGATCGGCACGTTGGCGGCCTGAGCGTGGTTCAACGCCTCGACCGTCTGCGGCTTGACGCCGTCGTCCGCTGCGACCACGAGGATGACGATGTCGGTGGTCGCGGCACCACGGGCGCGCATAGCCGTGAAGGCCTCGTGACCAGGGGTGTCGATGAAGGTGATGGCGCGCTCGAAGCCGTCGTGCTCGGTGTGCACCTGGTACGCGCCGATGTGCTGGGTGATGCCGCCGGCCTCCTTGGCCGCGACGTCGGTGTTGCGCAGGGCGTCGAGCAGACGGGTCTTTCCGTGGTCGACGTGGCCCATGACGGTGACGACCGGCGGGCGGGCCTCGAAGTCCTCCTCATCGCCCTCGGCGCCGAACTCGAGGTTGAACGACTCGAGCAACTCGCGGTCCTCGTCCTCGGGCGAGACCACGACGATGTCGTAGTTCAGCTCCGCGCCGAGCAGTTGCAGGGTGTCGTCGTTCACGGACTGGGTGGCCGTGACCATCTCACCCATCTTGAACAAGACCTGCACCAGCGAGGCGGGGTTCGCGCCGATCTTTTCGGCGAAGTCCGTCAGTGATGCGCCGCGCGGCATGCGGATGGTCTGCCCGGTGCCGCGAGGCACCTGAACGCCGAGGACCGGCGCCTGCATGTTGTCCCACTCTTGGCGCTTGGTGCGCTTGCTCTTGCGGCTACGACCGGGCTTGCCTCCCGGCTTGCCGAACGCGCCGGCGGTCGTGCCGCGCCCACCAGGGCCGGGGCGGCCGGGGCCACCGGGCCCACCGCCCGGGCGTGCGGCACCACCGGCACCGCCACCGTACGGGCGCGCACCCGGTCCGCCGGCGCCGCCAGGACGCGCCCCCGGGCCACCGGGGCGCGCGAAGCCACCACCGGGACCGCCGGGACGTGCACCTGGGCCACCGGGGCGCGGAGCCCCCGGGCGCGGCACTGCCCTGCCCATGCCCGTGCCGGAGCCGAAGGGGTTGTTGCCGGGGCGGGGAGCGCCGGGACGCGGCACCGGCCGCGGGCCGGCATCGGCACCGGATGAGAAGGGGTTGTTGCCAGGCCGCGGTGTGGCCGGGCGCGGCATGGGCCGCGGGCCGGCTGCGGCGGCAGCCGAGGGTGCGGCCGGCTCAGCCGCGACAGCGTCAACGACTGCAGCCTGCTCAGCCGGCGCGGCCACAGCCTCGTCAGCGGGCGGGGCCGGCGTCGCAACCTTCTTGGCGGCGGTCTTCTTGGCGGCGGTCTTCTTCGCCGGCGCCTCACCAGCGCCGTCAGCAACCGGGATGAGTTCGCGCAACTTGCGCTCCACCGGCGGCAAAACCGCCGATGAGGGTCCCTTCACGTACTCGCCGATCTCAGCTAGCTTGGCGACAAGGTCCTTGCTGGACACGCCAAGCTGCTTCGCGAGTTCGTGGACTCTGAGATTTGACACTTCTCTCCTGTCTGTCACGGCGCACCACCGTGACATACCGACAGGTACGGGTCAGCGGTGAGCAGCCGTCGTGGTTACCGACGCTGCGTTCATTGCAACGCGCTCATCGTTCGCTCATGGTCTTTCACCTTTCGGGTGCGGACCCCCGTCGAGGTCTTCCCACAGCTGGGCATCGGCCAATGGCCCCGGGACCTTGAGAGCCCGCGCCCAGGCCTTGCGGCGGACGGACGCGGCCACGCAATCCGGGTCGCGGTGCACGTAGGCGCCACGGCCGTTCAGCGAGCCCCGGGCATCCACCACAAGAGCGCCGTCGCGTGCGACGACCCTGACGAGGTGTGCCTGCTCATCCCGATGCCGGCAGCCCAAGCAGGTCCGCAGCGGGTGCTGCGGCTGACGGGGCCGGGTAGTCGGGCCGGACAGGCGGTCTGAGTCTACCTGCGGGGCCGTCGGCACCCTGCCGCGCGCACCAGTTACGCCCTGCGAGTCGTCCACGCCCTACCCGGCCGTGCCGTCGGGGCCGGCTTCGGCCAGTGCTTGGGCGTCGGAGCGGATGTCGATACGCCAGCCTGTGAGCCGGGCGGCGAGACGGGCGTTCTGACCGTCTTTGCCGATGGCCAGGGACAGCTGATAGTCCGGCACGACCACCCGCGCGGCGCGGGCGTCGGGGTCGACGACGTCGACTTGCAGCACCCGGGCAGGGGATAGCGCCGAGGCGATGAACTCGGCCGGGTCATCGGAGAAGTCCACGATGTCGATCTTCTCCCCGGCGAGTTCGTCCATCACGGCCCGCACTCGCGCGCCGAGCGGCCCGATGCACGCTCCCTTGGCGTTCACATCCGGGCGGGTGGACCGCACCGCGACCTTGCTTCGGTGGCCGGCCTCGCGGGCGATGGCCCCGATTTGGACAGTGCCGTCGCCGATCTCCGGGACCTCCAAGGCGAACAACTGCTTAACCAAGCCTGGGTGGGTGCGCGACACCGTCACGACCGCGCCGCGCGGGCTGCGGCGCACCCCGACCACATGCAGGCGCAGGCGCCGACCGTGGGGGTAGGACTCCCCAGGAACTTGCTCCTCCGGCGGGAGCACAGCCTCGACCTTGCCGATGTCGACGAACACCAGCCGCTTGTCCGAGCCCTGCTGCACGACGCCGGTGACGAGGTCGCCCTCGCGGCCGGAGTACTCCCCGAATGTGGCGTCTTCATCCAATACCTTCAACCGCGCCAGGATCGCCGCGCGCGCCGTCGTTGCGGCCACCCGCCCAAAGCCGGCGGGGGTGTCGTCGAACTCCCCGACCGGTACGCCGTCATCGTCGAGCTCGGTCACCAGCACCCGGGCCTGGCCAGTGGCGCGGTCGACGACCGCGCGGGCGTGGGGCTTGTGCGCGGGCTGGGCGTTGTAGGCCAGGAGCAGCGCACTCTCGATGGCCGACACCAGCGAGTCGATGGGGAGCCCGCGCTCCTGCGCGATCGCGCGCAGCGCTTCCATGCTGATGTCCACGACTCAGCCTTCCTTGGTGGTGGGTTTGGCATCGGTGAGTGAGGCAGCGTGTGGACCGGACTCGACGACTGGATCCGCATCGCGACCTGCGTCCTCGTCGTCAATGGCTGCATCTGCGTCTGCGTCAGCATCTACGTCGTCGCTGTCGAGGTAGGAATCAGCATCATCATGGGCTCCCTCGTCATCGAGGTCGGCGTCGTCACCGAGGTCGGCGTCGCTATCAAGGGAACCGTCCGCATCGAGGCCGGTCTCGCCCACGGCATCGGCCTGTTCCCGGGCGGCAACAGCACCGGTACGCGCCGGGCCGCGGGGGTTGAACTCCACCTGCACCTTCGCCGACCTGATGTCCGCGACGTTGACGACGAGGTCGCCGGCGTCAGTCTCGAACGTCACAGTGTCGCCGTCGCAAACGACGATGCGGCCGGTGAACTGCCCTGCGTCTGTCGTCGTGACTGCAGCGAGTCGTCCGACCGCGCGACGGAAGTGCCTCGGCAAGGTCAGCGGCCGGTCCACACCCGGCGAGGACACCTCAAGCACGTACGCGCCGAAACCCAGCCGCGCGTCAGCCGCGTCCATCGCCGCGGACACCGCGCGCGACACCTCAGACACCCGCTCCAGGGAGATGCCGCCGTCGGCATCGACGAGCACCCGCACGAGTTGGCGGCGGCCCGCGGCACGCACATCCACGTCTTCAAGGTCACAGCCGGCTGCACGCACCACCGGCTCAACGACTGACTTCACTTGCTCTGCGCTGGTCACGGGCCACCTCCGACGGGCGCGACGACAGAGCCGACGCGCAACCCGGGAGTTCAAGGTTGCCGTGATCCTGTTGTCGACGCTCAGTTGTCACAGCACGACCGTGAGCCGAGCTGCGGGCGCCTGCGCGAGCAGGCGCCGGTTCAAGGATAGCCAGCGGCCACGGCGCCGTTGTGCCGGTCCGCAGATCGACACCGACCGGCGGCTGCGGTCTGCGCGGTCGAGGCGCAGCCGACGGCCAGGTCTTAGCCTCCCGGTGACCCGGCGATGATCCGGCGACGGCGACAGCCGCGCCAGTGCCCGTTCCCTGGCGTGGGTGCAGCGCGCCGCTGACTGCGGTGGCCGGATGTGTGCCGGTGCGTGTTGCTGGCGTGCGCTCAGCGGAACAGGTCCCAGCCCACCCGCGCGATGAGCAGCGCCACCACGACGAGGAATGCGGTGCGCACGAACCCGCTGCCGCGCAACGCCGCCATTCGCGCGCCGATGACCCCGCCGACGAGGTTGCACACGCCCATCGCGAGCCCTAGTGGCACGAGGATGTGTCCGGCGGAGCCGAAGACCAGCAGCGCGGCGATGTTGGTCCCGAGGTTGACGATCTTGGCTGTGGCTGATGCGCGCAGGAACGAGTAGCCGAGCACACTCACCAGCACGAACACCAGGAACGAGCCGGTTCCGGGGCCGAAGATGCCGTCGTAGAAACCGATGGACGCTCCCGCGAGGGCGGCCACCGCGTGGTGTCTGCGGCTGTCTGGCCAGCGCAGTTGCTCATGCTGGCCCAACGCCGGCCGTAGCCAGGTCCACACCCCTACCGCAATGAGCAGCACGACCACCGCCGGCCGGAACGCGGACGGCGAGACAGAGGTAGCCAGCTGCGCACCGAGCATTGATCCGATGAACGCCAGCCCGGCCATGACGGCCGCCGTGGCGACGTCAGGGCGCGCATCGCGCCGCCGCAGATACGTCGCCGTCGCGGCGCTCGTGCCAAGCACACTCGACATCTTGTTCGTGCCGAGGACCGTGGCCGGTTCCTGCTGGGGCAGCCCGAGCAGCAGCGCGGGCAGTTGGATGAGCCCGCCGCCGCCGGCGACGGCGTCAATCCAGCCGGCGCAGGCGGCTGCGATGAGCAGACCGATCAAGGTCGACGTCGTCACTTGCATGTGCGCGCTCACAGGGCTGGTAGTCCGTGGTTGCCGGTCCGCCGAACCACGACGGCGCGCAGATCCTGCGCGGGTCGCGCAGGTGACTCAAGACGTCTCGGCACAGATGCCGTTTCGACGGCACTGGCAGCGTGGCAACGCCTCCACGACCGGCTGGTTCCGGCATCTCCAGCTGCGAAACGTCGCTCTCGTAGATGCCGCACCTTCGCAGCGCAGGCGAAAGAACAACTCCGCCGCAGTGATCTCCGCTGCGCAATGCAGGCGTCGAAACGGCTCAGCCGACCGCGCCGCATGTGACCCAGGCTCAGAGGAGTTCAGCGCACAGGTGCGCGACAACGTCGGCCAGCGCCACCTCGGCGACAGCCCCGGTCGCACGGTCCTTGACCTCGACCAGCCCGTCGGCGAGCCGCTTGCCCATGACCACGATCGTCGGCACCCCGATGAGTTCCGCATCGTTGAACTTCACGCCCGGCGACGCCTGCCGGCGGTCGTCGAACAGCACCCGCATCCCCTTGGCGGCGAGCTCCGCGACCACGGCCTCGGCCGCGGCGAAGACCGACTCGTCCTTTCCGGTGGCGACGACGTGCACATCAGCCGGGGAGACCTCGCGCGGCCATATCAGGCCCTTCTCGTCGTGACTCTGCTCGGCGATCGCGGCGACGGCGCGAGAGACGCCGATGCCGTAGGAGCCCATCGTCACCACCACGGGCTTGCCGTTCTCATCGAGCACCGTCAGGCCGAGCGCCTCGGCGTACTTGCGTCCGAGTTGGAAGATGTGGCCGATCTCGATGCCGCGCGCGAGGAACAACGTGCCCGCGGTGCAGCCCGGGCAGACATCGCCCTCACGCACCTCGGCCACATCGATGGTGCCGTCGCCATTGAAGTCGCGGCCGGCGACGAGGTCGTACACGTGCGAGCCGGCCCTGTTCGCGCCGGTGATCCAGCGGGTGCCGGAGACGACACGCGGGTCGAGCAGATATTCGATGCCGCTGGCGGACTCGGTGCCGAGCACGCCGGGACCGATGTAGCCCTTGACGAGTGCGGGGTTGGCGGCGAAGTCGGACTCCTCAAACGGCGCGACTGCACCCGGGTGCACCGCGGCCTCGAGGCGCTTCATGTCGACTTCGCGGTCGCCGGGGACGCCGATGGCGAGGGCCTTGCTGCTGCCGTCGGGGTACGTGACCTTCACCACGACGTTCTTCAGCGTGTCCGCGGCTGTCCAGGGGCGGTCGTCGCGGCGCAGGTCGTCGCGGGTGTTGGAGATGTCGACCAGTGTCGCGATCGTCGGGGTGTCCGGGGTGTCCTCGGCGTGCGCGGCCGGGATGCCCGAGAAATCCGCGGCGGCCGGGGCGACGCTGGCGACCGCCTCGACGTTGGCGGCGTAGTCGCAGGAAGTGCAGCGCACGAACGTGTCCTCGCCGCGCTCGCACTCCGCGAGGAACTCCTCAGACTTCGAGCCGCCCATCGCGCCCGCGTGCGCGTCGACGATGACGTACGACAGCCCGAGCCGCGCGAATGTGCTCTGGTACGCGAGCCGGTGCTTGGCGTACGACGCCTCGAGCCCGGCGTCGTCGAGGTCGAAGGAGTAGGAGTCCTTCATGACGAACTCGCGCCCCCGCAGCAAGCCGGCGCGCGGGCGCGCCTCGTCGCGGTACTTGGTCTGGATTTGATACAGCGAGATGGGCAGGTCCTTGTACGAGGAGAACTCGCCCTTGACTGTGAGGGTGAACATCTCCTCATGCGTCGGGCCGAGCAGCATGTCGGTGCCGCGGCGGTCTTGCAGGCGGAACAAGTTCGGGCCGTACTCGGTCCAGCGGTTGGTCAGCTCATACGGCTCGCGCGGCAGCAGAGCCGGGAAGCGCACCTCCTGGAAGCCGGCGGCGTCCATCTCCTCGCGCACGATGCGCTCGACGTTGTGGAACGTCGCCAACCCCAGCGGCAGCCACGTGAAGATGCCCGGGGCGACGCGGCGGATGTAGCCGGCGCGCACCAGCAGCCGGTGGCTCGGCAACTCGGCATCGGCCGGGTCGTCCCGCAGGGTCCGCAGGAACAGGCTCGACATCCGCAGCACGGTCATGGAGCGGAACTGTACCGACGCACGTGTGCCCGCCGAAGCGGTCAGGCGCGTGCCACCGGTGCGAGGCACAGGAGCGCCCCACTGCGACAGATCAAGTGTGTGCGGAACTCATCACCAACGCACAGGCTCGAGGACGAAGCCGATGCCACGAAGCGCGTCCGGCAGATATGCACCGGCCACTCAACGCAAAACAGTAGCGAACACTTCGTGTTCGCTGAATCCCACGCTGCGATAGGTCGAGATTGCTGCGCTGTTGTGCCTGTTGGCGTACAAACTGACGACATCGGCCACAGTGCGCAACGCAAGGTCTACCACCGCAGCAGTTCCGGCCGAACCTAAACCGAGTCCGCGGCACTCCGGACGGACCCAGACTCCCTGCAGAAGGCACAGGCCGTGAGCCACCGAGCCGATTTCCGCTTTGAAGACGATTTCGCCGTCTATGACATGCACAAACACACGCTCGGCCGCCACAAGTTCCTTCACGCGCGCCTCATAGGACGCGGCCGTTCCAGCTCGTGCGGGTGAGACACCGATTTCCTCGGTGAACATCGCAACGCACGCGGGCAGCAACGCTGGCAGGTCCGCTTCCGTGGCCCGGCGGATCGGAAGTCGCGGGACGCCTCGAACGATGCGGGAGCAGACGAGCAAAGGCTGGTCGCAGCGCACATCCCGAGGAATGCCCCATGCCGGTTCCAGCAGGCTCCAAAGGTCGAGGACCTCGTCCCTCGGGCCGACGACAGCGGAGCAGCGAGGCGACATGCGGATGAGCCGGTCGGCGAACGCGAGCCGACTGATGCGGTCGGTGGCGATGGGAACGAGATTCGCCCCGGCATACAGGGCGCTGCGCAGTCGGCCTTCACCATCGAACCAACCCCAGAAGGACGTGGCACTGTTGCCCGCCAGGGACGTCGCTACCCGCGACAGCGGAAAGCAATTGATTATGGGGTCCTCTGCCAGCAGCGCCACCAGCGCAGCGCTGTCAGTATTGGTCAGACGGCGCAATCTGTCGCCGGCGGCGATCGACGCGTCACTGCCGAGCAAGGCCGTCATGGCAGCAGGCTAGAACGACCGACCCTGCGTGCCCGACATATCGGATTGACGTGGGGTGAAACTTGAGTGAATGTCCGGTGACCCGGAATCGCTTGCCGGCGCGCGTCCGCATTCATGACTTTCGGCGAGCGGCCTGCCCATTCACACCGGCGGCGCTCCTCTGCGATGGGTGTCAACGGCCGGGTGCAAGCGGCTCAGCCGACGGTGACGACTGGGCCTCCGGCGGGCAGCGACGGGTTGTCGTCACCGTCCTCCTGGTAGCCCATCTCATCCGCAAGGCGCATCGCCTCTTCGATGAGGACCTCGACGATCTGCGACTCCGGCACGGTCTTGATGACCTCGCCCTTGACGAAGATCTGTCCCTTGCCGTTGCCGCTGGCGACCCCGAGGTCGGCCTCGCGTGCCTCGCCGGGGCCGTTCACGACGCAGCCCATGACCGCCACCCGCAGGGGCACCTTCATGCCCTCCAACCCGGCGGTGACTTGGTTGGCCAGCGTGTAGACGTCGACTTGCGCGCGCCCGCAGGACGGGCAGGACACGATCTCCAGGCCGCGTTTGCGCAGGTTCAGGCTCTCCAGGATCTGCAGGCCGACCTTGACTTCCTCCACCGGCGGGGCCGAGAGCGACACACGGATGGTGTCGCCGATGCCCTGGCTGAGCAGCGCGCCGAAGGCGACTGCGCTCTTGATGGTGCCTTGGAATGCGGGGCCGGCCTCGGTCACGCCTAGGTGCAGCGGGTAGTCGCACTTCTCCGCGAGCAGGCGGTACGCGCGCACCATCACGACCGGGTCGTGGTGTTTGACCGAGATCTTGATGTCGCGGAAGCCGTGCTCTTCGAACAGCGAGCATTCCCACAGCGCGGACTCGACCAGCGCCTCCGGGGTTGCCTTGCCGTACTTCTCCAGCAACCGCTTGTCCAGCGAGCCGGCATTCACCCCGATTCGGATGGGCGTGTTGGCGTCGCCGGCGGCCTTGGCGATCTCGCCGACCTTGTCGTCGAACTGCTTGATGTTGCCGGGGTTCACGCGCACCCCGGCGCAGCCGGCGTCGATGGCCGCGAACACGTACTTGGGCTGGAAGTGGATGTCGGCGATGACGGGGATACCGGACTTGCGCGCGATCTGTGGCAGCGCTTCGGCGTCATCGGTGCTCGGCACCGCGACGCGCACGACCTGGCAGCCCGACGCGGTCAGCTCCGCGATCTGCTGCAGCGTGGCGTTGACGTCCGCGGTCACCGTGGTCGCCATGGACTGCACGCTCACCGGGGCGTCGCCGCCGACCGCGACCGGGGTCGAGTGGTGCTTCAGGACCAACTGCCGGCACGCACGCCGAGGGGCGAGCACGGGCGGCGGGGCGGAGGGCAATCCGAGTTCGGTGGCCATGGCCACATTGTGGCACCGGTGTCCTGAGTCGGCTCAGGCTCACAGCCCCGGTGGCACCTCACTGCAGGTGACGCGTGTGCGAGGCGACCGTACGGCAAACGCCGCCCAGTCGGGGCTACACCAGACGCTGACCGATGACCAGCGCATCCATGGCCCGCTTGGCCCTCTTCAAGTCCGTCGCCGTCGCCGGGGCGTGCCCGTAGCCTGCTTTGGATTTCATCTCCAGCAGCGCAGCAAGGTGTGTGGCCAGAGCCGGGTCAACCTGGCGTAGAAGGGCTACCGCCTCGCCGTGGTTGTCACCGCGCGCGTGCACTCCCAGCCGAGCGCAGGTGAGCACATCCGATGCCGCGATGCCCGCGTGTACCGCCAGAGTGACGCACACGTCGGCCACGTCGCCGGGCTCGTCGGCGTACTCCCACACAGTGTTGAACGCGTCGGCGAACTGTTCCGCTTTCGTGCGTCTGCCGGCACGCACGTGCGAGTCGCACGGGCGGGTTCTCACCATCGGCTCATGCCCCGCGCCGCTGCGACCGCGCGAGCCAATCAGGCTCTCCGGCGAACGCCACCCCGTCACGCACCACGTCCTTGAACAGGGAGTCGTCTGGCGCGCTCGCGGCCACTTCGGACTCAGAGAAGGACACCGCTCGGAGATCGTTGCCCGTCCAGCGAGTCACCATCGCGCTGAGCCGGTCGACTTGCTCCCGCCACAACTGCTCATCGACGTCGTCAGCATGCACGAGCAGAACGTCGATGTCACTGGCTGTTGTGTGCGCGCCGCGGGCAGCGGACCCGAACAGCGCGGCGAATACTGGGGCCGCAGTCCAGCCGGCGACCACACTGCGGAGGTTCGCGACGAGCGCCTCCTTCTGGTGTGCAAGGCCGATGATCGCCGCACAAGCAAGATGGTCACGGTTGAGTCGGTACAAACTGGGACGACCGGCGTGCGCCTGCTCGACGATTCCTTGCGCGACCAGACGGGCCAGAACCTTGTCGATGCCCCGCTTGGTCCGCGTGGGCAGGAGCGCGTGCACACGTGAAGCAGTGAAGGTCGCATCGGCGTGCGCCAACACGTTGAGCACGTCACCATCAAGTGTGGGCGTGACAACTGCGAGGGGACGTGAGAGATCCATGCTGCTCCTTTAGGAATTATTGTTCCATAGTCGGAACTATAGTTCCTCAATCCGTGCCTGAGTACCCGCTTGGTCAGCCCTGGGGACCAGCGCGCCACGGTGGGCCTGTCGGCCGCGTGAGGCGCCTGGCTCACACCTCCCTCTGGGTGCGCATGTTGAGCTCCTTGCTGACAGCGAACCTGACGGACCGTGCTGACAGCGAACCTGACGGACCGTGCTGAGAGAGCAACCGGCTGAGGTCCCGATGACCACTGCCAGACCGGCACCAAGGATGCATGCGAGACGCCGTCACCACAGTGCGTCGGACTCAGTTTCCGGCGACCCCGGCGACGAAGGCGGCCCAGCACGCGGGGGTGGCGTCGTCGGGGCGGTACCCGCCGGCGCCGGTCACCAGCAGCGGCGCGTGTGGAAGTCGGCGGCGCAGCAGCGCGCCCGCACGTTGGTAGCCGTCCTCGGTGTAGCGCAGTGCGGCCAGCGGGTCGTCGCGGTGGCCGTCGGCGCCGGCGGCGACGAACACCAGCGTCGGCTCGAACTCACCAGCGAGGTCGAGGAACCGCTCGACGGCTCC
The DNA here is from genome assembly GCA_018970205.1 of Actinomycetales bacterium. Taxonomy (GTDB): domain Bacteria; phylum Actinomycetota; class Actinomycetes; order S36-B12; family UBA5976; genus RFTO01. The sequence continues at coordinate 19,796 of JAGWWW010000015.1, forward strand.
GAGCAGGTGGACGTCCCCGGAGCCAGCGGACAGCGGCTCGTTGTAGACGTTCAACTCCGGCTCGTCGCGTAGCCCGGTGCCCGGGAAGATCCCGACCTGGTGGACGGAGAAAGTGAGCACATGCGGCATCGGAGCGCAGAGCGCCTCAGTGCCGTCCCCGTGGTGGGCGTCGATGTCCAGCACCGCCACTCGGTGGCCGGACTCCCCCGCAATGTCGGCGGCGATGGCGAGGTCGGCGAACACGCAGAACCCCGATGAGTGGTCGGTGTGGGCGTGGTGTTTGCCGCCGGCGAGGTTCACAGCCACCCCGGAGGCACCGGAGGTCAAGGCATCGAGCGCGGTCAGCGTGCCGCCCGCGAACAAGGCCGCCAGCGCGGCCAGGTCCGGGCGCGGACCTTCCCACTCGTCGCATTCATGGTCATCGAGCACCTGCGAGACGTAACCGGGGGTATGCACCCGCAGCAGATCCTGCCGTGAGGCTGGCCGCGGCGCGACCACGCGTACCCCCGGCTGCGTTGAGATCAGCGCCGCCGCATTCGGATAGCGCCGGCCCTGGGTGGGGTGGCCGCTGCCGAGGACCCAGCCGGCGTAGGCCGGGTCATGAACCAGAGTTGTCATCGTCCTCCATGGGCATCGGGCGGCGCTGACGTCCGCGGGACTTCTGCGACCAATTCTCGCGCGCGAACTTCATCGACGACTCGCGCTCGCGCCTGGACAGCCGCTCGCGAATTTCAATGAGGTCCGCGATTTCCTCCAGAGCTCGGCGGTGCGTGACCTCGTCGACGGAGTCCTTCGCCGCGTCGAGGCCGGAGCGGATCTGGACGGTCGCATCCTCGAGTTGAGTGACCGCGAGAGCGTCGTCTCCGCGGCTCATCGCCTCGAAGGCCTCGCGCTTTGTGTCCTGCATCACCGCGAGCAGTCGCTCGATGCGGACCTGCGGGTTGGTGATGATCACCTCATCGACGTTGTCGGTGACGTCGACCTCTACGGTCGATGTGACCCGGTGCTGCTCGAGCGTGGCAACGAGCACGTACTCGATGGTGATGGCGAGCACCGGCAACGGCCCGGCCTGCGCCTGCGCGGAGACGTCGATGTCGAGCAGGTACCGGCGCTGCTCCTCGCCGTAGAGGTCGCCGAGGCTGATGACTAGTTCGTCGCCCTCGACCCACGCCGGCACGCGCTGCAGCAGTCGGACGAAACTCGCCGCGGGCTCGCCGGTGAGCGAGCGCAGACGCACATGCGCGTTCATGGCGCACACCCCGAGCAACCCGTCGACCTGCTGTTGGAGCAATGCGATGGCCGAGTCGTCTTGCTCCGCGTACACGTGATTGCCGCGACCTCCGGTGGCGAGGGCGTCAAGCAGCTCTTCGTTGTAGCCCTGACCGATGCCGAGGGTGGAGGTGGTGACGCGCTGGCTGGAGCACTCCGAGGCGAGGGCCTCGAAGGTCGCGGCGTCGCGGTTGCCGGCGTTCGCGTGGCCGTCGGAGAGCAGCAAGATCGTGCCGCCGCCATCGGGCAGCCGGCGGCGCGACTCGGAGATGCCGAGGGTGTAGCCGGCGCTGATGTCGGTGCTGCCGCCAGGCGTGACCGAGCGGACCGCACCGAGGATCTCGACGATGTCGTGCTCGCGCATCGGCAGATTCGGCACCGCCACATTGGCGTGGTCGTCGAACACGACCATGCCGAAGCAGTCGTCGGGGTGCAGCCTCGTGACCAGGGCGCTGACTGCCTGCTGGGCGGCAGCCAGGCGCGGCCCGCCCATGGAGCCGGAGCGGTCGAGCACGATCTGCACCGACTGTGCGGGGCGAGCCTGCGGCGCGGGGGCCGGTGGTGCGGTGATGTCGAGCATCACGCTGACGCACTGACGCGTGCCCAGCGCGATGACGTTCATGTCTGCGACGGCTTTGAGTTCCATGGCTCCCCCTTATCCGGCCGGGGTTCCCGTCCGTCTGTGGCATGCGCCGGGCGCGGTCGCGCCGACGGCTAGGTGACGCTCCCCCGTGGGCGCAACCGCCGCCTATCCGCCGACGGCACCGGGGAAAGCCCGGGCGCGAGGGGGTCGCAGCGGGTGTGCGTCCGCACGATGCCGCAGGCCTCGGTCGGTCTCGACAAGGGCCAGCTGGCGTCACCGACGACCACAACAGGTGTCGCACGGCAGGTATTCCCCAGGCACGGACACGCCGCTTGCGGCATGAGGATGGGCGGAAGCATGCCGTTGGGCACGGTCGAAGACCGGCTGCATGCGCAAGGGCACGACTGCCCACGACGCCCGGCGGTGTGGGGCGAGGTGCGCCGCACCATGCCGGCGCCCGCATTCGATGACCGGGGCGACGTGGAAGGACTGGCCCTTCCACACGCAACACCTGCTGGCCTACAGCGAGATCGGCCGCACGATGTCCGCGAGCATGACCACGGCCGACATGAGGATGAGCAGCGTCGCCACCACGTAGGCCACCGGCAGCATCCGCGCGGTGTCGGCCGGGCCGGGGTCGGGCCGGCCGCGCAATCGGGCGAGGGCCCGCCGCGTCGCCTCGAACAGGCCGCCGGCGATGTGGCCCCCGTCCAAGGGCAGCAGCGGCAGCATGTTGAACAAGAACAGGAACAGGTTCAGCGAGCCGACGAGCGCGAGGAACATCGCGGTGATTCCGCGCGCATCCGCGCCGGAGGACGCGATCTGGCCCCCGACGTCAGCGATTCCCACGACCGACACCGGACCTTGGGCTTCGCGCGGGGCACCCGTCACCAACGACACCGTCAGGTGGACCACGCTCGCAGGCAGCGCCACCAGCGCCTGCACCGAAGAGGTAGTCAGTTCCCACACGGCTGATCGGACATCGGCGACGGTGCCGGGCTTGTAATCGACTGTGGCCACCCCGCCGAGGAAGCCGTACGTCTTGCCGTCGACCACGCGAGAGGGCAGCGGCCCGGTGACCGTCGTGGTGGAACCGTCGGGCCGGCGCACGGCCACTGTCACGGACTCCCCTGCGCGCGGCCGGACCCTCGCGCTGACGTCCGCCCAACTCCCCACCGCCACGCCGTCGATCGCGGTGACCACGTCGCCGGCGCGCAGCCCATGGACCGCGGCGAAACTGCGTTCGCCTCCGGCGCAGCCGCCGTCGTCGCTGGCGACGCCCCCGGGGTTGGCAGTCGTGGGCACGCAGGCGACGACCTGCGCCAATTTGGCTGTCAGCACGGGGCTGCCGATGCCGAGCACCGCCACCCCGAAGAAGACGAAGCACAGGAGCAGGTTCATCACCGGCCCGCCGGCCATGATCACCAGCCGCTTGCGCACCGGCAGTCGCCAGAACTCCCGGCCGACGTCGGAGGCGTCAACCTCAGCGAGTGAGTCCGCGCGGGCGCGCTCGATGGCGGCGGCGAACCGGCCCCGGGGCGCGCGGCCTTCGGCCGCGGGCGGGAACATGCCGATCATCCGGATGTAGCCGCCGAGCGGGATGACCTTGACGCCGTACTCGGTCTCACCGCGGCGCCGTGACCACAGGGTCGGGCCGAAGCCGACCATGAACTGCGTGACCTTCACGCCGAACCGGCGGGCGGGCAGGAAGTGGCCGAGCTCGTGGAGCGCGATGGAGAGGGCGATGCCGGTGAGGACGATGACGATGCCGAGCGCGTTGCTCATTGCCGCCCCTCCTTCCGCCGACCGTTGCCGAATGCTCGCACACACGCACGTCACCGCAAGGCGACGAGCGCCCCGCTGAGCCTGCCACGCTTTCGCTGGCAAGGCGCCCCGACACCGGACTGCGTCGTGCGATGACCACAGGGATCAGCCTGTCGAGCGACGGAGTACGCGCACGCGTTGCGGCCAACGAGACTGACGTCCGCGCGAACCAGCTCTCGCTCAGTTGGGCGACCCGCCGACGGCGTGGCCGGGGGCGCGACAGCCTCACGCGGCGGCCGATGCTGCGACCGGCCTGGCCGGCTGAGTCCTGCTGCAACCCTCGGATCAGCGGGCTGCCGCGACTTCGCCGGCCCGGCTGCGCGCCCACGCGTCCGCCTGCAGGACAGCATCGATGGAATCGGCGGCGGGATTGTCGTGCTCGGCGAGCACCCGCTCGATGACCGGCACGATGCCCATGAAGGGCAGCGCTCCGGCGAGGAACGCCTCTACAGCAGCCTCGTTGGCGGCGTTGAAGACCGCTGGATATGTGCCTGCGCGACGCCCGACCTCGAATGCCAGACCGACTGCGGGGAAGCGAGCGGCATCAACCGGCTCGAACTCCCACGTCGCCGCCGAAGCCCAGTCGATGCGCGGGCCCGCGCCCGCGACCCGGTCGGGCCACGCCAGTGCCAGCGCGATGGGTAGGTGCATGTCAGGCGGGCTGGCTTGTGCGATGGTCGAGCCGTCGACGAACTCCACCATGCTGTGAATCACCTGCTGCGGGTGGATGACGACATCGATGTGGTCGTACGCGACGGCGAACAGCAGGTGCGCCTCGATCACTTCCAGGCCTTTGTTGACCATGGTCGCGGAGTTGACCGTCACCAACGGGCCCATCGACCAGTTCGGGTGCCGCAGCGCCTGCTCGACCGTGACCGCCTGCAACTGCTGCAGCGTCGCGTTGCGGAAGGCGCCGCCGGATGCCGTGAGCACCAGCCGCGCAACTTCCGCGCGCGTTCCCGCCCACAAGCACTGCGCCAGCGCCGAGTGCTCCGAGTCGACCGGCACGATCTGCCCGGGCGCGGCGAGCGCGGTCACCAGCGCCCCGCCGATGACGAGTGACTCCTTGTTCGCCAGCGCCACCACCGCGCCGGCTCGCAGTGCTGCGAGGGTGCACGGCAGGCCCGCGGCACCGGCGAGGGCGTTGAGCGAGACATCCACCGGCCGCTGTGCGAGTTGCGCGGCGGCGTCGGGGCCAACGATGACCTCGACTCCGGGGCTGGCCTCGCGGACGGCGTCAGCGGCATCTAGGTGCGCGACCGCCACCACCTCCGGTCGCAAGTGCAACACCTGTTGGATGAGCGTGGCCAGTGATGTGGGGTCGCCGGCGCGAGCCGCGAGCCCGGTCACCCGGAACATGTCCGGGTTGGCCCGCACAATGTCGGCCGCCTGCCTCCCGATGCTGCCGGTGCTACCGAGCAGGTGGACGGTTCGAATCCCCGCCAAGCCAGCGACTGAGCCGCTGGCCAGACCGCCGGCGACGGGAGTTGCCCCGCCGCCCGAGGAACCGCCGACCGAACCGTCAACCGAACCGCCAGCCAGACCACGCAACAAACCCGGTGCCACCGGGTAGCCCCGAGAGCCGGGGTCCCAGCCGCTAGGCGTCTCTCCCTGGCTCGGGGCACCCATCTCGTCCACGGTCGCACATCCTTGCACCGGCGCTACCCTTGACGTATGACCGAGATGCTCACCGCCACCGGCGGCCCTGCACTGCCCCAGAGCCGCCGCGTTGTCACCGCGATCCCCGGCCCGAAGTCGCAGGCCCTCATGGCCCGGCGCAAGGCCGCGGTCGCGGACGGCGTGGGCGGCACCATGCCCGTGTTCGTCGAGCACGCCGGCGGCGGCGTGGTGGTCGACGTGGACGGCAACTCGTTCATCGACCTCGCATCCGGCATCGCGGTCACGACCGTCGGCATCAGCGAGCCGCGCGTGGTCAGCGCGGTGCAGGAGCAGGCCGCCGCCTTCACGCACACGTGTTTCATGGTCGTGCCGTACGCCGGGTACGTCGAGGTCTGCGAGGCCCTCAACCGGCTGACACCGGGTACCCACGCGAAGAAGACCGCGCTGTTCAACTCCGGCGCAGAGGCCGTCGAGAACGCGGTGAAGGTCGCGCGGCGCCACACCCGCCGGCAGGCGGTCGTCGTCTTCGAGCACGCCTACCACGGCCGCACCAACCTCACTATGGCGCTGACCGCGAAGAACGCGCCCTACAAAGACGGCTTCGGCCCGTTCGCACCCGAGGTCTACCGGGTGCAGACCTCGTACCCGTTCCGCGACGGCAAGGACGGTGCAACCGCGGCGCGAGAGGCGCTGCTGAAGATCGAGAAGGAGATCGGCGCGACGAACGTCGCAGCCATCCTCATCGAGCCGATCATGGGCGAGGGCGGCTTCATCGTCCCCGCACCGGGCTTCCTGCCCGCACTGCGCGAATTCTGCGACGCCAACGGAATCGTCTTCATCGCCGACGAGGTGCAGACCGGCATCGCACGCACCGGCGCCTGGTTCGCCTGCGAGCACGAGGGCGTCGTGCCTGACCTCATCACCATCGCCAAAGGCGTTGCCGGCGGCCTGCCGCTCTCAGCGGTCACCGGCCGCGCCGAGATCATGGACGGAATCCACACCAGCGGCCTCGGCGGCACCTACGGCGGCAACCCACTGGCCTGCGCGGCTGCCTTGGCGGTCATCGAGACCATCGAGGCTGACGGCCTGCTCGGCCGCGCCACCGAGATTGAGGCGCTGCTGCGCGGGCGGCTCGTAGGAATCGCCGGTGAGGCGGGCGGGCGTATCGCAGATATCCGTGGCCGTGGCGCAATGATCGCCATCGAACTGGTCAAGCCCGGGACGACGGAGCCAGACCCGCAGGCTGTCTCCGCGGTGGTCGCCCACTGCCACGCCAACGGCGTGCTGGTCATCACCGCCGGCACCTACGGCAACGTGCTGCGCTTCCTGCCGCCGCTGAGCATCAGCGACGAGTTGCTCAACGAGGCGATGGACATTCTCGGCGAGGGATTCGCGACGTTGCGCTGACGCTTGCCCGTGCATCCTGGACCTGCAGGATCTGACCGGCCCTCATCCCGTGACTGCCACATCAGTGACGCGCACTGATGGTTCGGCGCGACACTTGCCTGCAGCGCAACCCGTCCGGCATCGACCTGCGCCACGGCCGCTCACGCATCTGCAGGACCTCGCTGCGCGCTCGCGCCCTGAGCCCGAGCAACACCCGGACCCAGGGCACAGCCGTCAGCATCAACCCAGTAGCTGCTGACGGCGACCTACGGCGCCATCTTCACTCCGAGCGCGACCTGCCCTGCGCCCGTGGCTGAGAACGTCAATCCGGCGAGCGCGGTCTGCCCGTTGACCTCGTCGACCGCGGCGACGGTGGCGCCCGTGACTGACGCAGCGGCGTAGAAGCAGACATCCCCATCCGGGGTGCCGTCACCGGAGTCGTTGCACAGGAATCCCACGCTGACCGTTGATGCTTTGTTCAGCGGCACCGCGCGCAGGGTGGCGATCCAGGTGCACGCGCCCGATGCGACCGCGGTGAATCTCGCGGTGGACGCGACGGCGGCGGCGTTCTGGGAGACCTGCGCGGACGTCGGCGTGTAGTTGCAGGTCGGCAGCGAACCCTGGTCCGGCGGGTCGTAATCGGATGTGAAGCTCACGGTCACAGTGCGACTGGTCGGCAGGACCGGCGGCTTCAACGCAGTGATGACGACAACGAGCCGGTTGCCGAGGTCTGCACCGGGGCGCCCCGGCCACCAAACCTTGTTGGCAATGCTGATGCGGGCGGTCACTCCGCGATTGGCCAGCCAAGCCTTCACTGCAGCGCCGCGGGCCGCGGCGCGCGCGGTTGCGGTCACCCGAGATACGGCCCGCGTGCCGCCGTAGCTCTCCAGCCGGATGGCGCTGGCACTGCGCAACGAGGGCAGCCAGGTGCTCAACTTCACCGCCGAAGCGGCGTTGACGCCGCTGAGCCTCGCGGCGAACGTCACTTGCCCCAAGGTGCCGACCTTGGTGGTGGCCGCCTCAGCGGGGGATGCAGCAACTGCTGCGAGCAACACGGCGACGGCGGCGCATACGCGGATCCTGGTCATCATCACTCCTCACGCTCAGCCTGCGGGCATGCCGGTTGGACGCGGTGATTGTGGTCAGCGTTCCGCGAGCAGCGGGGTGGCGGGGTCCCAGATTCCCCCGTTCGCCGCGTCTGCGGCGCGGCGGGCCATCGCCGAGAGCGCCTCCAGCGCGACCCGGTTGCCGAGCAGCGCGGTGATGTCGGCGTGGTCGAACGGTGGCGCCACTTCCACGACGTCCACCCCCACCACCGGCACCCGGTAGCAGATCGCCCGGACGGCGTCGAGCAGTTGACGCGAGCTCAGGCCGCCCGGCTCGGGGGTCCCGGTGCCCGGCGCCGAGCCGGGGTCGACCACATCCACATCGACGGAGAGGTACACGGCGTCGCAGCCATCGAGCGCGGTGGCGACGGCCTCGGCCAGGCAGGTGTCGAAGCCGCGGGCGGTGATCTCGGTCATCTCATACGAGCGCATGCCCTGCTCGGCCATCCACGAGAGCCCCTCCGGGCCGGGCCAATACCCGCGCAGGCCGATCTGCAGGAACCGGTCGCCGCGCACAGCCCCGGACTCGATGAGCCGGCGCATGGGCTGGCCGTGGCCGATGAGCGAGCCGAACTCGATGTCGCCGGTGTCGGCGTGGGCGTCGAAGTGGATGACCCCGACCTTGCCCCAGCCGCGTGCGCGGGCGACGCCGGTGACGTTGGGCCAGGTGATGGTGTGGTCGCCGCCGAGCACCAGCGGCACCTTGCCGGCACGGGCCACCGTCTCGACGACGGCCTCCAGCGCCGCGCAGGAGCGCTCGACGTCGCCGGAGAACATCTCCACATCGCCGGCGTCGACCACCCCGAGGTCTTTCAAGCCGTCGACCCGCACGGCCAGCGAGGGCCGCGAGCCGTCGTGGGCGAGGTAGCAGGCGGCGCGCATCGCGGACGGGCCGAACCGGGCGCCGCTGCGGTACGACGTGCCGCCGTCGAACGGCGCCCCGAGGATGACGACCTGCGCGTCGGCCCACGTCTCGGCCTCGTCGATGCTGCAGGCCGGGACTCCGAGGAATGTGTAGTCCGGGCCGAACTGGCTGCCGTACCTGCTCATGCGATGAGTCCCTTCGCGCGCCGCGCGGCGTTGATCTGCCCGACGACCACCACTGCCAGGGCAACGGCGAACATCAGCGACGCGATGACGTTGGCCTGCGGCGGGATTCCGCGCAGGCTGGAGGTCCAGATGAACTTGGGGAAGGTCGTGAAGTTGGAGCCGGAGTTGAAGTTGGTGATGATGACGTCGTCGAACGACAGGCTGAACGCGAGCAGCGCCGCGGCCGCGATGCCCGGCATCACCAAGGGCAGCGTGACCTTCATGAACGTCTGACGCTCGTCGGCGTAGAGGTCGCGGGCGGCCTCCTCGAGCCGCGGGTCGAGCGAGGCGATGCGCGCCTTGACCGTGACGACGACGAAGGAGATGCAGAACATCACGTGTGCGAGCAGCACGGCCGGGAAGCCGAGCAGTCCGCCGCCCATGTTGACGAACAGCGCCAGCAGCGAGGAGCCCAGCACGACCTCAGGGGTCGCCATCGGCAGGAAGATGAGCAGGTTGGTGGTGGACCGGCCGCGGAACTGGTGCCGGCCGAGTGCGAACGCGATCATCGTTCCCAGCACCGTGGCGATGAGGGTCGCCAGCATCCCGACGAGGAGCGAGTTGCGCACCGCGGCGCACACGTCCGGCGCGTCGCAGATGCCCTGCCATGCGCTGAGCGTGAACCCCTTCCAGATCAGGTTCGACTTGCCTGCCTGGTTGAAGGAGAAGGCCAGGGTGTAGGCCACCGGCAGCAACAGGTAGCCCAGAGCGAGCACGGCATAGATGCGCAGGACGTTGCGGCTCCACCACCCGGACACTCAGACCAGCTCCTCTGTGCCCGCGCGGCGGACGTAGACGAAGACCATCGCGAGGATGATCGCCATCAGGGTGAACGACAGCACCGACGCGGTCGGGTAGTCAGAGTTCACCAGAAACCGGGAGTCCACGACGTTGCCGACCATGGTGGTGGTGGCGTTGCCCAGCAACTGCGCGTTGATGTAGTCGCCGGATGCGGGGATGAACGTCAGCAGCGTGCCTGCCACCACACCGGGCATCGAGATGGGCAGCGTCACCTTGCGGAACGCCGTCCAACTAGAGGAGTACAGGTCCTGCGCCGCCTCGATTAGCCGGGTGTCCATCCGGTCCAGGCTGGCGTAGATGGGCAGCGTCATGAACGGCAGGAAGTTGTAGGTCAATCCCGCGATGACTGCCAGCGACGAGGGGTAGATGGAGAAGTTCGACGGTACCAGGTGCAGCGCCTGCAGCGCGCCGACCACCGGGCCCTCCGCGCCGAGGATCTGCCGCCACGCGATGGTGCGCAGCACGAATGACACAAAGAACGGCGCGACCACCAGGACGAGGAACAACGGCTTGGCGCGGCCCGCGCGCAGCGCGATGGCGTAGGCAAGCGGGTAGGCGATGAGCAGCGCGGCGACCGTGGCCAGCAAGGCGAAGAGGAAGGACCGGCCGAGGGCGCCGAGGAACTCGGTCCGCGAGAGCACGTCGACGAAGTTCGCGAACCGGAAGGTCTGCTCGTACTGCCCGGGCAGGCCGCCGGGCAGCGGCGTCTGGACAGACTGCATGAGCAGCGACACCAACGGCACCACGAAGAAGACCGCGAGCCACGCCATGCCCGGCAGGAGCAGCAGATACGGGGTGCGCGAGCGCGAGCCGACCGCCGATGCCTCAGCCATCGCTCAGGAACCGTCCGCCGCTGCGGCGTGCGCCGCGGACGCCGGCAGTGCGAAGGAGTGCCGCGCGTCCCAGTACAGCGTCACTTCGTCGCCGACCTGCGCGCGGCGGCCGAAGAGCAGGTTCTGCTCGAACACCGTGACTTCCTTGCCCGAGCGCAGTCGCACCACGTATTGGGTTGAGACGCCGGTGAACGCCGCGTCGGTGACCGTGCCGCGGACCTGGTTCGCCGTCGGCGGGACGGTGTTCCCGGTGGTCTCCGCGATCTCCAGTTTCTCCGGGCGCACGCCCATCGCCAACGTCCCCGAGGATTGGGCGCTGGTCACGGAGAACTCCCCGTCGGCGGTGGCGAGCCGGGCGAACTCGCCGTCGCGTGACGCCACGGTGCCCTCGAAGGTGTTGCTCTGGCCGAGGAAGTTCGCGACGTAGTGCGTCACCGGGCGCTCGTAGAGGTCGAGCGGCCCGCCGAGTTGCTCGACGACCCCGTGGTTCATCACCGCGATGGTGTCGGCCATCGACATGGCCTCCTCCTGGTCGTGCGTGACGTGCACGAACGTCAGGCCGACCTCGGTCTGGATGCGCTTGAGCTCGATCTGCATCTGCCGGCGCAGTTTCAGGTCCAGCGCGCCGAGCGGCTCGTCGAGCAGCAGCACCGCCGGGCGGTTCACGATCGCGCGGGCGAGCGCGATCCGCTGCTGCTGGCCCCCGGAGAGCTGCCCCGGCTTACGCCGCGCGAGGTGCGCGAGCTGCACCAGCTCGAGGGTGTCCATGACCTGCTTCTCGACGTTGCCGACCCCGCGGCGGCGCAGGCCGAATGCGACGTTCTCGAAGATGTCCATGTGCGGGAAGAGCGCGTAGCTCTGGAACACGGTGTTCACCGGCCGCTGGTGCGGCTTGGTGTGGGTGATGTCGGTGCCGCCGATGAGGACCTGGCCCGAGGTGGGCGTCTCCAAGCCGGCGATCATCCGCAGGGTCGTGGTCTTGCCGCAGCCGGACGGCCCAAGCAGTGCGAAGAAGGAACCCTGCGCAATCGTCAGGTTGATGGAGTCGACGGCGACGAAGTCGCCGAACTCCTTGCGCAGGTCGCGCAGGACGAGGTCGCCGTTGAGGTCCACTGTTGCGCTCAGACGCCGGTCGCGGTCGACCACTGCTCGTTGAACGAGGTCTCCTGCGCGGCGGTCAGGGCCGGGAACACGCGGGCCTTGGCGAGCATCTCGGAGCTGGGGAAGATGAACTCGCTGGCGGCGAGCTTCGGGTCGATCTTCTCCATCTCCGCCTGCGCGCCCCGCACCGGGCAGATGTAGTTCACGTACGCGGCGACCTTGGCGGCCACGGCGGGCTCGTAGTAGTAGTTCATGAGCTTCATCGCGTTGGCCTGGTGGTCGGAGGTGGAGGCGATGAGCATGTTGTCGCTCCACAGCGTGCCGCCGCTGTCCGGCAGCGCGAAGCCCCACTTGTCCGACTCCAGGTTGAGCTGGAAGATGTCGCCGGACCACACGATGCCGGCCCACGCGGTGCCGGTGGTGAGGTCGTCCTTGTAGGAGTTGCCCTGGACCTTGTAGATCTGGCCGGACTTCACCTGCTTGCTCAGCAGGTCGATGCCGTTGGCGAACTGGGTGTCCGAGATGCCCTTGGTGATGTCGACGCCCTGGCTCATCAACAGCACGCCCATCGTGTCGCGCATCTCCGAGAGCACGGTGACTTTGCCTTTCAGCGCCGGCTGCCAGAGGTCGTCGACTGACTTCAGCCCCTTGGGGAACTTCTCCTTGTTCCACACCAGTCCGGCGAAGCCGGACTGCCAGGTGAGCGACTGCTTGCGGCCGGGGTCGAAACCGACGTTGGCCAGACTGGGCAGGATGTTGGTCTTGTTGGGGATCAGTGCCGCGTCCAGCGGCTGCGCGTAGCCGAACTGCATGAACCGCGCGGCCATCCAGTCGGTGACCGTCACGATGTCGTACCCGCAGTCCTTGCCGCTGGCAAGCTGGTTGCGGACCTTGCCCCAGAAGGTGTTGTTGTCGTCGACGTCCTCGCGGTAGGTCACGGCAAGGCCCGACTGCTTCATGAACGCGTCCAGCGTCGGGTAGCGCTTGCCGTCCACGTCGAGGTACAGCGGCCAGTTCGCCCAGCGCACGGTCTTCTCCGTGGCGGACACGTCTGCCGGGAAGGCGTAGGCGCGCTTGTCGCTCTTGGTGCCGCAGGCGGCGAGCGAGCCGCTGAGCGCGACCCCGGC
>JAGWWW010000056.1 GCA_018970205.1 Actinomycetales bacterium
GTCGGCATCCTTCCATCCCACCGCAACCGGGCACGGTGCCCCAACGGCGATTGGCCACAACGGATACTCGCCGCAGTTACGATGTGGTGTGATCGCACTGCAGGAAGCACTGGAGCACATGGCGTGGGCCGATCGAAAACTCTTCGCGTTTCTCTCCGAGCTTCCTGATCAAGCGTGGCACTCTCGTGCCCACGCGCAAGACTGGCCTGTTTCAGGACTCGTCTTTCACTTGGTCGCCAGCGCCGACTGGTACCGCTACCAACTCGGTGGCGTTCTGGAAGTGACCTCGCAGCCGCAGTCAATCGCGGACGTCCGCCAGTTGTCCCGGGAGTGGCAGCAGATCAATGAATTCTTGGTAGCCGAGGCCGCGAAGGAAGACGGATTGGTGAGTTTCACCGAGGACGGGTCGATTTTCAGTGAGCTGCGCTCCACGGTACTCATGGAGGCGTTCAGACACTCCACCGAGCACCGTACGCAGATTGCGGCAGCTCTCAAGGCTGGCGGCCACGCACACATGGAGCTCGAAGACTATTCAGCATGGGCGTTTCGGGACGCGACGGCACGTCCGTGAATTTGGTCTGTGTGAGTGGGCGGCGGGCCGGCTAGCGCGACTGCGTATGCGGCGTCTGGGGCTGGTGATGGGGTCGCCAGCGCTGGCGTTCCGGCCGCTGCAGGCGTGGCCGCACGTGAACCAGACCCGCTCCGGGTTCTGCGCCGGTACCCGGTGACTGCGCCCACCCGTACCGGGTTGGTTGCGGGAGAGTCCGCGCGCCGCCGGTCGCAGGACAGTACCGTTGCGCGTGCGCGGCCCGGGTCGCGCGAAGCGCCGCTGGAGGGCCAGCGGCGCGGTAGCAGCCAGGGAGCGCCAGTGAGCGATGTGATGGCGGTGGCACCGACGCCTGCGGCAGCGCCCGCACGCGGCGCCCGCGCGCTGCTCCAGGCGCTGCGGCCCAAACAGTGGGCCAAGAACACCCTCGTCGGCGCCGCCCCGCTCGCGGCGGGCCAGATTCTTTCGTTCGGGACCGCTGGCCGGGTCCTGCTGCTGTTCGTCGCCCTGAGTTGCGCGTCAAGTGCCGGCTACCTCGTCAACGACGTGCGTGACCGCGACTACGACCGGGCACATCCCCGCAAGCGGCTGCGGCCGATCGCCTCCGGCGCGGTGAGTGTGCCGGTCGCCCTCGCCACGGCAGCCGGGCTGGCGCTCACTGCTCTCTCGCTCGCCACCGCCTGCGCGGTCAAGGCCGGGTGGCTCACAGGTGGCTACCTCGCACTCACGCTCGTCTACTCACTGTGGTTGAAACGCGTCCCCGGGGTGGAGATGGTCATCGTCTCCGCCGGTTTCCTGCTCCGCGCGGTCGTGGGCGGTGTGGCCACCGGCACAGCGCTGTCGGAGTGGTTCCTCGCGGTCATCTGCGCAGCATCTTTACTTGTCGTCTCTGGAAAGCGGGTCGCTGAGATGCGCCGGCTCGACGGAGCCGAGGTCGCTCCGGATGCAGCCCAGCGCGGGGTGCTGAACTCGTACTCCGCCGGCTATCTGCGCGCGGTGGCGAGCATGGCCGCAGCCATCGCCATCGCGGCGTACATCGCGTGGGTGATGCTCGTGGGCATGCGCCGCGGCTCGTCAGTGCTGACGGCGGCGTCGGTGGCCCCGCTCACCGCAGCCGTGGGGCGCTACCTGCATGTCGTCAACGCCGGCGGCGGCGAGAGCCCGGAGGACGCGCTCCTTGATGACAAGGCCATGCTCGCTTTCGGTGCCGGCTGGCTGCTCTTGTTCGGCGCCTCGCTGGCATCAGCGCTCTGAGGCGGACGACATGGCGCGAGTGGCGTTGACCGGGTGGGGCCGCACCGCGGCGACCCTCGCGCGCGTTGAGCGGCCTGCCTCACCGGAGGCGGTCGCGGAACTGGTCCGTGGCTGCGCCGGGCCGGTCATCGCCCGCGGCCTCGGCCGTTCCTACGGCGATTGCGCGCAGACCGCGGGCGGCACGGTCATCGACACCACGTCGATTCACGGCATCAGCGGTTGGGAGCGCGGCGACGGGGTCGTCACCTGCGGCGCCGGGGTGAGCCTGCGGGATTTGGTGAACCAGGCGGTTCCGCGAGGCTGGTTCGTGCCGGTCAGCCCGGGGACGAGCATGGTCACCATCGCCGGCGCCATCGCCGCAGACGTGCACGGCAAAAACCACCACCGCGCAGGGTCGTTCGGCGCACATGTTCGCAGCATCGACATCGTCGACGGCATCGGGCAGCGGCGTCGGCTGCTCCCCGGGACCGAGCACTTTCGCGCCACGGTCGCCGGCATGGGCCTCACCGGCGTCATCGTCAGCGCTGAGGTCGCTCTCATCCCTGTGCCGGGGGCGCACATGCGTGTGGCGACCCGGCGCACCGCAGACTTCGACGAGACCGTCGCCGCTCTGGCAGAGGCCGACCGCGCGACGTACTCAGTTGCGTGGCTCGACTGCGTCGCCACCGGCGCTGGGTTTGGCCGCGGCGTCGTCACCAGCGGGGAGCACGCCGCCGGAACGCTGAGAGGTGCGGTGCTCGCTGACGAGCGCATCGCGGCACCTGCTTGGGTCCCGCCAGGTCTGCTCAATCGGCGCACCATCGCGCTCTTCAACACCGCCTGGCACCGGCGTGCGCCGCACCGGCGCGACGACGAGGCGCAGTCCATCCGCGAGTTCTTCTACCCGCTCGACGCAGTTGCCGGATGGAACCGGGTCTACGGCCGTGACGGATTCGTGCAGTACCAGTTCGTCGTGCCCGATCCGGCGCTGTCGACACTGCGCGGCATCCTCGAGACTTTCACTGCCGCCGGTATCGCATCGTTCCTCACGGTCTTGAAGCGGTTCGGTGCGGGCAACGACGCGCACTTGTCCTTCCCGATGCCAGGCTGGACCCTGGCGCTGGATATCCCGGCAGGCACCGAGGGCCTGGCATCGCACCTGCGGTGGGCGGACGAGCAGGTCGCAGGCGCCGGCGGGCGTGTGTATCTGGCCAAAGATTCGCGCATGGCGCCGGATATCGTTGCCGCGATGTATCCGCAGCTGGCGCAATTCCGCGAGTCCTGCGCGCAACTCGATCCGCGCGGGGTGTTCGCCTCCGATCAATCCCGAAGGCTGAGGTTGCTGCGCGGCTAAGACGTCGGCGCAGTCTCCGGTGACGTGCGTGCGCGGCTGTGCATCTGATCAGCATCGATGCCGAGGTGGCGCGCCGGAAACAGCGAGGCGCATCGACCCCCGCTTCGGCTCTCAGTGCGCACCGCTTCCTCCGAACCGCGCCGCTGGGAGAACTTCAGCCGCGACCCGCGAGAGTCCTCAGCAACTCAACGCGCGCCACTAGGGTCATTCCCATGATGAACGCATTGCGCGAGCCGCAGCGCATCGCCGTGCTCGGCGGCACTTCTGACATCGCGCTGGCGACGGTGCGCGAGTTGGCCGCACCTGCGACGCATGTGTGCCTGGTCGGCCGCAGTGAAGGCTCGCTGGAGTCAGCCGCGGCGAGCCTGGCCGGCACAGGCGTCACAGTCAGCACCCATCGTGGTGACGCACGCGACCTTGCATCTCATGAGCGCATGCTCGACGATGTGTTCGCGTCCGAAGTGGACATCGTCATCGTTGCCGCGGGTGTGCTCGTCGGCGGCGATTCAGCGGAAGCGATCGATACCGCGGTGCAGTCGCTTGAGGTCAACGGCACGGGCGCAACCTCGTGGCTGCTGCGCAGCCACGCGCGGATGCAGGCCCAGGGCCATGGAGTGCTTGTGGTGCTGTCCTCGTTCGCAGTGGCGCGCCCGCGCCCGAGCAACTGGGTCTACGGCGCCGGCAAGTCCATGCTCGACTTCGCCGCGCGCGGACTGATGTCCCGCGCGCACGACCCCGTCGAGGTGGTGTTGGTACGCCCAGGCTTCGTGCACACGAAGATGACCGCCGGCCGGGCTGTCGCGCCGTTCGCGGTGCGTCCGCAGGCCGTGGCACGCGCCACCGCTCGCGCCGTGCGCGCCGGCGGCAACCGGGTGGTCTGGGTGCCGCCGATTGTGCAGCACGTCGCACGACTGCTCGCAGTGCTGCCTATGTCGCTGGTGCGTCGCTTGGATCGGTGACCGTTCGCAGCGGCCGGGCTGCGGTACGTTCCCGGGCATGAAAATCTTGCGCCGACTGCTGCGCACCCTGGTCGTAACCGTCGTCGCGCTGTTCGCTCTGCTGTGGGCCGGAACCGCGTTCATCCGTTACCCCAACCCCATCGCCGCCGGCCGGCTCGGGTTGGCGATGCCGTCCGCGACCGTGAACCTGCTTCCGGCGAACCCCATCAAGGCCACGAGGCCGTTGGCTCTTGCCGATGGTGTGAGAGTCCCCGGTCCGGCGACGGTTGTGTGGAGCGAGCAGCAGGTGGACAAGCGAGATGGGCAACTGCACGACGTCTCAGGTGCAGGTCAATCGGCGGCGAAGCCCTCGTCGAAGTCCGTGTCCTCGTTCCTCAGCGACACGAAGACCAACGCGTTCCTGGTGGTGCGCGACGGCAAGGTCGCCTTCGAGTGGTACGGCAACGGCTTCACTAAGGACTCGCTGCTGCCGTCGTATTCCGTCGCCAAGTCAGTTGTGGGCATCCTCGCGGGGCAGGCGATAGCCGCAGGCAAGCTCAAGGAGAGCGACACCTTCGTCTCACTCTTCCCCGAGTTCAAGACCGGCTCCGACTTCGACAAGGTGACCCTGCGCGACCTGCTCGATATGAGGGGCGGGGTCGGTGTCGCCGACGACTATCCATCAGGCCCTTCGGGTTGGCTGAAACCGATCGCGCAGATGTACGCCACCACCGACCTCATGCACTTCATCAAAGGCAACCGCTCGATGTTCTACCCGCCGGGCACGAAGGCGGAGTACCGCAGCGTCGACGCCCAACTCGCGGGCATGATGGTGCGCAAGGCGATGGGGATGTCGCTGGCCGAGATGATGCAGGCGAGTGTGTTCCCGCAGATCGGCGCCGAGCACGACGGCTCCTGGTCTGCCGACCACAAGGGTGGAATCGAGAAGTCCTTCTGCTGCCTGAACCTCACCGCGCGCGACTACGCGAAGATCGGGATGCTGTTCATCAACGGCGGCAAAGGCCCGAACGGTCAGGTGATCGACCCGGCGTGGTTCAAGCGCCTGACCGTGCCGGCGGTTCGGGAGTTCGGCGACAACAAGTGGGGCTACGGCGCCTTCGTCTGGCACCCCACCGACAAGACCAGCTTCTTCACCGGCCTCAACGGACAGTACGTGCTCGCCAACCCCGCGACGAACACCGTCGTCGTCAAACTCAGCGATGACACTGTCGGCGGCGTGACAATGCAGACATACAACGTGATGTGGCAGTTCGCGGTATCTGGAACATCACAGGACCTCTTCACCCATCCGGACGTGCCAGCTGAGTAGTCGCCACCGGCGGGTGTTGCCCCATGAGCACACGGCCGACGACAGTCTAGGTTGGTGGGCACCGTAGCCTGCGTCGGCAGAAGACCGAGAGTCACACCCAGATGAGTGTCGCTCTCGGTTTTACTCATTGAATCAGGCTTACTTGAGCTCCGAGCAGTCAACCGTGTCGACCGCTATCGACGGTTGTCGGGGAGGCGTTGCGCCGTGACGAATCATCACGATGCGTGTCGATGGGGCGTGAGCGGCTGACGGTCTGCTGACGGTCGACCCCCACCCTTAGCGCGATTGCGCGCGGAGGGCGGACGGAGGTCAGACGTGGTCGCACCTCACCGCCAAGAGGGCCGACGAGATCGCTGAGCGGCTGGCTGGACTCCCCTCCTCGGTGCAGGACTCCGACGACGATGCCAAGCGTTTTGACCTGCTCCTGCTGCGCCTGCGGCTCGCCAAGCTGGAGGGTGACGCGGGGACATTCGGAGCCCTGCGCACGCGGGCGCAGGAGATCGCCGCAGCCTTCCTGCTGCAGACTGC
>JAGWWW010000016.1 GCA_018970205.1 Actinomycetales bacterium
TATCGCGATGCGGTGCTCGCCACCACTCCGCAGGCGTACCTGCGCATGAGTCCCACCGGAGCGAGTGAGCCGAGCCTGGGGTCTGTCGCGGCCGCGTGGACGTGGACGGCCTCGCCGCAATCAACGTCCGGCGCGCTCGGCTGCGACCCCAACCCCGCAGCGGTGCTCTCGGCGAGCGTCTGGTTGAGCAGCGAGCATGGGGTCTTCGTCGCAGCCGACACGGTGACGTACTCCTATGCGCTGTGGTTCAAGGCCGCCTCCGGAAGTCAAGGTGTTCTTTTCTCCTCAGCTGCGGGGTTGCTGTCCAGCGGCGCTGCCAGCCGCGCCGACCGGGTTCTGTGGATCGCTCCGAGCGGTGTGCTCGCTGTGGCGGTCACCGACGGGCCGGTGACCAAGTCGATCACCAGCCCCGCAGCAGTCACCGACGGCGCATGGCACCTCGCGGTGGTGACGATGCAGACAGCCGACTCCGGAGCCACGCGCGGCACCCGCCTTTACCTCGACGGTGCGCAAGTGGCATTCGAGTCCCAGATGCGCAAGGGGCTGCCGCCCACCGCGACGGAGTCCTGGCGCGTCGGGCCGGCCACAGTTGCCAGCGCGGTCGGGTCGTTGGCGCCGACGGCCGCGTTCGCAGGGCCGGTCGACGAGGTGGCCGTGTGGGACAAACTGCTCACTGACGCACAGGTGACCTCTTTGTGGTCGGCCCGCAACGGCTAGCCCCGCGGACTAGTCCGCGCGCTGCTTAGTCCGCACGCCACCAGAGGTTGCCGTCCGCCGCGGTGTGGGTAGGCACGAAACCGCATCGCTGCAGCACGCGCTCGCTGGCTGCATTCCCAGGCTCAGTCTCCGCCACTACCGTCACGTCATGGCCGCTCACCAACTGCAGCAGCGCCATCACGGCGTCGGTGACGTATCCGTGGCCGCGTGCGCTCTCCGCGATGCCGTAGCCGATCTCAACGCTGCCGTCGACAGGGCCGCCTTTGAATCCGATAGCGCCGATGACGGTCTCGCCGGCCTCGCCGCGCACGCAGATCTGCCATGGGCCGGTCCACGGTGTGATCACCGATGGTGGCTGGTAGGCCGCTTCGGCCTCGATCGCCCGCAACACGACGGTCGAGATGACCACATCGCCGTCGGTCGGGTAGTCGTGAGCCCAGTCAGTGCTTCGGTTTCCCTGCACAACTGCGCGCGCCATCGCCTCCGACACCGGGCGCAGGCAGATGCGCTGCAGCATCAACTCAGCGGTCATGGAGAGATTGTGGCAGCGCGCCCGCCGGCTGCGGCCGCAAATGGCTGCAGATGACCCAGCAACTCCACCCGTAGCGCGGAGGCCTCCTGCGAGAACCCGCGCTGCTGCCGTGCGTAGTCAGCGCGGCCCTCGGCGGTCTCCACTGCAACCGGGTGCACATTCAGCGCCGTGAAGTCATACGGCGAGGCGGACATGTCCAGCCGCCGGATGCGCATCGCTAGATCGAATGCCCGCGTCACCAGGCTGCTCGGCACCAGAGGCTGCATCCGCATCGACCACTTGTAGACATCCATATTCGCGTGCAGGCAGCCGGCTTGGTCGCGCTCAGGTTGGGTGGCACGGCTCAACGGCCAGGGGTTCAGGTCGGTGGCCTCGGGGGTGAAGAAGCGCCAGGCGTCGAAATGCGTGCAGCGCAAACCGACGGCAGCGATAGCCGCGCGCACATCGTCAGCCGCGACGCGCATCGGCCAGGTGCGATGCCGGTGCTCCTCGCTGGGCTGGCCCAGCACCATCGCCCATTCGTGCATCCCGAAGCAGCCGAAGCCGGCGGGCCGCTGCTGCATTCCTCCGAGTAGGCGCAACAGCCACGGCAGTTCCGACGCGATGCGTTCGCGGTGGCGCTCCGGCAACCGTTCGAAGGCGAATGTGACTGTGCCTTCGGCATCGCGTGTGAACCCCGGCGGCAGCGGTTCATCGTCCATGTAGCCCAGCAGCACCGCGGTCGGGCCCGGGTTCCAGAGGCGCAGTGCGCTCGGCCGGTAGGGGTAGTAGTCCCAGAGGAAGTCCTCGATCGGGTGGCGATGACCGCTGCGACGCCTCTGCAGGTGGGGGGTCACCCAGGTGTCGACGAGCGCCTGGTGCGCGCGGCGCTGTTCGCGCCACTGCGCGGGGCGGAGGGCAGCCGGCGTATCGGCTTCGTCCGCAGAGGTGTCGGCCACGGTCGAAGTCTGCCAATCTCCGCGCGGTGTGCCCCGCAGTGGCGGCGCATGCGGCGTGCGGCCATGTCATGCTGCGGTTATGTGCGCTAGCAACACTGACTCAGGTGCGGCATCGGCCGCGGGGCGGTCTCACGCGCCCCTGACGACTAATGCGCAACCGGCGGCGGCAGCCGCAGGTGACGTCGTCCCCGACGCTGCCAGCGCCGCTTCCCCCAATGTCCGCAGCACGGCTGTCCGCCCTGTCGCGGTCGACGATGCGGCACCTGCGCAGCCTTTGCCCTCCGACGGCGCAGGGGCTTCCAATCGCGGGAATACTGAGGATTCCGACGCTGCCGCGCCGGCAGAGCGACTAGCCGCGTTGCTCGCGGAGTTAGACCTAGCGTCAGATGACACGGTCAACCCGGCAGCGCCGCGTGCTGCAAGCAACGACGAGGCGCTACGCCGTGAGGTTCCGCCGCACCACCTGTGACAGCAGACCGGGGTCAGGGGCGCCTGGTGAGCATGACCGCTGCGCCCTCGGCGCGGGCCGCGACCAACGCGGGCACATCAGCGGCCGGCACCGAGAGCGTGACCGACGCGGTCGCGGTCGACTCTCGCTCGACGCTGACCTCAACCACGGTGACCGCGTGTGCCGCACGCTGCGCGCCCGTCTCGGAGACACCGCCCATCGCCTGCGACACGACCCAGACGTCGACGGTGTCTCCAGCGGCAAGCGCCCGTGCAGTTGCGTTGTCGATGCCCAGAGTCATGCGCAGCGCATTGGAGGGTGCAGTCGGCGTGGCTGCCACCCGTTCTTGGCTCAACACGTCGGTCCGTGCGATCGGGCCGACCAGGCGACGGCCGATGGCTTGGGCGGCGACAGTCATCGCATGCCGTGGTGCTGCCCGCGCTGGCACCTCGCGCCAGGTGATGTCACCAGCACCGATGATGTGGCCGGCGGGCAGGTCGTGTGTTGCCACAATCACCGCTTTGTTCTCCACATGCGTCACGGCTGCCGTCGCCAGCGCAGTCAAGACAACCAGCGCAATGCCGCCCAGCGTCGCGCGGGCACGCGCCCGGAGCAAGTGTTGCCGTAGTGTCGCGAGAGTCCCCGCCGCATCGGACGGTAGCCAGTGCGGAGCCACAGTGCGACGGCGGTTGTTGAGAGGCATTGCCGAAGTCTGCGTTGACTCGCGCGCACGAGGTCCGCGTGCGGTCACTCCTGTGGGCGGAACTCGCGCAACTCGCGGTGGTGGACGAGGGGCCGCTTGGGAAGGCCGCACCGTTGGAAACACCCCGGGTGTGCTCAATCGTCTGCTACGGCAGCGGCCGTCGACGCCGGTCAACTGACGAGTCTCGCGAGGAGCCATCAATGCCGCCGGGCAACCTTCGGCGGACTTTTCCCGGAACGCAGCCGCAGCGTCGTCGGGGATCGCTACACGCAGTGCCGGCCGCAATCTGCGGCTCAGTTAGCCGCCGTGGCAGCGGACGAAGACGAACCGCCGCTGGATGAGTTGCCAGTGGAACTGCTCTCGGCCTTGGCCGGCGCCACGCTCGGCGCGGAACCGGAGTCAGCGCTGCCGGCGGTGGTGGAGCCGCTGCCGCCGGTTCGCGAGTCAGTCCGGTAGAAGCCGCTTCCCTTGAACACCACACCGACACCGGAGAAGACCTTGCGAAGCGCGCCGCCGCAACCCTCACAGGTGGTCAGTGCGTCGTCCGTGAACGACTGAACGACCTCGAGGAACGCATCGCAGTCGCCACAGCGGTATTGATAGGTCGGCATGCGCGCATTCTCGCAAGGACAGCCCACAGCCGCATTTCAGGGCTGCCTTCATTGTGCGCGAATGCAGTAGCGTGCCCACGTGCTTGTCGAATGCCAGCAACTGTCCAAGAGCTTCGGTCGCCACCGCGCCGTGTCCGACCTGTCCTTCACCCTCTCCGATGGGGTGGTCACGGGATTCCTCGGGCCTAACGGCTCGGGCAAGTCCACCACCATGCGGATGATGCTCGGTTTGGACCACGGCGAAGGTCGCACTCTCTACGACGGCCAGCCGCTGACGGAGCACCCCAAGCCGGCCCGGGTCGTGGGCGCCCATCTTGACGCGAAGTTCTTCCACCCCAAGCGCACCGCGCGCAACCACCTGCGGATGCTCGCCGCAGCCAGCGGCGCGGACGACCGGCGAATCGACGAGGTCCTCGACCTCGTAGGCCTTGCGGATGTGGCACGCAAGCAGCCGCGCGGTTTCTCACTGGGCATGGGTCAGCGGCTCGGCCTCGCCGGCGCGATCCTCTCCGACCCGTCAGTGCTGCTGCTCGATGAGCCTGCCAACGGCTTGGACCCGCAGTCGATCTCCTGGCTGCGCGACTTCATCGCCTACTACGCGGGCGAGGGCCGGGTCGTGCTCGTGTCCAGCCACCTGCTCTCTGAGATGCAGCTGCTCGCCAAGCATCTCGTCGTCATCGGCCGCGGGCAGCTCATCGCTGACGAGTCGTTAGAGGATTTCGTGGCAAGGTCCACCCGCAATGACGTCTTCGTGCGCACGCCGAACTCCGATGCCCTGATCGCAGCGCTGGCCGATCGTGGGGTCGCGTCGATCCGCGAAGGTGCGGGCATCTCAGTTCCCGGAGCCGACACCGAGATGGTCGGCGCGGTCGCGTTCGCCTGCGGAGCCGAACTGCACGAGCTCACTCGCCGGACCGCGTCCCTCGAGGAAGCCTTCCTCGAGGTGACCTCGCAGACCCAGGAGTACTCGATGGGCGGGCATCATGACGCGCCTGCCGAAGGAGGCAACCGATGAGGGCGGCGTTCCTGTACGAGTGGCGCCGGGCCACCACCCTGCGCTCAACCTGGTGGATTGCTGGCAGCGCGGTCGCGGCGTCGTTGTTCTTCACCTGGGTGTCACACAAAATCGCGACCGCGGAGGTTTTCCAAAGCGACGGCGCCACGCCCGCGACGTTCGCCAAGACGTCGTTCGTTGAGGTCGTCAACAGCATGCAGGGGCCGTACCAGATCGTGACGACTATCATCGCCGCCTTCGCAGCGATGTCGTGGGGCCACGAATATCGCTACGGCCTCACCCGAGTCACGTTCAGCGCCTTCCCCCGCAGGGCGGAGATCTTCGTCGCCAAGACCGGCGTCATCTTGCTCGTCACGACGCTGATGTGGCTGGCTGTCACGGCGGCATCGATGCTGCTGCTCAAGGGCGTTGACTCCCGCGGGCGGATCAACTTCGACTTCTTCGAGAAACTCAACACTGGCGCAGTGGGCATGGGCGATGCCGGTTCTAGCGCCGTCGTCGCCTACTCCAGTTACGCATACGAGGCGCTGCTGCGCAGCCTGGGCTACCTGCTGCTCTTGGTTCTCCTCGTCGCGGCCATCAGCGCGCTCACCCGTTCACTTCCGCTGGCGCTCGTGCTGTCCAGCATCTGGCCGCTGTTCGTGGAGAAGTTGCTCCTCATGCTCAGCCAAGTGGTGTCCAAAGGTCGACTCGGCTGGCTGAACGACATCGCCCCGTTCGATAACGCTGAGCGGTTCGTGTTCTGGCAAGCCGGCTACGACCGCTCGGCAAACGTCACCGCAGGCATCGGGGGCACGGGGCTGCCATCCAGCGGCGTCGTGGGAGACAACCCACTGCCGCCCGGTGTGGAGCATCTCATCACACCGTGGCGCGCGGGCATCGTGTTCGCCCTCTGGGCCGTGATGCTGACGGCGGCGGCGTACCTGAGCACCGAGCGCCGCGACGCGTAGCCAGTCTGCACGCGCCGCGGCAGCACCGCTTGGCCTCAGCGCTTGCCGAGGAGGATCAGGCGAGTCGGCGTGGCGATGGCGGTGACCCGGCGGTCATGTGGCTCCACCGGCACATCCCCCGCCTCCCAGACCTGCTCGTCGTGGACGACCACAATGACCGGGATGTGCGCGGCTACCCCCGCAAGCGCCCGGTCGTAATAGCCGCCGCCGCGGCCGAGTCGCGCACCGGTGAGGTCGCAGGCCAGCGCCGGCACAACGATCGCGTCGCAATCAGCCAACTGAACGGCCGCGCCTGAGCCGGGTTCACGCACCCCGAGCGCCCCAACCGTGACATCAGCCGCTCCTGCCGCCACCGCTGCAGCGTCGATGCGGATGAACAGCAACGACTGCCGATCGACACGCGCCGCCGCGATATCTGCGCCGGCAGCCTGCGCTGCCACCAGCGCCGGCAATGGGTCTACCTCGCTTGGCAGGGCAAGGAAACCGGCGATCCGCTGTGCGCCTAGTTCGTGTAGGTGCGCCGCCAATGCCGGCGTGACCACGGCCCCGGGCAGGGATTGACGCTGCGCCCGTGCGCGTGCGAGGGCTTTGAGACTCGTCACATCGCACTCGGCCACGGCCCAATCGTGCCGCGCTGCCCTAGCATGGCGCCATGTCGATGCCGGTTCGAAAAGCGGTGATGCCGGTGGCCGGCTTGGGAACTCGGTTCCTGCCGGCGACCAAAGCCACCCCCAAAGAGATGCTCCCGGTGGTGGACAAGCCCGCCATCCAGTACGTCGTCGAGGAGGCCGTCGAGGCGGGCATCAACGATGTCCTGTTCGTCACTGGCCGTGCCAAGTACGGCCTCGAGGACCATTTCGACCGGCTGCCGTTCCTCGAGCAGGCGCTCGAGGCCAAGGGCGACCACGACCGGCTTCGCCAGGTGCGCGAGGTAGCTGACCTCGCCGACGTCCACTACGTCCGCCAAGGCGAGCCGCTTGGCCTCGGCCACGCGGTGCTCATGGCCGCGATGCACGTCGGCAACGAGCCGTTCGCAGTCTTACTCGGCGACGACATCATCGACCGCCGCAACCCGGTCCTGACGAGCATGATGAACGTCCGTGCGCGCCATGGCGGCTCGGTGCTGTGCCTCATGGAAGTCGACCCGTCGCAGATCCACATGTATGGCTGCGCCGCTGTGGAGCCGACCGGTGACGAGGGGGTTGTCAAGGTCACGGACTTGGTTGAGAAGCCGGATGCCGCGACTGCGCCGAGCAACTACGCGGTCATCGGCCGCTACGTCCTCGACGCGCGGGTCTTCACTGAACTCGAGCAGACACGGCCCGGTCGTGGTGGTGAGATTCAACTGACCGACGCCCTGCGCAAGCTCGCGGTCGAGGTGCCGCCGGGTGAAGGCGGCGGAGTGGTGGGTGTCGTCTTCAAGGGCCGGCGTTACGACACCGGCGACAAACTCTCGTACCTTCAGGCCGTCGTGCAGATTGCCGCGGACCGGGACGACCTCGGACCGCGATTCCGTCGTTGGCTGCGGGAGACGGTCGACTCCTGGCCTTCCTGAGGCTTCGCACGTTGCCTGCGCCTCTGTGCCGACGTTGGGCCGTAGACAACCGTTCACAGTCACCTGCAAAACGTTGTCATGGCCTGCCGCGACCGCGCTGCTGCATCTTGACTGCACATGCTCGTCTGTGCCTCGTCGTGTGCAGCGGGACGCTTTCGTCAAGGCATGACCATGGTGACGTCTTGTCGTGACAGTGTTGCGGCGCGTTGGCTCCAACGCCGCGCGGGCACCGCGTAGTTTGCGGCGCATGGGCGTCAAGGAGGTTGTTGCGGAGCTGCGCGCGGCACTCGCCGCGCAGGTGGCGCCGCTGGACCCCCTGGAGATGGCGGTGACTGCGGCCCTGGGTTGTGTCTCGCCCGATGACGTCTTCGGGCCGCCGCCGGCCAGCCCCGACGCAGACGCTGACAGCACCGCGGTGATCGCGCCGATTCGACCCATCGTCCCCGCCGGATCAGTCGTGACCGCCTGGCATCAGCAGGCGCTGCTCGACGCAGGAATCGTCCGGCTGAGCGTCATCCCGCGTCCCCGGGTCGTCGTCATCGGGATTGACTCACCTGCCGGGCGCGCCCGCACCATGGCCCTGACATCCACTGCCACGTTGGCTGGAGCGCTCGCGCTGACCGTCTCAGCCGCTTCGTCTGCCGACCTTGCCGAGGTCATTGAAGACCAGCTCGGTCGCTCAGATCTCCTGTTGGTCTGTGAGGCCACCGGGGCCCCGGGTGCTGCAGCCAGTGTGCTGAGCCAGCAGGTCGGGCAATCGGCGCCGTTGTGGGACGCGCTGTCCTTGCCCGCGGTGAACTTCGCGGTCCTAGGGCCGCAGAGCGTGCCAGCGCTGGTGATGCCGGCTGACCCAGCCGGGCAGTTGCTGGCATTCGCGCTCGCTGCGCTGCCACTGATCGCCCGGCTTCAGGGATTGCCCCCTACTTCCTCGGAATCTGCGCACGACACCGCAGACGTCGCTGCAGCCGGGTCATTGATGGCGTCCTTCAGCGCGCGGCTGCTCGCCCGCGACGACTCTGCCGGCGGGGATGGTCCGGCTCCGCTGCTCGCGGAGCTCACGGACGCGTACGGCGGGAGTCTGCGGATCCCGTTGCCCTCACCACCGTCGGCGGGTGCGTGATGGCCGCGCTGTGGCCGGTAGTCCTGCGCGACCGCGAGTTGGTCCTGCAGCCGTTGCGGATACGGGACTGGCAGGCGTGGTCGCAGGTCAGGTCGCGCAACCGCGAGTGGCTGCGGCCGTGGAACGCCACCACGCCGCGCCCGGATTCCGACGTGCCCCCGGCGTACCCGGCGATGGTGCGCCGGCTCCACGAGCAGGCCCGCGCGGGAACGGCTCTGCCGTGGGCTCTGTGGCTGCGCGAGGGCTCGCAGGCGCACCTCATCGGTCAGGTGAGCGTGTCGGGCATCGTCGGCGGTGCCGCCCGAATGTGCAACATCGGCTACTGGATCGACGCGCACTACGCCGGCCGCGGCTACACCCCGCGCGCGGTGGCAATCGCTGTGCACTACCTCGTGGTGGAGCTGGACCTGCACCGGGTGGAGATCGCAATCCGGCCCGAGAACGCCGCGAGTCTGCGGGTAGTGGCCAAACTCGGCTTCGACTACGAGGGGCATCGGCCGGCATTCCTGCACATCGACGGTGCCTGGCGCGACCACGACATCTTCACCGTCACGCAGGAACAGGTGGCCGACCCCCACCACCCGCTGCGGCTCATGTGGGCTGAGCAGGGGCGCTCCTTCACAACCCGCTCGTGACGCAGACGCGCGCGCTCGGAATCAACTTCGAGACCGCCGCGGCGCTGTTTAGCAATCGGCGTGGCTGCTGACCTGCAATCGGGTCGAGCACGCCGGAGCCGTCACCTTGAGATGCTGCGCTGTGCATGCGCAGAGGCTCGCATTTCTCGCCGGCTACGAGGTCTGCGACCGCAGTCGGCACCGGCCGCAAGGGCGGAGGGAAGCGGGGTCGCGGCAAGCGCGAAGGCACGTCCAAGAGTCGCGACACGCCGCGCGCACAAGTCAGAGTCTGTGTCCTATCAGACATGCCTGCGGCATAGAGTCCGCCTATGGCGGCCGTCGTCTACATCGTCATCCTCGCGATGTGGGCTGCCGTGCTCGTGCCCATGTGGGCCAGGCACCGCGACCAGTCCCGCTCCCTGCGCACGGTTGACCACTTCCGGCGCGCGCTCACAACTCTCTCCGATGACCCCAAGATGCACGAGATGTTGCCGGTGTCACCAGCGATGGGCCGGCGCCGCAAGGTCTACGCAGCCTTGACCGGGTTGTTCGTCGTCGCGTGCCTGCTCTGGATCGCGCGACTGGCGTCGGCGTCTGTGATGCTGGCGCCGCTTTCGCTGATGGTGGCGTTCACCGTGGCAGCGCGCAAGCAGGTGCGCCGTGAGCGCCGTGAGCGCGACATTGCCATTCGTTACCTGCGGGCGCGCGCTCGGTGCATGGCTGCGCATCCATCCAGGGCCGAGCAGGTCGCACGCCCTCTCGTGAAGGCCGCCGGCGCGCCACCGGTCGCCGCGCGGCCGGCAGTTCGGGTGGATGACGGAGTCGACGTGGCTGCGCGTGCGGCCGATGTCGCCCAGCCTTGGTCAGCGCAGCCACTGACTCTGCCGACCTACGTCACAGCGCCCACGGCCACGCCGGTTCGCCGCAACCTCGACGTGGCCAGCGACGGCGTCTTCGACCGCGAGCAGATGTTGCGCCAGGCCGGCGACGTCCGCCGGGCGCGTGCCGCCGAGGTCGAGCGTGACTTCATCGACGAGTTCCTCGAGCAGACCCACGGGCAGCCCGCTGACGACGTTTTCGACCAGCAGGCCCCGGACCGCCGTCGCGTCGCGAACGGCTGATGCCCGCGGCTGATGCCGTCTGCTACGTGCGCAAACCCGCTGTGCTGGCCGGTGCTATTCTCGCCTTCCCGCAAGGGGCTGTAGCGCAGTTGGTAGCGCGCCTCGTTCGCATCGAGGAGGCCAGGGGTTCGAATCCCCTCAGCTCCACACTTGCACTGGGGTCGCGTTGTTCCGCGGCCCCAGTTGCATGTGTGGCCCTTGAGCACGAGGGGATTCGCCGACGTGGCCGCCCTCTGGGCGGCCGACGGCTCCCTTCAGATCGGCCCGTGCCCTGCAGTCGCGTTGCTCCTTGGCTGCTGTCTGCCTCCGAGGACCGCGGCGTGCGGCGCTAGGAACGCACGAATCGGATGAGGTCTGAGAATTCGCCTCGGTCAGCATGCCTGAGCGCGGTGATGTACCTCTGACGAATGTCAGGATCCATGCCGGAGCCGCTGCCCCACGTGAACGGCGCTGTCCCGGTTGCACGCACGAGCGCGTCCGTGTACTGCCGTGCTAGTCGGCCGTTTCCGTTGCGGAATGGGTGGATCTGAACAAGACGGTGGTGGATGCGGCAGAGCGGCACGACGCTGTCGACGCAGTTAGTTGTTTCAAGCCAAAAACGGGCGTCGTCCACGAGATTGCGAACCTCTACGGCAACGCGCGATGGCGCTACGCCAATACTCAATTCAGTGGTTCGGTAGTGACCAGCCCATGACCAAACGTCACCGAACATCGCCTTGTGTAACGCACGGATTGTGTGATCGTCCAAGATCGCCGACATGGGAAATCGGACACAGATTGGGTGGCGGCGTGCCTTTGCGATGTTGTCACGTTCGACAAGATTGAGTTCAGCCCGCGTAGTGACCCAGCCGGGGATAAGGGATTCAAGGTCGTCTGGCTGCAGAGGTGTAGCCCCGTCTGGCCCGGTCTGCAGCCACATTGCATCGCTATTCATCCCACAGTCCAGGCCGGCGCTGCCAGGCCTCCACTTCTTGCCTGAACAAGTCTTCGGTCAGTGATGCCGGCACAGTCTGGGCCTCGAGCTCCATCGTGTGTTGAACGGGCGCCAGCGACATCGCTGCCCGTCGCTCTGCCTGTGCTTGCACCGTCTCTGCCAAGCCCCGCCTGGGTACCAGTGCGTAGACGAGGTCACAGTCCAGCGCTTCAGCCGCTCGCCGAAGGGTGTCCAGACGAATCGCGGCGCGGGTCTCACTGGTCTCCATCCGCAAGACGGTGGACTCAGCGGTGCCCATTCGGGCTGCGAGATTCCCTGCGGACATGCCCAATGCCGTCCGCAGGGTGCGAATCCAGCCGTCGCGAGGCACTGACATCGTGGCGGCGGCTTCGCGTGCGCGAGCCAGACGCGGATCAAGCGCATGTCGCGCCTGGCGCCGAGCACCTGAGGTGGCGATTCTGGGCATGCGCGCGTCCTTCCTGTAGGCCAGACCGTGAGCGTAACATGCAATATAGAGCATGTTTAAGTTTCTTTATCCAGCATTATAGTGCATGCACGTCGACCGGCCGCTCTCTGTGGTCAGTTGGCGCTGCCGTTGCTTTGGGGGTCGAACTGGGCGCCGAAGAAAGTCGAGCACTTCAGGCAGCGACTGATGTACGTGAATCGCCGAAGCCTCCGCGTTTGCCTCGCACTTGTAGCGCCTAGCCCGGACCGCAGCCTCAAATCCAGGTCTGGAGCCACATCCGAAGCAGCCAGGTGCTGTACGGGATGGGCTGGCCCGTCCACAGCGGGTGCAACGCCCAGGTGGTGACCAGCGCGCAAAGCACCACGCTGGTCACGACGGCGAATCGGATGCCGCGCTCGCCGGGCGAGTCGAGGATTGCAACGCAACTGCGGGCCAGCGCGACGCAAGTGAAGGGCACCATGATGACCGCGTAGAACGTGAAGATGGTGCGGTGCTGGAAGAGCAGCCACGGCAGCCACCCGGCCGCCCAGCCAACCACGATGACCATCGCTCGAAAGTCCCGCTTGGCCAACCACTGCCAGGCTTGATGCAGGATTGCGAGCAACCCGGCCCACCACACGATCGGGTTGCCCAGCGCGAGCACCTCCGCCGCGCAGGACTTCGCCCCACAGGGGCCTTTGGAGTCGTAGTAGAAGGATGTCGGCCGTGCCATCACCGGCCACGACCACGCATTGGCCTTGTACGCGTGGCCCTGGGTCAAGTTGACATGGAAGCTCCACATCTGACCGTGATAGTGCAGCCACGACCGTAGCGCCGCCGGAAGTGCCGCCATGACGCCGCTGACGGTGGCAGTCGCCGCCCATTGGCGGTTGTACGCCCCGGGCGTGCTGAACCAGCCGACCCACGACGCGAGGTAGACCAGCAGCGGCACCAGCACCATCGCGGCGGCTGCCACCGGGGCATCGTGCAGCAGGGTGCGTCGCATCCGGTGCCGCACGCCGAGCAGGCGCCGGGTGCCGCTGCCGCACGCCAGCACCAGGAGCCCGAGGAACGCGATGTGCCAAACCGCGCTCCACTTCGTGCTCACCGCCAGCCCCAGCAACCCGCCAGCCGCCCAGAGCCACGGCCGCGCCCCGAACCGGACGCCGCCGGTCTGCCATTGCCGCGCCATCGCAGCCGGGTCCAGGCTCGTGCGTAGCTGGCCGGCAAGCGCGGCCCGCACGCGGTCCCGGTCGCGCACGATGCACGTGACTGCCGCAACCACAAGGAAAGTGAGGATCCCGTCGAGCACAGCGGTGCGGCTCAGCACGATTGCCATGCCGTCGATGGCGAGGAACAGCCCAGTGCCCGCCGCGACCGCCGGCGACCTGGTGAGCCGCAGTGCCAGGCGCGTGGTTAGCAGCACCAGCAGCGTGCCGAGCAGCGCAGGCATGAAGCGCCAGCCGAAGGGAGTCATCCCGAACAACTGCTCACCGATGGCGATGATCCACTTGCCCAGCGGCGGATGGACGATGTAGGCGAGGGAGTCTTTGAAAAGTTTGTCGATTGCCGCGGCGCTGCCGTTGGCGGCGATGATCGCCTTGTCCGCGCCGTCGACCCAGTTCCACTCGGCGCCGTGTGTGAGCATCGCGTACGCGTCTTTGGCGTAGTACGTCTCGTCGAACACCAATGCTCGTGGCCGGCCCAGCGCAGGCCAGCGCAATGCGGCTCCGGCCAGCGTCGCCGCAAGCGGGATGATCCAACTACGCCAGCCGCGTGTCCATGGGGTCTGCGCCGGGTCGAGCCGGTCGATCAGTTGTGTCACGTCCAGAGTCGGGGCTGCAGCAACGTTGGCGGGAGCTGTTGTGGCGCCGTCGGCCTCTACGGCGGCTTCATGGCCCGCGTCGGTCGGAGCGGTCGCGCTGGGTCCGCTGACGGTCACGTTGCCTACGCCCGCAGCCGCGCTGCCGTCCGCACCGTCACCTGCGACACCCTCAGAAACACCACCGTGCTCCGGGTCATCGGCCGCATTCGTCCGCTCGAACGGCTTCTGACCCATGACCGACAAGAATAGATGCCATGACCGGCCGCCTTGTGCTCGCTGCGACGCCGATCGGCAACATCGCCGACGCCTCAACGCGCCTGCGCGAGTTGCTCGGGAGCGCTGACGTGATCGCGGCCGAGGACACCCGGCGACTGTTGAATCTGGCATCCGCTCTGGGCGTGCGTGTGCGCGGCACCGTGCTGTCGTACTACGACGCGAACGAGGCGGACCGGGCGCAGGAACTCTTGCAACGCCTGCGTGAGGGCCAGACCGTGCTGCTGGTCAGCGACGCTGGCATGCCGCTGGTCAGCGACCCGGGCCACCGGGTCGTGAGCATGGCTGTGGCCGAGGGAATCACCGTCGACGCGATCCCTGGCCCGTCAGCGGTCACGACCGCGCTCGCGGTCAGCGGGCTGCCAGTGGAGCGCTTCACGTTCGAGGGTTTCCTCGCCCGCCGCGGCGGCGAGCGCCGAGCCCACTTGCAGTCCCTGCGCGATGAGCGCCGCGCGATGGTGTTCTTCGAGGCACCGCACCGGCTCGTCGAGGCCCTGCACGACGCCGTAGAGGTGTTCGGAGCCGACCGCGGCTGCGCCGTGTGCCGAGAGCTGACCAAGACGTATCAAGAGGTCGTCCGAGGCTCCCTCGCCGAAGCGCTCGCACACTTCGAAGCAGTCGAGCCGCGCGGGGAGATCACCGTCGTCATCGCAGGCCGAACCGCTCCGGTGGCCGCAGACCTCAGCGACGACGACATCATCGCCCGCGTCCACCTCGAGCAGGCTTCGGGCCTGTCCGCGAGCGCCGCATCCGCGGCGGTTGCGAAGTCGGTGGGGCTGCCCCGGCAGGCCATCTACGAGTTGGTCCTCGCCGCCAAGCGAAAGAGCCCCGACGCGCCGCATCCCTAGGATTACCGCCATGCCTGCGGCCAAGACGTTCTACGTGACGACGCCGATCTACTACGTCAACGACGCCCCTCACATCGGCCACGCCTACACGACCGTGGCCGGCGACGTCCTCACCCGCTGGCACCGCATGCGCGGGGAGTCCGTGTGGTACCTCACCGGCACCGACGAGCACGGGCAGAAGGTCGAGGCAGCAGCCAAGGCCAACGGCGTCAGCCCACAGCAGTGGGTCGACACCCTCGTGGCTGAGAAGTGGCTGCCGGTGTTGGACACCATCGACGTGGTCAACGACGACTTCATCCGCACCACCGACCCGCGCCACATGCAGCGCGTGCAGCGCTTCATGTCGTCACTGCACGAGCAGGGGTGGTTCTACCTCGGCGGCTACGAGGGGCCGTACTGCGTCGGTTGCGAGGAGTTCAAACTCGCCGACGAACTGATCCCAGGCGAGGGCGAGCACATCGGCAAGCAGTGCTGCGCCGTGCACGGCCGACCCGTGGAGACTTTGAACGAGAGCAACTGGTTCTTCAAGCTCTCGCAGTTCCGCGAGCGCCTCATCGAGCACTACGAGGTCAACCCCGACGCCATCGCCCCGCGCAGCGCCTACAACGAGGTCCTCTCATTCCTGCGCGGTGACCTGAAAGACCTCTCCATCTCCCGCTCCACCTTCGACTGGGGGATCCCGCTTCCCTGGGACCCGGACCACGTCGTCTACGTCTGGTTCGACGCGCTGCTGAACTACGCCACCGCCATCGGCCTCGGCGACGACGACGAGCCGAGCGCCTCCAAATTCAGCGGAACTTGGCCCGCGGATGTGCACCTGGTGGGCAAGGACATCCTGCGTTTCCACGCCGTCATCTGGCCCGCGATGCTCATGGCCGCAGGGCTGCCGCTTCCCAAGACGGTGTTCGCCCACGGCTGGCTGCTCGTCGGCGGGGAGAAGATGAGCAAGAGCAAGCTCACCGGCATCGCCCCATCGGACATCATCGACGCATTCGGCTCCGACGCGTTCCGCTACTACTTCCTGCGCGCCATCGCATTCGGCTCCGACGGCTCGTTCTCCTGGGAGGACATGTCCGCGCGCTACACCAACGAGCTCGCCAACGGCTTGGGCAACCTTGCCTCCCGCGCGACCGCCATGGTCGACCGCTATTTCGGCGGGGCGCTACCCGCCGCCGCCACCACCGACGCCGAGCACGTCCTGCGCGAGCATTGGGGCCGCGTCGTCACCGACGCCAACGAGGCTATTGACCGCCTCGAGTTCGCGACCGCGCTGAACGCCACGAAGGAGTTCGTCGACGCGCTGAACATGTACCTCACGGAGCAGGAGCCGTGGAAGGTCGCCAAGGCCGGGACCGATGAGGCGATGGCCCGCGTGGCGACGGTGCTCGCGACGGTGTGCGAGGGGTTGCGTGGGCTGGCCGTGGTTCTGCACCCGGTGATGCCCAAGGCGACAGCGTCGCTGTGGGAGAGCATCGGCGCGGCCGCAGCACTCGGCGACCTCGCCGCCCAGCGCATCGACCTCGCCGGGGCTTGGGGCGTGTTGCCGGTCGGCACCCGCACCACCAAGGGCGAGCCGCTGTTCCCGCGCTTGGAGGAGCATCAACAGTGACCCGTCCCGACCCGGCGGCGCCACTGCCGCACCCGGTGGTGGACTGCCACTGCCACATGGACATGGCTTACGGCGACGAGCCGGTGCGCAGCCTCGCTGAGACCATGGAGCGCTCCGCCGCAGTCGGCGTCACGCGGGTCGTGCAGGTGGGGTGCGACATCACCACCTCGCGCTGGGCAGTCGCGGCTAGCGCGGAGCGCGAGGATGTCGTCGCGACCGTGGCGCTGCACCCGAACGAGGCGCCTCGCGTGTACGCCGAGCAAGGTGTCGCCGCGCTGCAGGAGCAGTGGGCCGAGATCGCGGAACTCGCCCAAGCCCCGCGTGTGCGCGCCATCGGCGAGACCGGGTTGGACTTCTTCCGCACTGGCCCGGAGGGTCGCGAGGTGCAAGAGGAGTCCTTCCGCGTCCACATCCGGCTCGCGAACGACCTCGGCCTGCCGCTGATGATTCACGACCGCGACGCCCACGACGACGTCGTGCGGGTGGTGCTCGATGAGGGCGCGCCCGAGACCGTCGTGTTCCACTGTTTCTCCGGGGACGAGTCCTTGGCCAGCGTCTGCGCCGAGCACGGCTGGTACGCGTCTTTCGCCGGCACCGTGACATACAAGAACGCCGACGGCATCCGCGCGGCGCTGCGCGCGATGCCTGCCCACCTCATCTTGACCGAGACCGACGCTCCCTTTCTTCCGCCGATGCCTTACCGCGGGCAGGTCAACGCCTCGGAGTTGATGCCGCTGACCGTGCGCTCGATGGCCGAGCAGCGCGGCGAGGAACTCGCCGCCTTCTGCGAGCAGGTGCAGGCCAACGCTTTCGCAGCCTTCGGCCAGTGGTGAGCCGTCATGGCTGAGCCGGACGCGCCGATGGTCCTGCTCGGCGGGCAGGACATCCGGGAACTCGCATCACGACACTCGGTGCGCCCGACCAAGCAGCGCGGCCAGAACTTCGTCACCGACCCCAACACCGTCCGGATGATCGTCTCGCACGCGCAACTCCGACCGGACGATGTCGTCGTCGAGGTCGGGCCCGGGCTTGGCAGTCTCACCTTCGCGCTGCTGCAGTCCTGCGCACATGTCGTGGCAGTCGAAGTCGACGAAACACTCGCCGCGGCCCTGCCGGAGACGGTCGCCCAACGGCTGCCGGAGGCCGTGGCGCGGCTCCTTGTCGTTAACGCCGACGCCCTCTCTGTGCGCGAGTTGCCGCAAGCCCCCACCGCGATGGTGAGCAACCTGCCCTACAACGTCGCC
Source organism: Actinomycetales bacterium (assembly GCA_018970205.1). Classification (GTDB taxonomy): domain Bacteria; phylum Actinomycetota; class Actinomycetes; order S36-B12; family UBA5976; genus RFTO01. Next base: position 17,503 of record JAGWWW010000016.1, read on the forward strand.
GTCCCCGTCTTGCTGTCGTTCCTGGAGCGGTTCCCGAGCATCGAGCGGGTGCTGGTGATGGTGCAAGCGGAGGTCGCGGACCGGCTCGCCGCCAAGCCCGGCTCCCGCACCTACGGCGTGCCCAGCGTCAAGGCCCAGTGGTACGCCGAGGTTCGCAAGGTCGCGACCGTGGGCCGCAACGTCTTCTGGCCGGCCCCCAATGTCGACAGCGCGCTGGTGTTCCTGCAGCGCCGCGCGCAGCCCGCTGCCGACCGCGCCCGCGTGTTCTCCCTCGTGGACGCCGGTTTCGCGCAGCGCCGCAAGACCCTGCGCTCGGCGCTGGCCGCAATTCTCGGCGGCGCCGACGCTGCGGCGGACACCCTCACCCGCGCCGGCATCGACCCGGGCTCCCGCGCGGAGGTGCTCAGCGTGGACGACTGGGCGCGGCTGGCACACGCGTGCTCCTAGGCTGCCACTTGTGTCTGTGACAGTGACCGCTCCGGCGAAGGTCAACCTCGGGTTGTCGGTCGGGCCGCTGCGCCCAGACGGCTACCACGAAATCGCCACGGTCTTCCACGCGCTCTCGCTGCACGACACCATCACCGTCGATCACGCCAGCGAGCCGTCGGTGACCATGGACATGCGGGTGCTCGGCGTGGTGCCGCAGGACGCTGACAACATCGCACTGAGCGCGGTGAACGCGCTCGCGGTCCGCACCGGCCACCAGCCGCACGCATCAGTTCACATCGTCAAACGCATACCCGTGGCAGCAGGTTTGGCCGGCGGCAGCGCCGACGCCGCCGGCGTCCTCGTGGCGTGCAACGAGCTCTGGCAGACCGGGTTGCCCCTTGCGGAGTTGGCCGACATCGCCGCGGGGCTCGGCTCGGATGTCGCCTTCGCGCTGCAAGGCGGCACGATGGTCGGCACCGGCCGCGGCGAGCGGCTCGCGCCGGTGCTCGCCGCCCCGAGCGCGCCGCTGCACTGGGTCATCGCGGCCAGCGGGGCGGGGTTGAGCACCCCAGCGGTCTACCGCGCGCTGGACGAAATGCGCGATGAGACCGGCCAGCATGTCGAGGAGCCCGCCGTCTCGATGGAGTTGATGCTCGCCCTGCGCGCGGGTGACGTGCGCCAGATCGCCGCAGCGCTCACCAACGACCTGCAACCCGCGGCGCTGCGCCTTCGTCCGGCGTTGGCTCGCACACTGCAGGCCGGCCTCGACGCCGGCGCGGTCGGGGCGATCGTCTCCGGCAGCGGCCCTTCTTGCGCATTCCTCGCCGCCGATGCCGAGCACAGCGTCGACCTCGCGGTGGAGCTCTCCTCGGCGGGCGTCTGCGACACCGTGCTGCGCGCAACCGGCCCCGCACACGGCGTACAGGTGCAATCGGTGCAGTCCCTGTGAGCACCAGCCCGCTGCTCGCCGTCGAGGGCATCACCGTCGTCTACGGCACTCGCACCGTCCTCGATTCCGTCACCCTCGGCGTCATGCCGGGGGAGCGCGTGGGCGTCGTGGGGCGAAACGGCGGCGGCAAGACCACGCTGGTGGAGGTGGTCTCCGGGCTGCGCGAGCCGGACGCCGGGCGCATCACGCGCCCCGCCGGCACCACAGTGCAACTCGTGCGCCAAGACAGTTCCGGCGTCGAGCACCAGACCGTTGCAGAGTTCCTCTTCGGCGACCAGCCCTCGCACGCATGGGCCGGTAACCCGCTGGTGCGCGAGGTGCTCGAGGGCCTCATCGGCGGCGTCAGCGCGACCGGCTACCCGCACGGCATGACCACCTCGATGTCCACCATGTCCGGCGGGCAACGCCGCAAGGCCGAGCTCGCGCGCGCGCTGATGCAGGACAGCGACGTGGTCATCCTCGACGAGCCGACGAACCACCTCGAGGTCGAGGCCATCGATTGGCTCGCCGGGTTCATTACCCGCCGGCGCGGCGCCACCGTCGTCGTCACACACGACCGCTGGTTCCTTGACGCGAGTTGCACCGCCACCTGGGAGGTCGCCGACGGGCACGTCCACAAGTACGAGGGCGGATACGCGGCTTTCGTGCTGGCCCGCGCCGAGCGGCAGCGTCGTGAGGATGTCGCGCAGGAGCGTCGCTCCAACCTGCTGCGCAAAGAGTTGGCGTGGCTTCGTCGAGGCGCACCCGCGCGCACGAGCAAGCCGAAGTTCCGCATCGCCGCCGCCGAGGCGCTCATCTCGCATGTGCCGCCGCCGCGCGACAGCGTGCAACTCGCGCAGACCGCGTCCGCACGGCTGGGCAAGAAGGTCGTCAACATCCACGACGCCGCCTTCGCGCCCGCGCCGGCCGAGCAGACCGTCTTCGACTCCGTCTCCTGGAATCTTGCGCCGGGCACCCGCTACGGCCTGCTTGGCCCAAACGGCATCGGCAAGACCACGCTGCTGAACGCCATCGCCGAGGCCGCCGGCGGGCAGGTGGACAACCCGCCGGAGAAGCGCCACGGCCGGATCGAGGTCGGCACCACCGTCGTGGTCGGGGTGCTCTCGCAGATGGCAGACGAGACGCCGCCGGATGTGCAGGTGCTGCCCTATGTGGAGTCCCTGCGCCCGATGGTCGAGGTGGACGGCAACGACATCTCCGCGCGCTCGCTGCTCGAGCGCTTCGGCTTCACCGGCAATCGCCTCACCACCTTCATCCGCGACCTCAGCGGCGGCGAGCGTCGCCGACTTGCACTGCTGACCGTCCTGCTCGCCGGCCCGAATGTGCTGCTGCTCGACGAGCCGACCAACGACCTCGACACCGACACCGCCGCGGAGTTCGAGGACCTGCTCGACACCTGGCCCGGCACCGTCGTCAGCGTCTCCCACGACCGCTACTTCCTCGAGCGCACCTGCGACCAGATGTACGCGCTGCTGCCCCGCACCGGCCACCCTGCCGCGCTGCGCCACCTCGTCGGCGGCGTCGAGCAGTACCTCGCCCTGCGCAATCCCGTGCAAGCCCCAGTCTCGCCATCAGCAGTGAGTGCCGCGCCATCCGCGGGGCGCAGCGGTGCCGAGGTCCACGCCGCGCGCAAGAACCTGCAGCGGATCGAGCGGCGGTTGGCGAAGATCGAGGAGTTGCTCGCCGGGCTCGCAGTCGAGGTGGAACAGGCCGCCACCGACTACGAGTTGCTACAACGCCTGCTCGGCGAGATGAACGACCTCACGAAGGAGAAGCAGGACCTCGAAGACGAGTGGCTGGAGTCAGCAGAGGTCGTCGCCGACACCCAGTGACGGTAGCTGCTCCGCAGTGCCGACTCCGCGGTGTGATGTGTCAGCGCAGTGCGTGTGGCGTGACTGCCATCCGCGGAACTCGGGGAAGCCAGGCGCGGGCAGCAACTGCGGCACGATGGCTGTGGGCGCGCGATAGTGCTCACGAACGCACGAACTCGAGTAGTTGAATGGACATTCGCCAACACCGCGTTGCCCGCGGCAGTTCAGCTGTTCCCCATTACTCGCTCTCAACGGAGAGCAGCAGCGTGCGCAGCAGGTCGGCGAGGTGCTGTCGATCGTCCGCACTGAGGGTTGAGAGCAGGCCGCGCTCCTGCGCGAGCAGCGACGCCAGCGCGGCATCGACCCGTTCTTTGCCCGCCGCCGTCAGCCGCACCAGCACCCCGCGGCCGTCCTGGGGGTCCGGCAGGCGCTGCACCAGGCCGCGCACCACCAATCGGTCGACCCGGTGCGTCATGGTGCCGCTGGTCACCATCGTGCTCGCGCCGAGGGCGCCTGCAGAGAGTTGATACGGGTCGCCGGAGCGCCGCAGCGCGGCCAGCACATCGAAGTCCCCGAGGTCGAGGTCGTGCTCGGCGAACGCCTCCCGGCGCGCGCGGTCCAGCAGCCGGGCCAGCCGCGTCACCCGCGAGAGCACCGCCAGCGGCGCCACCGGCAGATCCGGTCGCTCTCGCTGCCACGCCTCGATGAGGGCGTCGACTTCATCCCGGGCCACGGCAGGCGATCGTAGGCGCACGCGCGGTGTCCGCCGTGGGGGCGAGGCCGCCCGGGTGGGAAGATTGCGCCACCTTCCCCCGTGGGGTAATTGGCAGCCCGCCGTCCTTTGGAGTCGGTTGTCTTGGTTCGAGTCCAGGCGGGGGAACCCGATGGTGTCGCGCGACCGGGTGCCCCGGTTGGTCCCGGTCGCGCGACCTGTCAGGCCCGCAGCGCCCCTCGCTAGGCTTGCCGCTCGTGGGCGTTGACGCTGTCGTAGTGCTTGCCGCAGGTGCGGGAACCCGCATGAAGTCCGCGGCCCCCAAGGTCGTCCACCCCATCCTCGGCTTGCCGCTGGTCGAGCACGTGCTGCGCGCAGTGCGCCCGCTGGAACCGACCGTCACCGCCTGCGTCGTGGGCCACGGCCGCGAGGCTGTGCAGGCCGCGGTGCTCGCATGTGAGCCCGCCGCGCGGGTGGTGGTGCAGGAGCAGCAGAACGGCACCGGCCACGCGATGCGCATCGCACTCGACGCGATGCCTGACCTGCAGACCGGCTCCGTCCTCGTGCTCGCCGGCGACAGCCCGCTCATCACCAGTGAGACCCTTCGGGCCCTGGTCGACGCACACAACACCGCCGCCGCGAGCGTCACCGTCCTCACCTCCATCGCGCCGGACCCACACGGCTACGGCCGCATCGTCCGCGCCGGCGACGGACGCATCGCGCGCATCGTCGAGCAGGCCGATGCAGACGAGGCCACGGCAGCGGTTGACGAGGTCAACTCAGGTGTCTACGTGTTCGACATCGCAGCCCTGCGCGCGCACCTCGCCGGGCTCGGCACAGACAACGCCCAGGGCGAGGAATACCTCACTGATGTCATCGCCGCCGCAGTCTCCGCAGGCCAGACCGTAATCGCCCACACCGGCTCCCACGAGGAGACCATGGGCATCAACGACCGCGTGCAACTCGCCCACGCCGCCGCAGTGATGCGCGATCACATCAACGACCGCGTGATGCGCGCAGGCGTCACCCTGATCGACCCGGCCTCCACCTGGATCGGCCCGGACGCGAGCATCGCCGCCGACACCGTCATCGAGCCCGGCTGCCAGATCCTCGGCCGCACGAGCATCGCCGCCGCCGCGGTCATCGGCCCGCAGACGACACTCCTGGACTGTGAGGTCGGCGAAGGCGCGCATGTGCGCCGGACCGAGGCCACTCGCGCGGTCATCGGCGCGGGCTGCGACGTCGGCCCCTTCACATACCTGCGCCCCGGCACCGTCCTGGGCAAGGATGCCAAGGCCGGGGCGTACGTGGAAATCAAGGAGTCCACCATCGGCGACCACTCGAAAGTGCCGCACCTGTCGTATGTGGGAGACGCCACTGTCGGCTCCGACACGAACATCGGCGCGGCCACTGTGTTCGTGAACTACGACGGCGTGGCCAAGCACCGCACAACCGTCGGCGACGGCGTCCGCATCGGCAGCGACACCATGCTGGTCGCGCCGGTCACCGTCGGCGACGGCGCCTACACCGCCGCCGGCTCAGTCATCACCGAGGACGTCCCGGCCGGGTCGATGGCCGTGGGCCGTGCTCGGCAGCGCAACATCCTGGATTGGGTCCTGCGCAAGCGGGCAGGGTCGTCATCCGCACAGGCAGCACAGAGAGCGCAGCAGGAGGAGTCATGACCGACCTCGTCATCCCCAACCGCAAGAAGATGGCGCTGGTCGCCGGGCGCTCGCACCCGGCCTTGGCCGCCGCGGTCGCGAAGGAACTCGGGGTCGACCTGCTGCCCACGGAGGCGTACGACTTCGCCAACGGCGAGATCTTCGTGCGGTTCGACGAGTCGGTGCGCGGGTGCGACGTGTTCGTCCTGCAGTCGCACACCGCGCCGCTGAACAAGTGGATCATGGAGCAGTTGATCATGTTGGACGCGCTCAAGCGCGCGTCCGCCAAGCGCATCACCATCGTCGTACCGTTCTACGGCTACGCGCGCCAAGACAAGAAGCACGCCGGCCGCGAGCCCATCAGCGCGCGGCTCATCGCGGACCTGTTCAAGGCCGCCGGCGCCGACCGCCTCATGACGGTGGACCTGCACACCTCGCAGATCCAGGGCTTCTTCGACGGCCCGGTCGACCACCTGTTCGCGCTGCCCATCCTCGCCGACCACGTGGCGAAGAACCTCGACGTTTCCCAGGTCACCGTCGTCAGCCCTGACGCCGGCCGCGTGCGCGTCGCCGAGCGCTGGACTGACATCCTCGCCTCGCCGCTGGCCATCCTGCACAAGCGCCGCGACCCCCGGGTGCCGAACGAGGCGAAGGTGCTTGAAGTCGTCGGTGAGGTCGAGGGGCGCATCTGCGTCATCGTCGACGACATGATCGACACCGGTGGCACCATCGCCAAGGCTGCCGAGGCGCTTTTCGCCAACGGCGCCGCAGAGGTCATCGTCACCGCCACCCACGGCGTGCTTTCCGATCCGGCCGCCACGCGTCTGCAGGACAGCGGCATCCGTGAGGTCGTCGTCACCGACACACTCCCTATCGGCCCGGACCACCAGTTCCCGAAGTTGACCGTGCTGCCCATCGCGCCGCTCATCGCGCGCGCGATCCAGGAGGTCTTCAGTGACGGCTCGGTCACAAGCCTGTTCAACGGCCACTGAGCGCCTGAGTTCCGGAAGTTGGCCGCCCTGCCCATCGCGCCGCTCATCGCGCGCGCGATCCAGGAGGTCTTCGGCGACGGCTCGGTCACCAGCCTGTTCAACGGCCACTGAGGCCGGTCCACTGGGCGACAGAACCCGCCAAGCCTGACGCGGCCCGTCTTGCTGCTCAACCGGCTGACTGTGCTGCTGTGGACCCATGTACCTGACCGGCCCACCGACGTGCAGCCACCGCTGGGTACACTCCCGTCCCGCCGGTGGCGAGGGGCGCAAGGCCCGTTATCGACTCAGGTGATCGTGCTCGGCAGTTCTCGCCGCGCCGCTCCCGCCGCGTGACGCGCAGGAGACATCTCATGGCCCGCATCGCCCTCGACGCCCAGACCCGCACCGACTTTGGCAAGGGCGCAGCCCGTCAGACCCGCCGCGCCGGCCGTACCCCCGCAGTGGTCTACGGCGCCGGCACCACCTTCCACATCAGCCTGGACTCGCACGACCTCGTGCAGGCGCTGAAGAAGAAGGGTCTCGTCATCGACGTCACCATCGACGGCACCACGTACGCGACTCGCGCACGTGACATCCAGAAGGACCCGGTGCGCAACGAGATCGAGCACGTCGACCTCATCGTCCTCACCGAGGAGCAGGCGCAGGCCCGCCTCGCCGGCGCCTGATCACGCAACCGCCGCGGCGCCACCGCGCCCGCGCGCACCCTCGGCAGGCAGGAGGCCATCGACCGTGGCTGGCCCTGACGCACCCTGGCTGATCGTCGGCCTGGGCAACCCCGGCGCGCAGTACGCCGACACCCGGCACAACATCGGCTTCCTCGTCGTCGACGAGTTGGCCGCGCGTGCCGGCGTGAGCCTGTCCGTGCAGAAGCGCAGCCGCGCGCTCGTCGGCACCGGCCGCCTGGCCGGGCAGCGCATCGTGCTGGCGCAGCCGCAGTCGTTCATGAACGACTCCGGCGGCCCCGTCTCGTATCTCGGCGGCTTCTACAGCGTCCCCGTCGACCGCATCGTCGTCATCCACGACGAGCTCGACCTCCCCTTCGGCGCCGCGCGCGTGAAGGTCGGCGGCGGCGACAACGGCCACAACGGCCTGCGCAGCATCCGCAAATCCCTCGGCACCGGCGAGTGGGCGCGGGTGCGCGTCGGCATCGACCGGCCCGCACCGCCCATCGACCCGGCGTCGTATGTGTTGAAGGGCTGGGGCGCCGACCAGCGCGCGACGTTGGCTGACGCGGTGTCGTACGCAGCCGACGCCACCGAGAGCCTCATCAGCGTCGGCCTCGCCGACACCCAGAACCGCTACAACCGATAGGCGCCATGCGACTCACCGCCTTGTTCGACGCCGTCCGCGCGCATCGCGGCATCGACTCCCTGCCCGACCTCGACGCCGATGTGCGCGTGGTCTCCGCGGCGCATCCGTGGCTGGTCGCAGCGGCCGCGCAGCATGCACAGGTGCTCGCCGTCACCGCCACCAGCCGCGAGGCCGAAGACCTGCACGCGGCGCTGTGCTCGCTGCTCGAACCCGGCGAGTGCGGGCTGTTCCCTGCGTGGGAGACGCTGCCGCATGAGCGCCTCTCACCTTCTCAGGACACCGTGGGCACCCGAGTGGAGATGCTGCGCCGGCTGCGCGCCGACGCCAACGCCGAGCAGCCGCCACTACGCGTCCTCGTCGCACCAATCCGCGCAGTCGTGCAGCCCATCGTGCGCGGCGTCGCCGACGCGCCGGTCATCCACGTCAGCGCCGGGGACACCATCGGCCGCGACGAGTTGGTCGCGCGGCTCGTGGAGTGCGCGTACGCCCGCACCGACCTCGTCGCCAAGCGCGGCCAGTTCGCCGTGCGCGGCGCCATCGTCGACGTCTTCCCCGCGACGTATGAGCACCCGGTTCGCGTTGAGTTCTTCGGCGACGAGGTGGAGGAACTGCGATTCTTCTCCGTCGCCGACCAACGCTCCCTCGGCGCGCTGCCGCACCCGCTGCGCGCGCCCGCGTGCCGCGAACTGCTTCTGACCGCTGCTGTGCGCGAGCGCGCCGCCGCGCTACTGGCCTCCCACCCGGCGCTGGCGGACATCCTCGAGCCGCTCTCGCAGGGCGTGCCGGTTGACGGCATGGAAGCCCTCGCCGCAGCTCTCAGCGACGGCATGGACCTGCTGACGGACCTGCTCGCCCCGGGCGCGCACGTGCTGGTCTGCGACGCCGAGCGGGTGCGCAGCCGGGCGCACGATGTGGGCCAGACCAGCGCGGAGTTCCTCGCCGCATCGTGGGAGAACGCCGTCCACGGCAACCAGACCCCGATAGACATCGGCGGCGCCGCCTACCGCGAGTGGGACGAGGTGCAAGAGAACGCGCTCGCCCGGGGCTTGCGCTGGCAGTCGCTGAGCCCGTTCCGCACGGCTGAGGTTGCCGACGGCGATGTCTCCGAGCACGCAGACAACGAAGCCGGTCCCTTCGACGACATCCGCGGCGCGCACGCGTACCGCGGCGACATGCCGCGGGCCATCGTCGACATCGAGTCTGCCCGCGCTGAGGGTTGGACGGTCGTGCTCGCAGCCGACGGCCACGGCACCGCCGCGCGGTATGTGGAGTCCCTGCGCGAGCACGATGTGCCGGCCGCGCTCGTCGACGGCGAGATGACCGCGCTCGCGCCGCATGTCGTGCAAGTGGTGCAGGCGCAGTTCCCCCAAGGCCTGCGCGCGGAGTCGGTCAAGGTGCTGTTCCTCACTGAAGGCGACCTGCTCGGCAGCCGCGCCGGTAGCCGCGACGGGCAGCGAATGCCCTCGCGCCGGCGCCGCGGCGTCGACCCGCTGCAACTGACCAAGGGCGACTACGTCGTCCATGAGCACCACGGTGTCGGCCGCTACCAGCAGATGATGGAGCGCACCGTCGGCGGCGCCACCCGCGAGTACCTCGTCATCGAGTACGCCGCGAGCAAGCGCGGCCAGCCGGCCGACCTGCTGTATGTGCCTAGCGACCAACTCGACCTCGTCACCCGCTACATCGGCGGCGAGGCGCCGAGCCTGCACAAGCTCGGCGGCGGCGACTGGGCTGCGACCAAGAGCCGTGCCCGCAAGGCGGTGCGCGAGATCGCGCACGAGCTCATCCGCCTCTACGCCAGCCGGCAGTCAGCGCGCGGCCACAGTTTCGGCCCCGACTCGGTCTGGCAGCGCGAGCTCGAGGACGCGTTCCCGTATGTGGAGACCCCCGACCAGCTCGCATGCATCCAAGAAGTCAAAGCAGACATGGAGAAGGCCGTCCCGATGGACCGGCTCGTGTGCGGGGACGTCGGCTACGGCAAGACCGAGATCGCGGTGCGCGCGGCGTTCAAGGCGGTGCAGGACGGCAAGCAGGTCGCGGTGCTCGTGCCCACCACGCTGCTTGTGCAGCAGCACATGGCCACCTTCACCGGCCGCTACGCGCCGTTCCCGGTCCGCGTCGCCGCGCTCTCGCGCTTCCAGTCCGACAAGGAGGCCCAAGCGGTCTACGAGGGCCTCACCGACGGCACCGTCGATGTGGTCATCGGAACGCACCGGCTGCTGAGTTCCAATGTCCGGTTCAAGGACCTCGGGCTTGTCATCGTCGACGAGGAGCAGCGCTTCGGTGTCGAGCACAAGGAACACCTGAAAGCCCTGCGCACGAACGTGGACATGCTCTCCATGTCCGCCACCCCCATCCCTCGCACACTGGAGATGGCCATCACCGGCATCCGCGAGATGTCGACCATCGCCACCCCGCCGGAGGAGCGCCACCCGATCCTCACCTACGTCGGCGCTTACAGCGACGCGCAGATCGCCGCCGCCATCCGCCGCGAGATGCTGCGCGACGGCCAGGTCTTCTTCGTGCACAACCGCGTGGAGTCCATCGAACGGGTCGCCAGCCGCATCCGCGAGCAGGTGCCGCAGGCGCGCGTGGTCACCGCGCACGGCCAGATGAACGAGCACGCGCTCGAGCAGGTCATCGTCGACTTCTGGGAGAAGAAGTTCGACGTGCTGGTCAGCACCACCATCGTGGAGTCCGGGCTGGACATACCCAACGCGAACACCCTCATCGTCGACCGCGCGGACACCTTCGGCCTCTCGCAACTTCACCAGTTGCGCGGCCGGGTCGGCCGCGGCCGCGAGCGCGCGTACGCGTATTTCATGTATCGCGCGGACAAGCCGCTCACCGAGACCGCGTACGACCGCCTGGCCACCATCGCCCAGCACACCGAGCTCGGCGCCGGCATGAGCGTGGCGATGAAGGACCTCGAGATCCGCGGCGCGGGCAACCTGCTCGGCGCGCAACAGAGCGGCCACATCGCCGAGGTCGGCTTCGACCTCTATGTGCGGCTGGTCGCCGAGGCGGTGGCGGAGATCCGGCACGACCCGGTGGAACAACCGGTCGCCGACGTGCGCGTGGAACTTCCCATCGACGCGCACATCCCGCACGACTACATCGAGCACGAGCGGCTGCGGCTGGAGGCCTACCAGCGCCTCGCCGCCGCAGCCACCCCTGAGGCGGTCGCTGAGGTCGCCCAGGAGTTGCTCGACCGCTACGGCTCGCTGCCCCAGCCGGTCACCCGGTTGCTCGAGGTGGCCCGCCTGCGCATCGCGTTGCGCGCCCTCGGGCTCAGCGAAGTCGTCGCCGCCGGCGCGAACCTGCGGTTCAGCCCCGTGGAACTGCCCGAATCGCGGCAATTGCGACTCACCCGGCTCTACCCAGGCTCCTCGGTGAAGCCCGCCACCCGTACGCTTCTCACGCCGGCTCCGCGCACCGCGAAAGTCGGCGGGGTAGCGCTGCGCGACCACGAACTGCTCACCTGGCTCGAGCAGTTCATCACGGCCGTGCTCGCCGCGCCGGCAGCCGCGCCAAGCGGCTCCGCCGGCCAGTGAGACACCCCGAGCCACACCTGGACCCGCGCACACCCGCCGGGCCCGCCGCGAGCAAGGAGTATGTCCTGTGAAGCGTGTCGTCCCCCTGCTCGCCGCCGTTGTGATGCTGGCAGCCGGTCTCTCCGGCTGCGGCAACAAGGAAGCCGGAGCCGCCGCCATCGTCGGCGAGAAGCGCATCACCGAGCAGCAACTCTCGGAGATGGTCACCGCCGCGCAGGCCACTGAGCGCCGCTTGAAGAAGCCGCTCACCCCGGTGCAGCAGTCGTCGGCATCCGCACTGAACTGGCGGGTGCGCGAGCTGCTCGTGGACGCCGGCGCGGTCAAGGTCGGCGTGGACGCCACCAAGACCGAGATCGAGGGCGTCGTGAAGAAGGCGTACTCGCAGTACGGCAAGGACCAGGTGCTCGAGCAACTCGCCACCAACGGGTACTCCGAGGGCTACATCGACGGCTACGCGCGACTGTCGGTGTTGCAGGACAAGGTCTCCAAGAAGGTGCTCGGCGGCCAAGCCGACCAGGGAGCGCAGCAGAAGCTCGCGAGTTTCTGGCGCGACCTCAGCAAAGGCCTGAAGATCACCATCGCCCCGCGCTACGGCACATGGAACGACGAGACCCTCTCGCTGGACCCGCCGAAGAGCAAGGTCGCGACCCCCGCGGGCAGCCCGAGCACCGGTCAGTGACCGCTGCCGCGGTTGCGGTTGTCTCGAGGTGATGCGGCGGTGACCGCACTGTGACGCACGAGCGGCCGCCGCTGGCCAACGGCGAGGGAGTGCGCGCGCTGATTGCGCTGATGGACACCCTGCGCTCCCCGGGCGGCTGCCCGTGGGACGCCGAGCAGACGCACGAGTCGCTGCTTGAGTACCTCCTCGAGGAGTCCTACGAGACCGTCGACGCCGTGCACTCCGGAGACCGTTCCGCGCTGCGGGAGGAACTCGGCGACGTGCTGTTGCAGGTCGTTTTCCACGCGCGCATCGCCCAAGAAAATGCACAAGACCCTTTCGACGTCGACGACGTCGCCCGCGGCATCGTCGAGAAACTCACCCGACGCCACCCGCATGTCTTCGGCGACGCCGCCACGCCGGCTGCCCATGAGGCGCAGGCGCGCTGGGAGGAACTCAAGGCCGCGGAGAAGCAACGGGCGTCCGTGACCGACGGCGTCCCGGATTCGATGCCCGCGTCGTTGCTGGCGGTGAAACTCCTCGGCCGCGCCGGCCGCAAGGATGTCACCGCGGCTGTGCCCGCAGTGGCGGATGAAGAGGCCGCTGCTGCCGCACATGCGATGTTCTCCCAGGCCCTCGGCTCACCGGATGTGCAGCAGCGGGTAGGGGAGATGCTTCTCGGCCTCATCGCCGCCGCCACCGCCGCCGGGGTCGACACCGAAACCGCACTGCGCAACGCGGTGCGCGACTACCGCGCCCGCCTCCGCGCCGCCGAAGGGGTCGAGGATTGACACGGCTTGCATCTCATTGATGTATCTGCAAACTGCAAATTCGGGCTTGAAACTCTTGGCCTAAGTGTAGGAGTCGGTCATGGACCTGCAGCACATGCTCCTCTGAGCTGGTAGCACACAGTGTTTGAGAAAACGGGCTACCCGTTGAATACTAGCTCGGTCAATCGGAAATCGATGCAGCCATCTTGTTCCCGCAGTTACGTAGTACCGGGGTGCCTGGCATGCCGGGTGGTGATTCGAAGAAACGCGAAGGCGGAAATTGATTGCGCGGGCAGGATGTGGTTCGTTACGATGAAGGGGATTCGGTCTTTTCCGCGGCGACGGGGCTTTACATGTTCAAGAGTTTCACCGACCGGGCACGCCGGGTGGTCGTTCTGGCGCAGGAAGAGGCGCGCCTGCTCGGCCACATCTACATCGGGACCGAGCATATCCTCCTCGGCCTGATCCACGAGGGCGAGGGCGTCGCCGCGAAGGCCCTCGAGGCGCTGAACATCTCGCTGGACGCCTTGCGCGAGCAGGTGCAGGAGACCATCGGTCGGGGTCAGCAGGCCCCGAGCCGCCACATCGAGTTCACCCCGCGCGCCAAGAAGGTGCTCGAGCTCTCGCTGCGCGAGGCGCTGCAACTCGGCCACAACTACATCGGCACCGAGCACATCCTGCTCGGGTTGATTCGCGAGGGCGAGGGCGTCGCTGCGCAGGTGCTGGTCAAGCTCGGCGCGGACCTGAACCGAGCGCGCCAGCAGGTCATGCGGCTGCTCAGTGGGCAGAGCCAATCCCTGAACACCGCACATGACCTGCAGGCAACCCTCTTTCAAGCGTTGAATTCGCCTACAGGCGATTTAATCCTGCCCAGCTTGGAAGATTCTGTGACTCGTCCAGGGCAAGCACCGGGCAGTCATGTGGAAGCTACGGAGTCTCAAAGGTGGCGACCAATGCGGCGCCGTAAGGCTTTGTCATCTAGCGCCAGCGCAGCATTTTCGCTGAGTCCATCAAAGGTGGCAGTTTCAGACGCCATCGCTTCTCAGGATGCTCCACAGGTGGAGTTGGCCTTAGCCTTCATCTCCGGACGACTAGCTGCTGATGATTCTGACGCCAGCTTTGTCGCTTCCGTAGCAAACCAAGTTCTCGGGCGGCATGAGGAAGCCATTGCGTTAGCGCGAAAAGCAACGGAGATTGAGAACACACTGAGGTGGAGAGCTCTCGCTGATATCGCGTTCAGATTCGACAATTGGGAGCTCGCCCAACTGGGCTACTTCCGGGCGATCGTCCGTGCGGAACCCGACACAGTCTGGCGACTGGCCAAGTGTAGTAACAATGTTGGCGACAAGGTAATCGCCCAGAAGCTGTATGAACTACTTTCCGAGGCTGGGTATCCGTGGGCGATGAACAGTCTTGCATGGATGCACATTCAGGAGGGGAACTATGCAGAAGCCAAGGCTTTGCTTATCCCGCTGATTGATCCGAAGCGGCAACCTGTTCTTCGTCGAACTGCAGCAACAAACTTGGCGCGAATCGCACTCGCAACGCGAAGCGAGACGGAAGCACTTGCCTGGCTCAAGCACGCTGAAGGCGCGAATGGTGGACCGGCAACATGGACGTTGGCCTGCCTGTACGAGGACTTGGACGAGCTTGATCGAGCGGCAGAGCTGTTCGAAGAACTTCACGAGCAAGGGAACATCGAAGCCAGCATCCGCTTAGCTAAACTTAATCTAATGGCCCACAATTATAACCAAGCGCGACTCCTGCTCTTACCTATCGCAAGCCAGCCTGATTTTGTGGCTGAGGTTGCAGGCCTCCTTGCAAACCTCGAACGTGACCTCGGTAACTCTGATGAC
>JAGWWW010000057.1 GCA_018970205.1 Actinomycetales bacterium
CCGATCTCCGAGCTCGGCATCTACCCGGCTGTGGACCCGCTGGACTCGACCTCCCGCATCCTCGACCCGCGCTATATCGGCGACGAGCACTACCGCGTCGCCGCGCGTGTGAAGGAGATCCTGCAGCGCTACAAGGATCTGCAGGACATCATCGCCATCCTCGGTATCGACGAGCTCTCCGAAGAGGACAAGATCCTCGTCAACCGCGCCCGCCGCATCCAGCGCTTCCTCTCCCAGAACATGTTCGTGGCTGAGGCCTTCACCGGCCAGCCCGGCTCGTTCGTTCCGGTCGAGGAGACCATCGCGTCCTTCAAGGCGCTGTGCGAGGGTGCGTACGACCACCTGCCCGAGCAGGCCTTCTTCATGTGCGGTGGCATCGAGGATGTCGAGAAGAACGCCGCGAAGCTGGCGGGCTGATCCATGGTAACCCTGAACGTCAGCGTCGTCGCCGTCGACCGCAATGTGTGGTCCGGCGCGGCGTCGTCGTTGGTCGCCGCCACCACCGAGGGTGAGATCGGCATCCTCGCCGGCCACGAGCCGGTGCTCGCCGTGCTCAAGCCGGGCGCGGTGCGCATCAAGCCGGCGGAGGGCCCGGAGGTCAAGGTCGTCGTCGACGGAGGGTTCTTCTCCGTGGACAGCAACGAAGTCCGTGTGCTGTGCGGCTACGCGTTCCTCGCCGACGAGATGGACGGCGCCGCGGTCCGTGCGGCCCTGGAATCCGCCAAACTCGCTGGCGACCGCGACCGCGAGGCCGTTCTGACCGCTCACCTTGAGTCGTTGACCGGGCCGCGCTGACAGGTCTTCATGTTCCAGCGTCGGGTCGACCGGTCTGCGGACCGAGTCGGCCCGTCGCTTTTCTGGCGTAGTGCGCTGTGTCGCTCGGTGCTTCAGTGCGCAGGCGATCGTGTTGCACGGTGCTTCGGGCCTTTCGGGGCGCAGCATCCTCTGTTGCTCGGTGCTTCGGGGAACAGGCCGCTGCGCGGATCGGTACTTCGGGGTGCAGACCGTCGTGCGGCTCGGTGCTTCGGGCCTTTCGGGGCGCAGGATCTTGTGCCGCTTGGTGCTTCGGTCCTCGCGTGGCGCAGTGCGCGGTGTCACTCAAACGTGAGTCCAACCATTCTGACTGCGCCGATACAGCGCGCCGGCCCGCAGCGGCGCAACGCACAGAGATGGGAGGCCTGACGTGATTGAGCAGGTGACTCTGGAGCAGTTGCGTGCGCAGTTTCCCGATGACAAGTTCCTCGCCTTCGACATCGACGCCCAACGAGTGCTTCGCTGCGCGGTCTCTGCGACTGCCTGGTCCATCCGGGGCCGCAGCGCGTATTGGTCGGCGGACTGGGTGACGTCCTGGTCGTATGCACCGGAGACAGTCGCAGTGGCGGACGATGTTGCGACTCATGCCCGCTGGCAGACCGACGCCGCCGATGCGCAGTCTGTGCGCGGCATCACCTGCAACGAGGCCGTGGCACTCCTTAGCGACCGCGACATCGAAGCGGCCAACGACTGGTCGTGGTTCTGGACGGACGCCGCGCATGCACTCTGCGAACTCTCGGACGCGGTCGTGGAAGTGGATCACCACGACCCTCGGCTGCTCGACCTGCTCGCTCACTCGCCGACGGCATCCCACGAGCGCGACGGCCAACGCCCCGCTGCGTGGTTTGGCATCGAGGAGTCCGGGGCGTTGCTCAGCGTGGCGGCGGTCAAGCGGGTTGCGGACTGCTACGACATCCAGAGCGTGGTCACCCACGCTGACGCCCGCGGCCGCGGTCTCTCCACGCGCGTGTGCAGCCACGCCACGGCATGGGGCTTAGAACGGCTGCCGGTCGTCGCCCTCGGGATGATGACCGACAACACCGTGGCTGAGCGCATGTACACAGGACTTGGCTACATCTGCGAGAAGCGCTGGCAGTCCGCGCGATTCGCTCCTAAGGCTCTGTGAGCTCAGCCCTCGCGGTTTGCTCCCGGCACCCACAGCACGTCGCCGCCGCGGCCGAGGTTCGCGGTCCGGCTGAGGATGAACAGCAGGTCGCTGAGCCGGTTGAGGTAGAGCGCCGGGAGGCTGCTGACAGACTCGCCATGCGCCTCAACCGCGGCCCAGACGCTGCGCTCGGCGCGGCGCACGGTCGTGCGCGCGACGTGCAACAGCGCGGCGCCGGGGGTTCCGCCCGGCAGCACGAACGAGCGCAGCGGCTCGAGCTGCTCGTTCATCGTGTCGCACGCTGACTCCAAACGGTCGACGTAACCCTGCGTCACCCGCAGCGCCGGCACCGCCGGGTCTTCCCCGCCTGCCGGGACCGGCGTGCACAAGTCCGCCCCTACATCGAACAGGTCGTGCTGGATGCGCACCAACAGCGCCGCGACGTCATCGGGCAGAGAGCCCATCGCCAACGCCACGCCGATGGCGGAGTTCGCCTCGTCAACATCGGCGTATGCGATGAGCCGCGGGTCGGTCTTGGACGTGCGGCTGCCGTCACCGAGCGCGGTGGTGCCGTCGTCGCCGGTGCGGGTGTAGATGCGCGTCAAATGGACCATGTCGCAAGCCTATGCGCGCTCCCCGCGGCACGCCCGCCGCGCGAATAGGCTCTATGCCCGTGAGCCTGAGCACTGACTCCGCAGCCCCCGGCGGCGACGTCTTCCGAGTCGTCGGAGGCGCACGCCTCGTCGGCGAGGTGCGGGTGCCGGCCGCGAAGAACAGTGTGCTCAAACTCATGGCGGCCGCGCTCTTGGCGCCGGGTCGCACCACGCTGACCGGTGCGCCGGACATCGACGACCTGGACGTGATGGCGAGCCTGCTGACCAGCCTCGGCTGCGAGGTGACGCGCGATCGAGACGCGGCCACGGTCGCCATCGACGTCCCGGAGGAGATCGGCCACCGTGCCGACTACGACCTCGTGCGCCGCATCCGCGCGTCCACGGCGGTGCTCGGCCCTCTGGTGGCGCGTACCGGTTCGGCCGACCTCGCGCTGCCCGGCGGCGACGCCATCGGCTCACGCGGCATCGACATGCACATCGACGCCCTCACAGCCCTCGGCGCCCAATGCTCAAGCGACCACGGCTACCTGCACGCGCACGCCCCCGAGGGCTTGCGCGGCGCGCGTATCGCCTTCGACTTCCCCAGCGTCGGCGCGACCGAGAACGCGGTCCTCGCGGCCGTGCTCGCACGCGGCGTGACCACGGTGACCAACGCGGCGCGCGAGCCGGAGATCGCCGACCTGTGTCAGATGCTCGTCTCGATGGGCGCGCAGATCGACGGTATCGGCTCGGCCACATTGACCATCCGCGGAGTGGAGCGGCTCAGCCCCACGGTGCACGCGACGGTGCCGGATCGCATCGTCGCGGGCACCTGGGCCGTGGCCGCACTGATGACGCGCGGAGACATCACCATCCGCAACGCCGACGCCACACACCTCTCGCTGGTGCTCACCAAACTCAGTTCAGCCGGCGCGGACATCACGGTGCTCGAGGATGGCTTCCGGGTCGTCGGCCGCGGCCAGCCGACGGCGGTCGAGGTCGTGACCTTGCCGTATCCGGGCTTCCCGACCGACTTGCAGCCGATGATGATCGCGCTGAACTCAGTGAGCGATGGCGCCGCGATGGTGACAGAGAACATCTACGAGTCACGGTTCCGTTTCGTCAATGAACTCACCCGGCTCGGCGCGGACATCCGCACCGACGGCCACCACGCGTTTGTACGCGGTCAGACGCGGTTGTCTGCCGCGCCGGTGGAGGCCACCGACATCCGCGCCGGCGCGGGGCTCGTGCTCGCGGGCCTCGTCGCGGACGGCGTCACCCACGTCTACGGCGCGCACCACATCGACCGCGGCTACGCAGGCTTCGCCGAGATCTTGCAGTCCCTCGGGGCTGATGTGACCCGCGTGAGCGAAGTCGCGCCGTAGCGCGGCCGGTTTGCGTGGCTTCACTGCGAAGATGTCGCTGCGAACCAGTAGCCCTGTGGCACTGACGTGACTCGCGCCGTCGATGCAGCGACGAAGGCTCCGAGTCACCCCTGCGGTTTGCCGCGCAACCGAGCCAAGACTGCCTCGGCCTTATGCACGTCATCGCGCCTGACCATCAGCCGCACTCCGCGGGTGGTCTGCGCCAGGGTCGAGCGGATGCCAGCGTCGGTCAGTGCCTGCTGCCACATGCTCGCCTCGATCGCGGACACCGGCTCGGCGACCGGGGTCAGCAGGCCGTAGTCCTCAGGGGCTCCCGGTTTCGCCCGCCGCGCCACGAGCGATGTGCTGCGGCCGGGGAACGCCCAGCGCAGGAACACCGCGAGCGCCGCGACCACTCCGAGGGCGAGCAGCGGCCCGAGGCCGAAGAAGTGCCTGCCCCAGACGGTTGCCATGGCTCTAGCCTGCCGCGCTTGGCGTGTCCGTGCAGCCGGGGCTAGCGTCGCGCCCATGACGACGAAGATCACAGTCAGCGAGAACGGCCCCTACATCGTCGATGGCGAGGTCACCCTCTGCAACGCCGAGGGTGAGCCGGTGCGTCAGGAGACCAAGGTCTTCCTGTGCCGCTGTGGGATGTCGGCCAAGAAGCCCTTCTGCGACGGTGCCCACCGCCGCGAGGGGTTCGTGGGGGAGTCAGTCACCGCGCCGGAGCAGTGATGCGCTGCGGCACTAGCCTTTCGCTGCATGGGAATCGTGGTGCGCGCGGCCGTTGAGGCTGACGCCGCTGCGATTGCCGAGATCCATGTGCGGGCGTGGCAGTGCGCATACGCCGGCATCGTCGACGCCGAGTACCTCGCGTCGCTGTCCATCGCAGAACGAACGGCGACCTGGGCGGCCGGGTTGGAGCAGGGGCAGATGCCCGACGGCGGCAGCGTTTTCGTGGCGGAGATGGTCGGCGCGGTGGCCGGCTGGGTGACGTGTGGGCCGAGCCGTGATGAAGGGGCGGCTGTCGATGTTGGCGAGTTGCATGGAATCTACGTCCACCCCGAGATGCAGGGCCGCGGAGTCGGCGCTGCGCTGATGGCGCTGTGTATTGATGAACTGCGTCAAGCCGGATTCGCCCGCGCCACGCTTCTGGTGCTGACGCAGAACTTGGCCGCTCGCGGCTGGTACGAAAGCCACGGCTGGACCCCCGACGGCACCGAACTCGTCTTCACTCTGCGCGGTCAGGATCTGGCCGAGATGCGCTACGCCCGCGAACTCTGACTTGCGTCTCAAAACAACTTGTCGGCAGAGTCGTCGATGCCGCGCAGCGCGTCGTAGTCCACGACGACGCAGCGGATGCCCCGGTCCTCGGCGAGGGTGCGCGCCTGCGGCTTGATCTCTTGTGCGGCGAACACCCCTGACACCGGCGCGAGCACCGGGTCACGGTTGAGCAGGTCGAGGTAGCGGGTGAGTTGCTCGACGCCGTCGATCTCGCCGCGGCGCTTGATCTCGACCGCCACCGTCAAGCCGGCGCCGTCCCGGCACAGCAGGTCGACCGGTCCGATGGCGGTGGGGTACTCGCGGCGCACGAGCGACCAGCCCTCGCCGAAGGTGCCCACATGCTCCGCGAGCAGCACCTGCAGGTGCGCCTCGACTCCGTCCTTCTGCAGCCCCGGGTCCTCGCCTAACTCATGAGATGAGTCGTGATGCACGGTGTGCAGGGTGATGGTGAGAGTCTCGCCGGCCTTGTTCGTGACAGTCCAGACTGCCGCTGCGTCTAAACGAACGTGAGCTGATTCCGCAGGAACATCGACAGTGGCATCAGCACCGCCTGCCGGGCTGGGGTCAGAGACATCATCTGGTTCGTCCGTGTGTATGCGCACCGCGGGCACATCAGCGATCGACTCAGCCGCATCCGCTGCGGTCACCACCGGC
>JAGWWW010000058.1 GCA_018970205.1 Actinomycetales bacterium
GGTCAGCGGTCGGGGTCGTAGCGCGTCACGAAGAACAGCGCGAGCAGCAGCAACCCGAAGGTGATTCCACCCATGAGGAAGTGGTTCATGCGGCTGAGGATAGTGCGCCAGCGTCACGGACATGCCACCGAACGCGGGCTACAGCCGGTTGTCGGTACCGCGCGGCCCGGAGTGGTAATCGTCGTCTGACAGTTGCGGCTGCCAGTCGAAGACGACTGCGTCGTCGCCCTCGCCGATGACGACTTCGACGCCGGCGGTGGCGCCGAGGCCCTTGAGCCGGTCCTCAACACCGAGGCGGGCGAGGCGGTCGGCGAGGTAGCCGACGGCCTCGTCGTTGCTGAAGTCGGTCTGGCGCACCCAACGCTCGGGGCGGGCGCCGCGCACACGGAAGATGACCTCCCCGTCGAGGGTCTCGGTGCTGACACTGAACCCGGCGTCGTCCACGGCCCGCGCCTCGACCTTCACTCGCGGGCGCTCGGTCGGCTCCACGGCCCGGGCCTGCGAGACGAGTTCGGCGAGCGCGAACAGAAGCGGGCGCAAGCCCTCGTGCGAGACCGCCGACACCTCGAAGACTTGGTAGCCGCGCTGCTGCAGTTGCGGTCGGACCATGTCGGCGAGGTCCTTCGCCTCAGGGACGTCGACCTTGTTCAGCACAACCACGCGAGGCCGGCTGAGCAGGTCGGCGTAGGTGCCTTGATACGCCGCGAGCTCGGACTCGATGACCTCGAGGTCGGTGAGCGGGTCGCGGCCGGGCTCGAGTGTGGCGCAGTCGATGACGTGTGCGAGAACGGAACAGCGCTCAACATGGCGCAGGAACTCAAGGCCGAGGCCCTTGCCCTGACTCGCGCCTGGGATGAGCCCCGGCACGTCGGCGACGGTGAACACGACGTCGCCGATGGTGACCACGCCGAGGTTGGGCACGAGGGTGGTGAAGGGGTAGTCGGCGATCTTCGGCCGCGCGGCCGAGACCGCCGCGATGAGCGAAGACTTGCCGGCGCTGGGGAATCCGACGAGGCCGACGTCAGCGACTGTCTTCAGTTCCAGCACGACGGTACGGGACTCCCCCGGCTCGCCGAGAAGAGCGAAGCCCGGTGCCTTGCGCTTGGAGGAGGCTAGGGCCGCGTTGCCGAGGCCGCCGCGGCCGCCGCGCGCGATGACGTAGGACGCACCCGCCCCGACGAGATCGGCGAGCACCTCACCGGACTGGGACATCACCACCGTGCCAGAGGGCACCGCGACCACGATGTCGGGGGCGTTGGCCCCATGGCGAAGGTCACCCGCGCCGGGTCGGCCGTTCTCCGCGCTGCGATGGGGGCTGCGGTGGAAGTCCACCAACGTGGTGGTCGATGGGTCGACCATCGCGATGACGCTGCCGCCATTGCCGCCGTTGGCACCATCGGGGCCACCGAGCGGCTTGAATTTCTCACGGCGCACAGAGACACAGCCACGCCCACCGGCACCGGCGGTTGCGTGCACGACGACGCGGTCGACGAAACTGCTCATCGCGACCGCGGATCTGAAACGGGCTGGGTCACTCCGCGGCGGAGACGACGTTGACCACGCGGCGACCGCGGGTCGTGCCGAACTCGACGGCGCCGGCGACCAGCGCGAAGAGCGTGTCGTCCTTGCCGCGGCCGACACCGGCGCCCGGGTGGAAGTGGGTCCCGCGCTGGCGGACGATGATCTCGCCGGCGCGCACGACCTGACCGCCGAAGCGCTTCACGCCGAGGCGCTGCGCATTGGAGTCGCGGCCATTGCGAGTGCTGGATACACCCTTTTTACTTGCCATGTCGGTGCCTCACTTCCCCGCAGAGATGCCGGTGACGCGGACCTTAGTCAACTCGTGACGGTAGCCCATACGGCGGCGGTAGCCGGTCTTGTTGTGGTAGTTCACGATCTTGATCTTCGGGCCACGCAGGTGCTCGACGACCTCGGCGGTCACCTTGACATCCGCGAGTTCCGCAGCAGTGGTCTTCAGCGAGTCGCCGTCGACGAGCATGACGGGGGCGAGGTTGAAGCTGTCGCCGGGCGCGGCCGAGATGCGGTCCATCTCGAACACATCGCCGACGGCGACCTTCTCTTGCCGGCCTCCGGAGCGGACAATCGCGTACACAGTGACTCCTAGCGTGGTGCGTGACATCGTTCGCCTGGCAACTGACGGACCGAACAGCCCGCCTCGGTCAACCCTAGGCAACCCTCAAAGGGTACGCGAGCCGGCGGCGCGACTGCCCACCGGGTCGGTGACCTGAACCGGGCTGCCCAATTCCCGGTGAACTGCAGCGGGGAATCCCCTGTGAGCCACGCGAGACTTCCGGGGAAAGCGCTTTCTTCGGTGGCGCGGGAAATCCTCCGCACTTAGCCTGCTTGCACCGGCAGCGCTTCCCCTGCAGCCGGACGTGTGGGAAGGGACCCGATTGATGAGCCTGCGATCACGAAGCGTGGCACTGACCGTCACCTGCCTGCTGGCGGTGGCATGTCCTGCGGTCGTCTCAGCGCCCGCCGCTGCGGCCGAGCCGCGGTGCACGATCACGGGCACGGCGAGAAACGACGTGCTGCGCGGCACTGAGGGCGCTGATGTGATCTGCGGGCTCGGAGGCAATGACACCATCACCGGCCTCGGCGGGAACGACGTGCTCATCGGCGGCCCAGGGAGCGACCGCATCGACGCCGGCGCGGGCAGTGACAACGTGCAGGGCGATGCTGGCGAGGACACCCTTTCTGGCGGGGACGGCAACGACTCGATGACAGGTGGGGACGGCAACGACCGTGTCAACGGCGGCGCCGGCAACGACACGCTCAACGGCGACGCCGGCAACGACACGCTCAACGGCGACGCCGGAAACGACGTGTTGGGCGGCGATGCCGGAAACGACGTGTTGGGCGGCGATGCCGGAAACGACGTGTTGGGCGGCGGGGCAGGAGACGACCGCCTCAGCGGCGGAGCGGGAGACGACCGTGCGTCGGGTGACGCTGGTTCGGATGTGTTGTGGGGCAATGTCGGGAGCGACTCGCTCTCCGGCGGCGTCGGCAATGACGCTCTCCAAGGCGGCGCTGGCAAGGACACAGTTGCCACGGGGTCGGGCAGCGACCAGTGTGCAGTGGACCCCGAGGACACGGTGACCGGCCGCTGCCAAAAGGATGCCACTACCCCTGCCTTGTCGGTGGTCACATCGCCGTCGAAGGTCACCGCGGGCCAGACTGCCACGTTCACCTGGAGGGCCACGGACGCCTCGGGCATCCAGAGCACCCAGGCGAGCATCGGCGGCCGGAGTGGTTGGATCACCAACTGGTGCGGGTTCCAGGTCGTGGGCGTGCTGGTGTCCGGCGACGACCGCGACGGCGTCTACTCCTTCGAGTGCGCCATTCCCGCGAACGCGCCGTCGCAGGAGTACTCGATCATCATCTCCGCGTCAGACAACTTCGGCAACGGCACCGACACTGCGAGCGCCTCATTCACCGTCGTCGGCGGGTCAAGCGACGTGTCGATTCCGTCGATCGGCGAGCCGCAGATGCCGCAGTCAGTGGAGCCGGGCGAGACTTTCACAGTCCGCACACGTGTGACCGACGAGACTGCTACCGCCTACGTGTACGTCTGGATCAACTACAACGTGTACAACGTCGTCAACATCGCAACCATGCGCACCTGGGTCGAGTACGAGTCCGACCCGTTGTTGGTGAGCGGCACCGCCCAAGACGGTGTGTGGGAGCAGCGGTTCACGTTCCGGCCGGACTCCCCCGCAGGCGTCTACACGCTGTGGTTCAGCGTCGGGGACTCATTGGGCAACCGGAACTACCAGCAGACGGGCTACACGGTCACACTGCGTCCGTGACCAACCTCTGACAGTGAGGGCCCAGTGGGACTTCCCACCGGGCCCTCATCTGTTCACCGTCCGCGTCACTGCGCCTCAGCGGCGACCTTCTCCTTAGCGGGCGCTTTGGCCTTGGCAGGCGTCTTGGATCCTGACTTGCCCGACTTTCCCTTGCCGCGCGGGCCGTGGCCGTCGGTGTCGGACTTGCTGCCGCGGTCGCGACCCGGCTCGTGCTTGTCCTCCTTGACTGGGGCTGGCCTGGAGTTCACGTGGATGCCGCGACCGCCGCAGGAATCGCAGGGCGTGGAGAAGACCTCAAGCAAACCCTGGCTCAGGCGCTTGCGGGTCATCTGAACGAGGCCGAGTGAGGTCACCTCCGCCACCTGGTGCTTGGTGCGGTCACGGCCGAGGCACTCGATGAGCCGACGCAGCACTTGCTCGCGGTTGCTCTCAAGGACCATGTCGATGAAGTCGATGACGATGATGCCGCCGACATCACGCAGACGCAGTTGGCGCACGATCTCTTCGGCCGCTTCGAGGTTGTTCTTGGTGACGGTCTCCTCGAGGTTGCCGCCTGAGCCGATGAACCGGCCGGTGTTCACGTCGACGACGGTCATGGCCTCGGTGCGGTCGATGACCAGCGAGCCGCCGCTGGGCAGGTAGACCTTGCGGTCCAATGCCTTCGCCAACTGCTCGTCAACGCGGTAGGAGGTGAAGATGTCCTCTTTGTCGACCCACTTCTCCAGGCGCGGCAACAAATCGGGCGCGACCCAGCCGATGTATTGCTCGAGCATGTCGTAGGCGTCCAAACCCTGGACCTTGAGCGACTTGACGTCCTCGTTGAAGATGTCGCGCACAACCTTGATGGTCATGTCCGGCTCCGCGTAGAGAAGCGCCGGCGCGCTCGCGGTCTGAGACTTGGTCTGGATGTCCTGCCACTGCGCGAGCAGGCGAGTCACGTCTCGGGAGAGGTCTTCCTCGCTGGCGCCCTCGGCGGCGGTGCGCACGATGACGCCGCCGTCCTCCGGCAGCGCCGCGCGCAGGACGGTCTTCAGTCGGTTGCGCTCGCTCTCGGGGAGTTTGCGGCTGATGCCGGTGGTGGAGGAGTTCGGGACGTAGACGATGTAGCGGCCGGGCAGCGAGACCATCGCGGTGAGACGGGCGCCTTTCTGGCCGACCGGGTCTTTGGACACCTGGACCAAGACGGTGTCGCCGGACTTCAAGACGTTCTCGATACGCCGTCCGGCGCCGTTGGGAACGCCGAGCAGGTCCCAGTTGACCTCACCGGCGTAGAGGACGCCGTTGCGGCCACGGCCGATGTCGACGAATGCGGCTTCCATCGACGGCAGCACGTTCTGCACCTTGCCGAGGTAGACGTTGCCGATGAGGGATGTGGAGCCAGCTTGGGTGACGTAGTGCTCAACGAGCATTCCGTCTTCGAGGACGCCGATCTGAGTGATGCCCTCGCGGTCGCGTACCGCCATGACCCGGTCGACGGACTCGCGACGGGCGAGGAATTCGGCCTCGGTGATGACTGTGCGGCGCCGGGTGCCTTCGCGGC
>JAGWWW010000059.1 GCA_018970205.1 Actinomycetales bacterium
CTCCCGCGCTTACGGAACGACTGACCAGCAGATCAACTGTCACGGTGGCTGGGGCGCGAGCCCGAGGGATGTTGCCCCATTGCGGTCGCTCGCGACGTTCCTCGAGAGGCACGAGGAGATGATGAAGTGACCGGGCACTACGCAATCGTCAGTCTCGCAAGAGCGCGAGCCCTAAGGATGCTGTGGCGTTGACATCGCTGGATACAGGCTTCTCGAGGCAGCCGGACATGCTGAAGGCCCGGCTCCGCGCCGACTCCGGGGTCTTGCTCAGGAGGACAACACGGGGGTGACTGCGACGCAGACCGCGCCGGGCCCGACGTGTGCGGCAAGGGCCGCGCTCAACGGCACCACGCGGAAGTCGTTGATGCGGCCGGCGAAGGTCTCACGCAATGCTGACTCGACGGCGTCGGCATCGGATGCTGGCGTCAGGCTCGGAATCGTTGTGCTTGACGGAGGTGCCGCTCCGGAAACGCCTTGCGCCACGGGCCCCACGACGTGCACGGCCACATCCACTTTTCCGGGGGCGTGCTCGAATGCGGTTGCGGCACGCTGGACCAGCCGCGCGAGGGCACGCGAGCGGGTGCGCACCCGCTCGACGACCTCGACGCCGCCATCGAGCATCTGCAAGATGGGGTGGAACTTCAGCGCGGTCCCGACGATTGCGCGGGCGGCGGAGACGCGCCCGCCGCGGCGTAGGTGCTCAAGGCTCTCCACATAAACGCCGAGGAAGGACTGCTCGGCGGTCTCGCGCACAGCAGCGGCCACGGCTTCTGCCTCGACGCCCGCAGCCGCGAAACGGGCGCCGGCGGCGGCGGCGAAGCCCAGGGCCATACCGGTCGTGCGGGCGTCGATGACGGTGACCGGTACCTGCGCATGCTTGCTGGCGAGCAGTGCGGACTCGTAGGTGCCGCTCAGGCCCTGCGGGAGGTGGACGCTGATGATGCGGCGCGCGCCGTATGAGGTGGCGACGCGGTAAGCGCGGGCGAATGCCTCCGGGGCGGGTCGGGACGTGGTGACCGCGGTCCCGGCGGCGAGCGCGGCGGCTACCTGCTCGGGCGCGATGCCGGATCCTTCATCGTGGGCGATGTCGCCGACAATGACGGATACCGGCACAACGATGATCCCGAGGGACTCGACGAGGTCAGCCGGCAGCGACGCGGTTGAGTCGGTGACGACGGTGACCTTGCTCGCGCTTGCAGCGTTGGTGCTGGCAGCGCCGGATACCTCGGACATGCCCGGTTCAGGCTCCGCCGAGGACGATGTTCACGAGTTTCGGCGCGCGCACGATGACCTTGGCTGGCGTGGCGCCGGCGAGGGAGTCGACCACCGCCTCCCGCTGCATCGCCTGCGCCTGCAGGTCTGCGTCGGTGATGTCCGGCGCGACGTCGAAGCGGTCGCGGATTTTGCCGTTGACCTGCACGATGCAGGTGACTGAGTCCGCGACGAGCAGCGCCGGATCCACGACCGGCCAGCCGGCGAGCATCACCGTGGGCTCGTGGCCGAGGCGCTGCCACATCTCCTCGGCGGTGTAAGGGGCGACCAGAGACAGCAGGATCGCCACGGCCTCGGCGGCCTCGCGCACGGCCGGGTCGGTGCCGCCGCAGCCGGAGTCGATGGCCTTGCGGGTCGCGTTGACCAGTTCCATGACGCGCGCGACGACGACGTTGAACCTGTAGCCCTCGACTGCTTGAGCGGACTCGTGCACGATCTTGTGGGTCACCTTGCGCAGCGCGCTGTCGCCGGTGGCGGGGTCGGTGCCGGGGGTGCTGGTCACGTCACCCGCGAGGCGCCAGGCGCGCGCCAGGAACTTGCGCGAGCCGGCGGGCGAGACGTCTGCCCAGTCGATGTCGTCCTCCGGCGGGCCGGCGAACACCATCGAGAGGCGGATGGCGTCAACGCCGTGCTCGTCGAGCTCGTCGGACAGGCGTACGAGGTTGCCGCGGGACTTGCTCATCGCGGAGCCGTCCATGAGGACCATGCCCTGGTTGAGCAGGCGGGTGAAGGGCTCTGTGAAGTCGAGCAGCCCGATGTCGTGCAGGACTTTGGTGAAGAACCGCGAGTAGAGCAGGTGCAAGATGGCGTGGGTCACGCCGCCCACGTATTGCTCCACCGGGAGCCACTGCTTGGCCAACGCGGGGTCGAATGCTGATTGGGTGTTGTGCGGGTCGAGGTAGCGCAGGAAGTACCAGGACGAGTCGAAGAACGTGTCCATAGTGTCGGCGTCGCGGGTGGCGGGCTCGCCGCACTTCGGGCACAAAGTGTTCACCCAGTCTGTCGCGGCGGCCAGCGGCGAGACGCCCTTGGGCCGGAGGTCGTCGCCGGAGAGTGCGGGCAGGGTGACCGGGAGTTGCTCCTGCGGCACGGGAACCTCGCCGCAACTCGGGCAGTGGACGATCGGGATCGGGGTTCCCCAGTAGCGCTGGCGGGAGATGAGCCAGTCGCGCAGGCGGAAGTTGATGGACGCGTCACCCGTGCCGCGCTCGCGCAGCACCTCGATGATTCGGGCTACAGCGGCTTCGGTGCCGAGGCCGTCGAGCGGGCCGGAGTTGATGTGCTCGCCGTCGTCGGCGGTGGCGACGCCGGTTACGGCCGGGTCTTCGTCGGCCGCGACGACCACGCGGATGGGCAGGTTATATTTTCGGGCGAAGTCGAGGTCGCGCTGGTCGTGCGCGGGGACGGCCATGATCGCGCCGGTGCCGTAGTCCGCGAGCACGTAGTCGCTCGCCCAGACGGGGATGCGCTCGCCGTTGACGGGGTTGATAGCGGTGACGTTCAGCGGCACGCCGGTCTTCTCGCGGTCGGTTGCCTGGCGCTCGATGTCGGTGACGGCGCGCACCTGCTCCAGATACGTGGAGTGCTCGGCGCTGGTGCCGCCGAGGGCGGCTAGTTCCGCCGCCAGCGGGGAGTCGACGGCCACGATCATGAACGTCGCGCCGAACAACGTGTCCGGGCGGGTGGTGAAGACGGTCACCGGCTCAGCGCGGCCCTCGACCGCGAAGTCGACTTTGGCACCCTCGCTGCGGCCGATCCAGTTGCGCTGCATTAGCAGCACCTTCTCTGGCCAACCGCCCTCGAGTTGGCTCATGTCGTCCAGCAGTCGCTGGGCGTAGTCGGTGATGCGCAGGTACCACTGGTTGAGTTTGCGCTTGGTGACGGCGCCGTCGCAGCGCTCGCAGCAGCCGGCGACGACCTGCTCGTTGGCGAGCACCGTCTGGCACGACGGGCACCAGTTGACGGCACTGTCCTTGCGGTAGGCCAGACCGCGCTCGAACAGTTGCAGGAAGAGCCACTGGTTCCAGCGGTAGTACTCCGGGTCGCACGTGTTGAGGACGCGGTCCCAGTCGAAGGAGCAGGCGTAGCGGCGCATCGACGCCTTCTGCTGGGCGATGTTCTCGTAGGTCCAGGTCAGGGGGTTCTCGCCGCGCTTGATCGCGGCGTTCTCCGCAGGCAGGCCGAAGGCGTCCCAGCCGATGGGGTGCATGACGTTGAAGCCGCGCTGCACCCAGTAGCGGGCGAGGACGTCGCCGAGGGCGTACGCCTCCGCGTGGCCCATGTGGAGGTCGCCGGAGGGGTAAGGGAACATGTCGAGCACGTACTTCTTGGGGCGCGCGTCGGCGGGGTCACCCGAGCGGAAGGGCGCCAGGGAGTCCCATACCGGCAGCCACTTCTCCTGGATGGCGTGCGGGTCGTATCCCTCGCGGTCCTCGGCTGCGTGCTCGCTCACGAATCCTCCTGCGCCTGTGAAGGGCACAGGCTACCGAGTGGGTGGAAGCGGACCTTGCAGCGTCCGCGCTTGCGGAAGTCAGTGCCCGGCGGATTCGATCTCGGCGAGCCACTGTTCCGCGAATTCGCGCAGCTCGGGCACCTGGTCTGCTGGGACCGGGAAGCGGTCGTCAGGGATGCGGCGCATCATTCTGAGGGCTTCAGCGAGCCATGCTTCATGAAAGCCGGCGTCCGCATCTGCGGCTCGAACGATAAGGGCTGTTCGGTCGACCACCCGGTGCAGCATGAACACGTCTGCGTAGTCACGAGCCTCGAAACGACTGCACATGGCGAGCAGCTTCATGGCAGCTAGGTCTAGCCACGACGGAGTGGGCCCGAGCTCAGTGCGCAGGAGCGAGTCGAACAGCGGCGCGTCAATCGCGATATCGACTTCAAGGCTGTCAATGCCACTCACGATGTAGCGCGCGAACGTTGTTGATTCACGCACGGGGCGGCACATCCAACCTCGCCCAGCGCACGCCCGTTCGAACGCCTGCGCCGTTCGCTCAACGCTGCGCGCATCGGCCACGCGGACATCGAAGAAATCCAGATCCCGCGTGGGCCGATCGACAAGCCCGTGGGACAGTAACGCTGCACCACCGACAAGCACATAGCCTTCAGACTCGGGAAGCCCGAAGAAGACGGCTGATACTTCCCGTTGGAAAGCACTGAGGCTACCGTCCATGCTGACGCTCACGATGGACCTCAGGGCTCCGGTGCCAACGCATGCCTGCGGGATTGAGTGCACGTTCAATCAGTTCAGACCACGCGACTCTGATCTCCTTAGGCAGCATCACGTCGTCCCACACGTCAATGAGCAGTGCCCCATCCACTGCCGCGTCGATGTCCACGGGCCCGCCCTCCCGTAGGACAAGTTGATAGACCCGAATCCGGTCCTGCCTGTCGCGAAGGTTGTACGCCCTGCGCGGCTCGGACCAGTCCACCGACAGTGGCAGCGTGACCGTGGCAAATGCCCGGTCTATCGGCAGCCGTGGGAGTGCGCTCGGCACTGCGAACGGCCTGCCTCGTCCGACCTTGTGCCAGGTGTAGGCACGGGCCGGCACGATGGCCAACTCATGGCCGGTCTTGGCCAGCAGACGCTCAACCGTGTCCAGCCTCGGGATCTTGCGCCCACGCTCATACGCGCTCACGGTCGGGTGGCTCGTGCCTGCGAGGTCGGCTAACTGAGCCTGCGTGAGCCCAGCCTCGCGCCGCGCTTGCTCAAGCAACGTTGTGGACATGGCGCCTCCTCCTGGAATTTATCTATACGGATACTAATCCAATAAGATAGACCAGCGCCAGACTGGCTGGCGTCCACGCGCCGACCGGGAGGTCGGCGGTGTGGGCATGAGTGCACCCGACGGGTAAGCACGACTGCCAGCCGTGCACGACGGAGGCGCATTCGGCTGGTTGATGAGCCGGCGAGACTGCTAGGCGACCGTCGTCGAGGGGTGGCACACCTCGGCTGTGCTACACACTCACTCATGGTTCCTAGCGCAGCGACTCCGGATGAAGACACGGCCGCGACGAA
>JAGWWW010000060.1 GCA_018970205.1 Actinomycetales bacterium
CAGGAATGGGTGAGCGGCCGGCCACTGTAGGTGGGGGAAGACCCACAGTGACCGACCGCTCGGTCAGGACGGGCGTTTCCCGTCCTGGCTCGATGCTGGTGTGACGCGCTGGGGGGTTGCGCGGTTCCAGCCAGCGTCGAACTTCTTAGAAGCCGCGGCCTCCGTGGTGGCCGCGCATGCCCATGCCAGGGCCACCCATGCCCATGCCGGGGCCGCCGTGGTGGTCCATTCCAGGACCGCCCATGGGCAGACCGAGGGATGTGCGTAGGGCGTCGAGCTTCGTCTTGATTTCGCTGCGCTGGGCATCCGTCGGCTCAGGCAGGGTGCGGTCGGCACGCTTGGCGTTGAACTCGTCCACGGTCAAGCCGAGGACGCCCGCGATGATGCCGGTGGCCTTCTCACGGAAGTCGTTCTCCGCCTTCTCGGCCGCGTCACGCTTGGCTTGTAGCGCCGCGGTGATGGCGTCGGACTGCGCCTGGGTGATGGTGCCTTTGCTCACGAGGTCGGCGAGCACCGAGGTCAGCACCTGCGGGTCGCCGTGGCCGAAGCCGCGCGGTCCGTCGCCGTCGCGGTCGCCGACCGGGGGAGCCGGCGGCACCGTCGGGCTGGTTGTCGTGCCTGCCTTGACGGACTTCTTGACAGCGGTGCTCTTGGCCTTCACGGTCTTCGTGGCGGCCGGCTTGCCCTTGTTGGTGTTGGCCAGCGCCGGGAGGTCGACGGCCACGGCGCCTGCCGCAACCACCACACCCGCAACTACGAGCGCGAGGCCCTTGGCGTTCTTGGGAGCCTTCATGAGGCGTCTCCTGCCTTCCTTTGAGGTGACCCGGATGTCGCCGGGGCCGAAGCGGGGAGACTCCGACACCTGAAGGCTGCCCGAGTCATGTGAGCATCATCTTGGCGTGACCTGAACTTCTGATGAGAAGAGTCAGGCATTTCCTGTGGAAGCCGGGCCGGGCGCCGGTGGGGGTGTCGTCGGCGCCGGCGGGGCCAGCGGCAGGCTGACGACGATGCGCGCCCCGCCGAGATCCTGACTGTGACCGATGTGAAGCGACCCACCGCACTCATGCACCACATCCGCCACGATGGCCAGGCCCAATCCCGAGCCGGGCCGGCCGCGCATCTCGGGGGCGCGCCAGAACCGCTCGGTCACCCGGGCTCGGTCCTCCGGCGCGATGCCGGGGCCGGAATCCTCAACCGCCACGCGAGCCAGAGCGCCGTCGGCCCACACCGTCACCTTGATGGGGCCGTCCTCGCAGAACTTCGTGGCATTGCCGACCACGTTTCCCAGCGCACGCTCCAGTCGTAGCCTCACGCCGAGCACGTCGCAACCGTCGGCGGGTGCGACCACCTCGATGTCTCGGCCACTGCGGCGGCTGGCGCGGTAGCCGATGTCGCGGGCGAGTTGCGCGATGTCGACGGTCTCATGCGCCCAGTCGCGGCCAGGCTCGGCGCCGGTGGCCGCGAGCGCGACCAACTCCTCGGTGAGCTCGGCCAGCTCGCTGCTCTCCGCGAGCGCGTCCTGCAACGCGCCGGTGACTACGCCCTCGGCCAGCGGCCGGCCCTGGCTCGCGGCTTGCTCTAGGAACTGCAGGTTGGTGCGAAGGCTTGTCAGCGGGGTGCGCAACTCATGCGCCGCGTCGTCCACGAGCCGCTGCTGGCGGTCCTTGGACTCGCTGAGGCTGGCGGCCATGAAGCTCAGCGCGTGTGTGAGCTCAGCGACTTCGTCGGGGCGCGGCTCGTTCGTCACGGGCTTGATGAGGCCGGAGAAGTCGCCGGTCTGGCCGGCGCGCACCGAGTCCTCGGCCAGTTTGCGGATCGGCCGCAGACCGGAGCCGACCAGCAGCGCGATGCCGACCGCCGCTAGCAGCGCGAAACCGCTGCCGATGAGAGCGACGGCCAGGCCGATGTCTCGGGCGTTGCGGGTGACGTCGTCGACTGCGCGCATGACGCGCAGCACCGAGCCGCTGGGGAAGCGCACTTGTGCGACTCGCACGTGGTTGGCCAGGGTCGAGTCGATGTCGACTGTGCGCATGTCCACGACGTCGGAGCGGGCGGCGCCCGTCAGAGGCACGACCGTGGTGACTCCGGTGCCGGGGGTGTGTTTGCCGTTGACGTAGGCGTCGTAGAGGTAGACCGGGGTCCCGTTGGAGAGGAACGACGTGGTCTGCGCGCTGCGCTCGATCTCGTCGCGCAGCATGCGGGGGTCGGAGTTCTGCAGCCGCAGGGTGAGCTGCTTGTCGACCTGCTTGGTCTGCATGCCACGGACGGTGACGAACACGACGCCGGTCGCGGCAAGTGAGGTGAGAAGCACCGCTGCGGCGCTGGCAAGTGCGAGCCGCCGCTGCAGGGTCATGGCTGTTCGCGCACGACGTACCCGACGCCGCGCACCGTGTGCACCAGGCGCGGCTCGCCGTCAGCCTCGAGCTTGCGTCGCAGGTAGCCGATGTAGACGTCGAGTGAGTTGGAGAGGGTGTCGCCGTCCCAGCCCCACACGCGGTCCAGCAGCCGGTCGCGGGTGACGACGATGCCGGTGTTGCGCATCAGGGTCTCTAGCAGCGCGAACTCGGTGCGCGTGAGCGTCACCTCGCGAGTGCCGCGGCGGCAGCGGTACGCCTCCGGCTCCAGCGTGAGGTCGGCGCAGGCGAGTACTTCCGGACCAGTGTCTTCCTGGCCGCGGCTCGCCCGCCGGGTGAGCGCGCGCAGCCGCGCGAACAGCTCGTTGAGGTCGAAGGGCTTGGCGAGGTAGTCGTCGGCGCCTGCGTCGAGGCCGGCCACGCGGTCACCGACGGCGCCGCGCGCGGTGAGCACGAGGATGGGCACGTCCAGGCCGGCGACCCGGATGGTGCGCGTGACGTCTAGGCCGTCGATGTCGGGCAGGCCGAGGTCCAGCACGACGACGTCGTAGGCGTCGGGTTTGATGGCCTCGCTGATGGCCGTCGCGCCGTTCTCCGCGCAGGAGACGGTGTGCCCCTCGAAGGACAACGCGCGCTCAAGCGAGCGCCGGATGGCGGGGTCGTCGTCGACTACGAGAATCCGCATGCGGGCAATCCTGCCGCACATGCATGAGAGGGACCTAAGCCCGCGCCCGGGCGGCCGCCATGGCGCATCCGGGCTATCGCGGCCCACCCGGATGGGGCATCTGTCGGGATTCGGCTGAGCCGCCGCCGGCCAGCGCCGACACTGCGTCCGCGCGAGTGATGTGACCCGAACCGCGGGCCCGCTCGCGCCGACGAAGGAGGATTCACATGTCCAGCTCGGTCCAGATCCTGCTCAAGGACGACCTTGACGGCACCCCCGCCGAGGAGACCCTGCAGTTCATGCTCGACGGCACGACGTATGAGATCGACCTCTCCAAGCGCAACGCCGCGGCGCTGCGCCAGGCGATGGCCCGCTATGTGAAGGCCGCGCGGCGCGTGCGCATCGCCGCCGGTGCGGGTCGGGCGGTCTCGGCCAACGGCTCCCGCACCCGGACCACCGCGACTGCCGCTGGTGCCGGCCGCGGGCGTCCCGCCGGGCGCCGCAAGGCCGCACCGACCAAGAAGGGGCGTGCCGTGACAGCGGGGGCGCGTCGTCGCACCTCGACCGCATCGGCCCGCGTGCGCAAAGCCGCCGGCACCGGGGCGAACCCGGCCGCGGTCCGCGAGTGGGCGCGCAAGCAGGGCATCGCGGTGAGCGAGCGCGGGCGCATCGCCTCGGAGGTCGTTGCCAAGTTCGAGCTCGCACGCAAGGGCTGACCTGCGGGGCCGGAGGCGCAGCAGGCTGACGCCGACGACTAGGCACGGGCGCGCACGACTGCCCATGTCCTGCCTGAGGCGAACTCGCGTGAGACGGCTGCTGCACTCAACGGCTACTGCGCGGACCGTCACCACGACCGCGGCCCGGCACAAGTCAGCAGCAGCCCGGCCGGCCGTGGCCCGGCCCGCAACCCCGCCCTGCGCACACCCCGGGAACAACTCACGCAGCACCGCTGTTCTCACCCGCGACCCTCCCGTGCCGCCGCAACTCGCGGCCGCGGGAGGGAACCGGATAGCGGTCGGCCGAGGTCTGACCGAGGACAGCCGAGGTGAGCGGCCCCGGAGTCGGCGCGATAAGGTCAAACTGGCCTTGACGCCCGTATCCACGGAGCCGCGGGCCGCAAGTGAGGGAGGGTGCGATGTTCGAGAGATTCACCGACCGGGCACGCCGGGTGGTCGTTCTGGCGCAGGAAGAGGCGCGCCTGCTCAACCACAACTACATCGGGACCGAGCACATCCTCCTCGGCCTGATCCACGAGGGCGAGGGCGTCGCCGCCAAGGCCCTCGAGGCGCTGAACATCTCGCTCGACGCCGTGCGCGAGCAGGTGCAGGAGACCATCGGTCAGGGCCAGCAGGCCCCGAGCGGCCACATCCCGTTCACCCCGCGCGCCAAGAAGGTGCTCGAGCTCTCGCTGCGCGAGGCGCTGCAACTCGGCCACAACTACATCGGCACCGAGCACATCCTGCTCGGGTTGATCCGCGAGGGCGAGGGTGTCGCTGCGCAGGTGCTGGTCAAACTCGGCGCTGACCTGAACCGAGTGCGCCAGCAGGTCATCCAGTTGCTCAGCGGCTACCAGGGCAAGGAGGCCGCCGCTGCCGGCGGCCCCGCCGAGGGCACGCCGTCGAGCTCGCTGGTGCTCGACCAGTTCGGCCGTAACTTCACCGCCGCCGCGCGGCAGGGCCAACTCGACCCGGTCATCGGCCGCACCAAGGAGATCGAGCGGGTGATGCAGGTCCTGAGCCGGCGCACCAAGAACAACCCGGTGCTCATCGGCGAGCCCGGCGTCGGCAAGTCTGCGGTGGTCGAGGGCCTGGCCCAGATGATCGTGCGCGGCGAGGTGCCCGAGACGCTGAAGGACAAGCAGATCTACGCACTCGACCTCGGCTCCCTGGTCGCGGGCTCGCGCTACCGCGGTGACTTCGAGGAGCGCCTGAAGAAGGTGCTGAAGGAGATCAAGACCCGCGGCGACATCATCCTTTTCATCGACGAGATCCACACCCTCGTCGGCGCCGGCGCCGCGGAGGGCGCCATCGACGCCGCCAGCATCCTGAAGCCGATGCTCGCGCGCGGGGAACTGCAGACCATCGGCGCGACCACGCTCGACGAATACCGCAAGTACGTCGAGAAAGACGCGGCCCTCGAGCGCCGCTTCCAGCCGATCCAGGTGGACGAGCCGTCGCTGGCCCACACCATCGAGATCCTCAAGGGCCTGCGCGACCGCTACGAGCACCACCACCGCGTGTCGTACACCGACGAGGCGCTCGTGGCAGC
>JAGWWW010000017.1 GCA_018970205.1 Actinomycetales bacterium
CGGGCGCGGTTGACGAGGATCTTGTCCTCTTCGGAGAGCTCGTCGATACCGAGGATGGCGATGATGTCCTGCAGGTCCTTGTAGCGCTGCAGGATCTCCTTCACGCGGGCTGCGACGCGGTAGTGCTCGTCGCCGATGTAACGCGGGTCGAGGATGCGGGAGGTCGAGTCCAGCGGGTCCACAGCCGGGTAGATGCCGAGCTCGGAGATCGGACGGCTGAGCACGGTGGTCGCGTCGAGGTGGGCGAAGGTGGTGGCCGGCGCCGGGTCGGTGAGGTCGTCCGCGGGCACGTAGATGGCCTGCAGCGAGGTGATGGAGTGACCGCGGGTGGAGGTGATGCGCTCCTGCAGAGCGCCCATCTCGTCGGCCAGCGTCGGCTGGTAACCCACGGCGGACGGCATACGGCCGAGCAGCGTGGACACCTCGGAGCCGGCCTGGGTGAAGCGGAAGATGTTGTCGACGAAGAGGAGCACGTCTTGCTTCTGCACGTCACGGAAGTACTCCGCCATCGTCAAGGCGGCCAGCGCGACGCGAAGACGCGTGCCCGGCGGCTCGTCCATCTGGCCGAAGACCAGCGCGGTCTTGGAGATGACGCCGGACTCGGTCATCTCAAGGAAGAGGTCGTTGCCCTCACGGGTGCGCTCGCCGACGCCGGCGAACACCGACACACCACCGAAGTTCTCGGCGACGCGGTAGATCATCTCCTGGATGAGGACGGTCTTGCCGACACCGGCACCGCCGAAGAGGCCGATCTTGCCGCCCTTGACGTACGGGGTGAGCAGGTCGATGACCTTGATGCCGGTCTGGAAGACCTCGGTCTTGGACTCGAGCTGGTCGAAAGACGGCGCCTGGCGGTGGATGCCCCAGCGCTCCTTGACCTCCAGCGATGAGGTCGGCACGTCCAGGGCCTCGCCGAGGGCGTTCCACACGTGGCCTTTGGTCACATCGCCAACGGGCACCGAGATGGCGTTGCCGGTGTCGTGCACCGAGGCGCCGCGGACGAGGCCGTCGGTCGGCTGCATGGAGATGGTGCGCACGAGGTTGTCACCGAGGTGCTGCGCGACCTCCAGGGTCAGGGTGCGCTTGGTGCCCGAGAACTCCACCTCGACGGTGAGGGCGTTGAACAGCGCCGGCATCGCCTCGACGGGGAACTCCACGTCGACGACAGGCCCGGTGACGCGTGCGACGCGGCCGGCGGTGGTCGTGGCGGTGGTGGTCATGGCTCTCCTCAGTTTCCTGCGTTTGCTGAGGCCAGCGCGTCGGCTCCGCCGACGATCTCGCTGATCTCCTGGGTGATTTCGGCTTGACGGGCCTGGTTCGCCGCACGCGAGAGCGCGCGGATCATCTCCTCGGCGTTGTCAGTCGCCGACTTCATCGCGCGCCGACGGGCGGCGTGCTCGCTGGCCGCGGCCAGCAACATCGAGGTGTAGACGAGGTTCTCGATGTACCGCGGCAGCAGCGCGTCGAGCACCCCCTCGGCACTGGGCTCGAACTCGTAGAGTGGGAAGTACGAGCCGGCCTTCTTCGCGTCCTCCGCCGAGACCTCCTGCACCTGCAGCGGCAGGATGCGGGTCACGGTCGGGGTCTGGGTGACCATGTTCTGGAAATGCGTGTAGACGATGTGGATCTCCTGCACGCCGCCCTGCTCGACCGGAGCGAGGAACTTCTCCAGCAGCGCCGCGGCGACTTCCTGGGCGTTGGCGTACATCGGCTGGTCGGTGAACCCGGTCCAGGAGCCGGCGATCTTGCGCTCGCGGAACTTGTAGTAGCCGACGGCCTTGCGCCCGATGAGGAAAGGCTCGACCTCCAGGCCGCGCTCCTTCAGCAGCGCGGTCAGTTGCTCGCCCTCCTTGATGATGTTCGAGGAGTACGCGCCGGCGAGGCCGCGGTCGGCGGTGACCAGAACGATGGCCGCGCGCTTGACCTCTTTGGCCTGCGTGCGCACCAGCGGGTGGTCGGTGTTGCCGTGGCTGGCCGCGGCGGAGATGGCGCGCGTCAGCTCACGGGTGTACGGCGTCGCCGCCTGCACCCGCTGCTGGGCCTTGACGATGCGCGAAGACGCGATGAGCTCCATCGCCTTCGTGATCTTCTTGGTGGCCTTGACCGACTTGATGCGTCGGCGGTAGACCCTGAGTTGCGCGCCCATGGCTCGACTACTTCACCACCGTGATGGCGGCCTGGCCGACCTCGGACTCCTCCAGGGCCTCGACGCTCTCGTTGCCGATGAGCGTGCCCGAGGATGTCTGGAACTGCTTCTTGAAGAAGGTGATGGCTTGCTCGAGCAGCTTGACGGTGTCGTCGGAGAGGTCCGTGGTGCTGCGGATGGTGTCCACGACGTCCTTGCGCTCGCGCTGCACGAACTCCAGGAACTCGCGGTCGAATCGGCGCACGTCCTCAAGCGGCACGTCGTCGAGGTTGCCCGAGGTTCCGGACCACACCGAGATGACCTCGAGTTCCATCGACTGCGGCTGGTACTGCGGCTGCTTGAGGATCTCGACCAGGCGGGCGCCGCGCTCGAGTTGAGCCTTGGACGCGGCGTCGAGGTCGGAGCCGAAGGCAGCGAAGGCCTCGAGCTCGCGGTACTGCGCGAGGTCAAGGCGCAGGCGGCCGGCGACCTTCTTCATCGCCTTGCTCTGCGCGGAGCCGCCGACGCGGGAGACGGAGATACCAACGTTGATGGCCGGGCGCACACCGGAGTTGAACAGGTCGGACTCCAGGAAGCACTGGCCGTCGGTGATGGAGATGACGTTGGTCGGGATGTACGCCGAGACGTCGTTGGCCTTGGTCTCGATGATCGGCAGACCGGTCATCGAACCGCCGCCGAGCTCGTCGCTGAGCTTCGCGCAGCGCTCGAGCAGCCGGGAGTGTAAGTAGAAGACGTCGCCGGGGTACGCCTCACGGCCCGGCGGGCGGCGCAGCAGCAGCGAGACCGAGCGGTACGCCTCGGCCTGCTTGCTCAGGTCGTCGAACACGATGAGGACGTGTTTGCCCTGGTACATCCAGTGCTGACCGATGGCCGAGCCGGTGTAGGGGGCGAGGTACTTGAAGCCCGCGGAGTCAGAGGCCGGGGCGGCGACGATGGTGGTGTACTCCATCGCGCCGTTCTCCTCCAGCGCGCCCTTGACGCCGGCGATGGTGGAGCCCTTCTGGCCGATGGCGACGTAGATGCAGCGCACCTGCTTCTTCGGGTCGCCGGACTTCCAGTTCTCGCGCTGGTTGATGATCGTGTCGATCGCCACCGCGGTCTTGCCGGTCTGGCGATCGCCGATGATGAGCTGGCGCTGGCCGCGGCCGATGGCGGTCATGGCGTCGATGGCCTTGATACCGGTCTGCAGCGGCTCCTTCACGGGCTGGCGCTGCACGACGGACGGGGCCTGCAACTCCAGCGCACGGCGGCCCTCGGTGGCGATGGGGCCGAGGCCGTCCACCGGCTCACCGAGCGGGTTCACCACGCGGCCGAGGAAGGCGTCGCCGACCGGGACGGAGAGGATCTCGCCGGTGCGGCGCACTGGCTGCCCCTCTTCGACCTTAGCGCCGTCGCCGAGGAGCACCGCGCCGATCTCGCGCACGTCGAGGTTCAGGGCGATGCCGAGCAGACCGCCCTCGAACTCGAGCAGCTCGTTGGTCATCGCGGAGTGCAAACCCTCGACACGGGCGATGCCGTCGCCGGTCTCCACGACGCGGCCGACCTCTTCACGGGCGGTCGTCGCGGAGTACGAGCTCACGGCCTTCGCGATCGCGTCGCGGATTTCCTCCGGGCGGATCGTCAACTCGGTCATGGTGTCCTGCTTCCTTGCGTCGTTGTGTGGTTCTGAAGTCGTGGGGTCAGTCGGCCTGTACGGCCCGGGAGGCGTTCTCCAGGCGCGAGGCGATGGTGCCGTCGATGAGGTCGTCGCCGATGCGGACCCGGATGCCCCCGAGCACGGCGCGGTCGACGATGACATTGAGGTTGATGTCCCGGCCCGTGAGACCCTTCAGGGCGGTGGCCAGGCGGGTGTGCTGCTCGTCGCTAAGCGACACCGCGCTGGTGACCTCGGCGACGAGGCGCTGGCGCTGGTCGGCCGCGACTGCGAGGAGTTCCTCCACCGCGGTGTCCACGCGCACCCCGCGCAGGTCGCCGATGCGGGCGGCGAGCAACTGGCGGGTGATGTCGTGGGACTTGCCG
Source organism: Actinomycetales bacterium (assembly GCA_018970205.1). GTDB lineage: Bacteria > Actinomycetota > Actinomycetes > S36-B12 > UBA5976 > RFTO01. The sequence continues at coordinate 4,166 of JAGWWW010000017.1, forward strand.
GCGAGAAGCGACTCGACGATGCCGACCTTGGCGTCACCGGGAAGCGACGGGTTGGTCAGCGCCATCTGCAGTTCGGAGGACCCGGCGACCGCGCGGCCGAAGAGGAACACCTCTTCCTCAACGCGGTCGAGGACCCCGGCGGACTGCGCGGCGATGCACGCGGCCTGGGCTCCGAGGGTCTCCAGCGCGACGACGAGGTCGGCGTCGCTGGACCAGCGGGTGGCGATGGCGTCGTTGACGATGCCGAGCGCGCCGTCGCTGACCTTGCCGCCGAACACGCTGGCTGCAATGCCGGCGCGGGTCGCCGCGGCGGTACCGGCGTCTGCCAGGGCAACCCGCAGCGCCTTCTCGCGTGCGAGCGTCCCGGCCACAGCGAGTAGCTCACCGGCCACGGCAGCAAGAGACGCGTCAGCGTGACGCGCCTGCAGGGCCGTGCGCAGTGTGGCGAGGGACTCGCGGCTGGATCCGAACATCAGCGCTGGGCCTGCTTTGCCTGAGCCTCGAGCTCGTCGAGGAAGCGGTCCACGCTGGCGCGTGCCTTGGCGTCGTCGGCGAGGGACTCGCCGACGATCTTGCCGGCGAGGGTGATGGCGAGGTCGCCGATCTCCTTCTGCAGCGACGCGGCGACGCTGGCGCGCTCGGCGGAGATCTGCGCGACCGCGCGGGCGGCCTCAGCAGCCGCAGCCTCGCTGGCCTTGGCGCGTGCCTCCTCCACGATGGCCGCACCCTGCGCCTGGGCGCTGGTCCGGATCTCGGCTGCCTCGGTGCGCGCCTGCTCAAGCTGTGCCTGATACGACACGAGGGTGCGAGTGGCCTCCTCCTGCGCCTTGGCGGCGCGCTCGAGGCCGCCCTCGATCGCGTCTGCGCGCGCGTCGAGCGTCTTCGCGATGCTCGGGAACGCCTTCTTCGCTAGCACGAAGAAGATGAGGAAGAACGCGATGAGACCGATGATGATCTCGTCGGTCGGCGGAAGCAACGGTGAGTTGCCGCCCTCCGAGGCGAGAATGGTCACACTGCCCACTGTGGGCTCCCTTCAGACGCCAGCCGGCGCCGGATGAGTCGGATTACTTCAAGACGAACGGGGCCACGAAGCCGATCAGAGCAAGTGCCTCAGCCAACGCGAAGCCGAGGAGCATGTTCTGACGGATGACGCCGTAAGCCTCGGGCTGACGAGCGATGGCCTGCACACCGTTACCGAAGATGATTCCGATACCGATGCCGGGGCCGATAGCCGCAAGGCCGTAGCCGATCGGGCCGAGGGAGCCGGTGACCTCTGCCAGCAGGGACATGGTGTCCGTCCTTTTCTGTCGTGATCGGTGGACTTTCCACCGGTCAAGCTTGTGTTGGTTGTGCTCAGTGCTCCGCGTGCAGCGATCCGCCGATGTAGACCGCTGTGAGGAGCGTGAAGATGAACGCTTGCAGGAACTGGATGAACATCTCGAAGCCCGTGAGGACGATGGTCATCGTCAGCGAGGCGGTCGCGCCGAGGGCGCCGACGACACTCGGGCTGACGAGATACCAGGCGCCGATGGAGAAGATGGTCAACAGCAGGTGGCCGGCGAACATGTTGGCGAAGAGACGCACGGCGAGCGTGAACGGGCGCACGAACACGTTCGACAGCAGTTCGATCGGCGCGAGGATCAGGTAGATCGGCTTGGGCAGGCCCGGGGGGAACATCATGTTGGTGAAGAACTTGATGGGGCCCTGCTTCTTCATGCCGAGCACCATGTAGGTCACCCAGACCATAAGCGCGAGCCCGACCGGGAAGGCGAACTTGCTGGTCACGGGGAACTGCGCGATGGGGATGATGCTGAACAGGTTCAGCACCCACACGAAGAAGAACAGCGAGACCAGCAGCGGCACGTATTTGTCGCCGTCCTTGCCGATGACCTCGCGGGAGATCTGGTCGCGCACGAAGGTGTAGCCGAGTTCGCCGAGCGACTGGAAGCGCCCTGGGACTAGTTTGGGCTTGGCTGCAGCGAGCAGGAAGAACGCCATAATCATGACCGCGCCGAGCATGAGCAGCACCACCGGCTTGGTGATGTTGAACTCGATGCCGAAGAGGTGGAACGACGCGAGAACCGGCCAGGTGAAGATGTCCGCACTCGGGGCGGGGAAGCCGCATCCGCTGAGCAAATGGCAGCCGTCGGCTGGCACCACGACGCTCCCGAACACGCTCAACCTCCATCAGGCGCAGACCAGGTCAACGACCGGGTCGGACATAGGGAAAACCATCAGCGGCGGCGGCCCGCAGATGTGAGCCTGCGACGACCGTTGAGGGCGCGCGAAGCCTATCGGGGGGTGTGTTTTCGCGCGCGTCGGGGACTGTGCCACCGCGAGGCGCCGGCATCTGCCCCACTGCCTCCTCGGGTCACACGCAGGTCGCCCGCTCGTCGTGCTCGGCGGGGCGGATTGGGGCGTGAGCGCAGCGACCTGGACGTCGCCCGAGATCGGGCTTAGTCGGCGTTCGAGTCTGACCCGGGCTGCGTTGCCGCCGGTGTGACATACGGCACTCGGCGGCGGGCGTGGACGAGCACCTCGGCCATCGTCCAGGAGACCGTGCAAACGAGCACGGTGAGCCCGAATGTCTTGCCGTCGAAGCCGGTGGCGTGGCGGAAGACTGCCAGCAGCACGAACAGGACGATGATCTTGAACAGATACAGCGCCAACGCCGCCGACATCGCCAACTCAGGGGATTTGGCGAGCACCCTGCCGAGCACGATGTGGCTGACGCTGAAGAAGCCGACCACGATGGCGACCCCGAGCGCCGCTCCGACGGCGGCGGACCCGCCGCGCATGACGGCGGCGACGGTGACGGCCAGCGCGCCGACTGCGGCGGTGGGTGCCGCGAGCAGCCGCAGCGGCGGGGCGTAGATGTCGGCCATGGGCGGCAAGGCTACCGGGCTGCGCCCGAGTCGACCGTGTTCAGACAGCCTCGCGGCAGGCATCGGGGAAACACCCCGGCGGCTAGGGCATTCAGCCGGCTTCGCCTGCGACCCGGGGTGTGCGCGGGCCGCGGCGGACGGCGACGGCGAGCGCCGCGGCGGCGATGGCGGCAGCGGGGAGCACGGCCCACACCGGCGCGAATGCCAGCGCGACCGTGGTGAAGGAGATGAGCGCGGTCCAGCAATACATGAGCAGCACTGCGCGCCGGTGGGAGTGCCCGAGGTCGAGCAGTCGGTGGTGCAGGTGCTGCTTGTCGGGGGCGAAGGGGTCGCGGCCCGCGAGGGTGCGCCGGGAAACCGCGAGCACGAGGTCTAGCAGCGGGATGGCGATGACGGCCACTGGCAACAGCAGCGGCAGCAGCGCAGGCAGCAGGGTGGCGCGCCCGTCGAGGGCGCCGGGGTCGACGTAACCGGTGAGAGTCACTGCGGCGGTCGCCATGAGCAGCCCGAGCAGCATCGAACCGGTGTCGCCCATGAACACGCGGGCGCGGCTGAAGTTGTGGATGAGGAACCCGCCGGCCGCGCCGGCGAGCAGTGAGGCGACAACTGCGGGAAGGGTCGCTCGGGTTGAGCCCATCTGCACGCTGAGCAGGTAGGAGTATGTGAAGAACGCGGCGCCGGAGACGAGGCAGATGCCGGCGGCGAGGCCGTCGAGGCCGTCGATGAAGTTCACCGCGTTCATCATCAGCACGATGAGCAAGATGGTCAGGCCGATGCTGCTGAAGGGGTCGAGCACGACGACCCCCCCGATGGGCAGCCACAGAAGTTGCACGCCGCTGGCGGCGACTGTGGCGGCGATGAGGATCTGGCCGACGATCTTGGTGACCGCATCGAGGCTGAACCGGTCGTCCAATGCCCCGAGCACCGCGACAAGCACCGAGCCGATGAGCAGGCCGCGGCCGGTCGGCGCGAGGGTGAAGACCCGTGCAGTGAGGTCCAGCCGCGACGCCACCAGCAGCGCGGCGCAGACCCCGCCGAGCATCGCCAACCCGCCCAACCTCGGCGTCGGGGTGGTGTGAACGTCGCGCTCGCGCACCGCGGCGACCACATTCCAGCGCACGGCCAACCGCCGCACCGACGGCACCAACAGGTGGGTTGTCAGCGCGGCGAGCAGCAGCAGTGCGAGGTAGGTGCGCATACAGGCGTGTGGGCGGTGACTGCCGGGGGTTCGCTCAGATGGCTTGCGGGTACGCCGGGAAGCGGGTGACCAGTTCGTGCACAGCCGCGCGGATGTCGGCGGCCTTCGCGCCGTCGGCGTCGGTCACCGCGGCTGCGACGAGGTCGGCGATCTGCAGCATCTGCTCCACGCCCATGCCCTGCGTAGTGACGGATGGCGAGCCGACTCTGATGCCGCTGGCAACGTTCGCCGGCTGCGGGTCGAAGGGGATGGTGTTCTTGTTCAGCACGATGCCGGAGTCGTCACAGCGCTTCTCGGCCTGCGCGCCCGTGACCCCCAAGCCGCTGATGTCGAGCAGCGCGAGGTGGGTGTCGGTGCCGCCGCTGATGGCGCGCATGCCGTGCTCCTCCAGGCGCGAGGTCATCACCTGCGCGTTCGTGACGACGTCGGCGGCGTAGCGCTGGTACTCCGGGCGCAGACACTCGGCCAGCGCCACGGCCTTCGCGGCGACGCCGTGCATCAGCGGGCCGCCCTGCATCATCGGGAACACGGCCTTGTCGATTGCGGCCGCGTGCTCGGCCTTGCACACGATCATGCCGCCGCGCGGGCCGCGCAGGACCTTGTGGGTCGTGAAGCTGACGACGTCGGCGTACGGCACCGGGCTGGGGATCGCCTTGCCCGCGACGAGGCCGATGAAGTGCGCGGCGTCGACGAGCAGGACGGCGCCGACCTCGTCGCAGATCTCGCGGAAGACCGCGAAGTCGATGGTGCGCGGGATGGCGGAGCCGCCGCAGATGATCATCTTCGGCCGGTGCTCGCGGGCGAGGTCGCGCACCTGGTCGTAGTCGATGTGCTCGGTCTCCTTGCTCACACCGTAGGCGACGATGTCGAACCACTTGCCGGAGAAGGAGACCTTCGCGCCATGAGTGAGGTGGCCGCCGTGGGGCAGGCTCATCGCGAGCACCTTCTCCCCCGGCTTCACGAACGCGCCGTAGACCGCGATGTTCGCGCTCGCGCCGGAGTGGGGTTGCAGGTTGGCGTGGTCCGCGCCGAAGAGTTCCTTGGCGCGCGCGATGCCGAGCTCTTCGACCTCGTCCACGACCGCGCAGCCGCCGTAGTAGCGCCGGCCGGCGTAGCCCTCGGCGTATTTGTTCGACAGCGTGGAGCCGAGGGCTGCGAGCACCGAGGGTGAGGTGAAGTTCTCGCTGGCGATGAGTTGCAGATGGGAGCGCTGCCGGTCGAGTTCGGCGAGCAGCAGCCCCGCGACCTGCGGGTCACTGGCTTGGAGTGCCTCGAAGTCCGGGCCCCAGAACGTCATCTCTCCTCCAAGCGGTTGTGCCGTCGCGGCCGGTCGTGCCTCGGCACATGTCCGAGTCGAGTCAGTGCGGCGATGCTGGTCGGCGCTGGCTGCAGGTGGGCCACAGAGTCTGTGGGGCCGCGGCGGCTGTGCCGGTTTCGCAGTCTATTGCGGGCCGGTGCCCGCGTCGGTAGTGATGAGGCCGGGGCACGTGGTGCGCAGCGCCTCCAGCGGCACCGCACCGGGACGGACCAGGACGGCGGGGGTGGTGCGGACATCGACGATAGATGTGGGCAGGCGGGTGTCGGTTGGTTGCGGGGCCGATTCCTGCACGTACACGGCCACGGCGTCGCCCATGCGGGCGCGCGCCTGCTCGGCCGACTCTTGGGCATGCGCGTCCGGGTGGGCCTGCAAATAGGCGCATGGGCCGACGCGGGCGACGAGGTCGGCGGCGAATCCCGGCTCCGGCATGGTGACGGCCACCGCAGCGAGGCGCCCGGCTGCCCCGAGGTCCCACTGCAACGACGGGGTCGGGTTGCCCAGCAATGTCAGGGGTCCGGGCCACTGCGCCGCCATGAGCGCAGCGGCGTCGATGCCGACCGTCTCGAACAGCGCATGCACGACCGCCGGCTCGCGCACCAAGACCGGCAGGCCCGCGCCGCGGCCGCGTGTGCGGGCGTGCAGCAGTGTCGTGACGCCTTGCACGGAGAAGGCGTCCGCGATGAGGCAGCCGGTGCCGTGCACCTGTGCCCACACGACTTCACCGCGGCCGAGGGCGGCGGCAGCCACATTGAGGGCGGTGTCGCGATCGGCACCAGCGTCGAGGTTGTACACGACAGCGCGGGTCATGGGGAAAGCGTCCCAACCACCGCACGGTGGTGCGCGATGTGCCTGGACCGCTCCGTACAACACCAAGTTTCGGCACTGGTCGCCGCATCAGGACTCGGCCACCAAGAACCATCGGCCGACTGCCGCATGGCCCGCGTCATCGCGACGCCTCGGATGTCGTGCGCACAGCCGCTGTCACACGGGGTTTTCCGGCGAGGTCCTTGTAGTCGTGCACATCGGCCCACACCGGCGCGCCCGTTGCATCAACTTGAGCTCTTAGAAGTGCGGGGACCCCGTTCGGATTGGCCTCCCCCTGAACATCCGCGTGTTCGATGAGGAGCAGGCCTCCCGGGCGGAGCAGCGCTGACGCGGTAGAGCTCAGCACACGCACAACGTCAAGGCCGTCCGGACCGCCGTAGAGAGCCAACGAGGGCTCGTAGTGCGTCACCTCCGGCTCGATGGGCGTGGCGTCGTCGGGGATGTACGGCGGGTTCGTCGCGACCAGGTCTGCGGCGCCGCGCGCGCTCTTGGACTCAAGCGGCGAGGTGGTGGCATCGCCGGCGATGACGGTGAGGCTGCTGCCGCGGGCGGCGATGTCGGCGGTGTGCGCGTCGACGTTGCGCTGCAGCCATGGCAATGCGTCGGCCGAGAGTTCCACTGCGCTCACCTCGCAGCCATCCACCTCCGTGGCGATGCTCAGCGAGATGGCGCCCGAGCCGGCGCAGAGGTCCCAGACCCGGTGCGGCGCGGGGCGTGAGCGCAGGTGCCGCACCGCGATCTCCACCAGCAACTCGGTCTCCGGCCGCGGCACGAACACGCCGGGGCCGACGGCGAGCGTGAGACGGCGGAAACCGGCACTGCCGACGATGTGCTGCAGCGGCCGGCGGCGGCACCGTTGCTCGACCACGTGGTTGTAGTCGCGTTGCTGCTGCTCGGTGATCTCGCGGGTGAGGATGAGGTTGCCGCGCGGGACGTCGAGGACGTGAGCGAGCAGGAGTTCGGCGTCAACCGCCGGGCTCGGCACACCGGCCTGTGTGAGCCGGTGGGTGGCGTCGACCAAAGCCGCGCGCGCGCTGCCCATGCCGCTCACCGGTTGTCAGCGGCTTCCGCGAGCCGCTCGGCGAAGTCGGCGCCGATACACGCCTGGACGCAGGCGTCGAGGTCGCCGTCAAGGAACGCGGTCAGGTTGTGGGACTTGAATCCGACGCGGTGGTCGGTGATGCGGTTCTCCGGGAAGTTGTAAGTGCGTATGCGCTCACTGCGATCGACCGTGCGCACCTGTGAGCGGCGTGCGCTGGCGGTGGCTTGTGCCTGCTCCTCCTGCGCGGCGGCTAGCAGCCGCGCGCGCAGGATGCGCATCGCGGACTCGCGGTTCTGCAACTGCGACTTCTCGTTCTGGCAGGTGACGACGATGCCGGTCGGGATGTGGGTGATGCGTACCGCGGAGTCGGTGGTGTTCACGCTCTGCCCGCCAGGGCCGCTGGAGCGGTAGACGTCGACTCGGACGTCGTCAGGGGCGATCTGGATGTCGACTTCCTCCGCCTCGGGCAGCACGATGACTCCGGCCGCGGAGGTGTGGATGCGGCCCTGCGACTCGGTCACCGGAACGCGTTGCACGCGGTGCACTCCGCCCTCGAACTTCAGGCGCGCATACGGCGCGTCGTCCGGGCTGACTGCGCCGCGGGACTTCACCGCGAGCACCGCGCTCTTGACGCCGCCGAGGTCGCTCTCCTCCTGGTCCATGACCTGAACCGACCAGCCGCGGCGCTCGGCGTAGCGGGCGTACATGCGCAGCAGGTCGCCGGCGAACAGCGCGGACTCCGCGCCGCCCTCTCCGGCCTTGATCTCCATCAGCACGTCGTTGCCGTCGAGCGGGTCGCGCGGGACCAGCAGCGAGCGCAGGCGTTCGGCGACCTGATCACGCTGCTCGGCGGCGGCTTCGGCCTCGGCTCGGAAGGCCGGATCGTCGGCAGCGAGTTCCAGCGCGGCGGCCTCATCCTCGCCTAGGCGGACCCAGAGGCGGTATGCCTCGACGACCGGCTTGAGTTCGGCGTGGCGGCGGGCAAGGCGACGCGAGGCGTCCGCGTCAGCATGCACGGAAGGGTCGGCTAGACGCCGCTCAACATCATCGAACTCGGCAACGAGCTCGGCACACCCCTCGAACACTGTCTCCTCCGCACCGACTCACCCGGCGCAGGGCGGGGTTCAGGCCTTCTTGCCGAAACGCTTCTCGAATTTCGCCACGCGGCCACCGGTGTCGAGGATCTTCTGCTTGCCCGTGTAGAACGGGTGGCAGTTCGAGCAGACCTCAGCGTGGATGCTGCCGCTCTTGGCGGTGCTGCGGGTGGTGAACGTGGTTCCGCAGGTGCACGAGACGGTGGTCTCGACGTACTGCGGGTGGATTTCGTTCTTCACTGTGACTCCTTCGAAGGCGCCGGGTCGCAGCGACGGCCGTGGGCCGCCAAGGTTCCGCGTGAACCGGTGCGAGGCAAAGGGTACGGCAGCGCGCGCCCGGCACGGGCGGCGGTCCCGAGACTCGGACGCGGGACCGGGAGCAGGCGCAGTGACGAGGGGGCAGAACAGCAGTCGGGCTACGTGGCTGCACGTTGGTCTCAAGCAGCGGACCCGAGACCGGCAGAGCCGAAGCACGACGCTATCTCGGTCAGCGTCCGCACGCCGCGCTAGGCGGGAGTTTTGGCCCCGGGGACCTCGCCGATGAGCAGGGTCAGCGCCCGCGGCACGCACTCCACGTCAAAGGGCGAGACACCCATGACCTCGCCGTCCGCGTAGGCGCGCAGGCCGGGGACGGTGATGCGCACGCGGCGGGCGTTGCCGTGGGTGACAGCTTTGTTGCCTAGGTGCGAGCCGGACATCAGTTTGGGAAGCAGCGCGAGAACCTTGGCCTTGCCGACCGGGGCGACGTGCGTCCACGAGAGCAGCCCGTCAGTTGCGCTGGCATGGGGACACATGTGGAAGCCGCCGCCGTAGCGGGTGATGAGGCCCACGGCCATGAGCAGGCCCGGGCGCGGCTCGGACGGTGCTTCATCGAGTGCGACCTGGTAGTCGTACGGCGCGAGCCCGGGAAGTTCGCGCAGCACGGATGCGAGGTAGCGGGAATTGCCTTTGGGGAACTTCATCTTGTTCGCGCGCTCGTTGACGACTGTGTCGAAGCCGCAAGCGAGGATGGTCATGAACCAGTTGGTGTTGCCGTCGCCGGTCGTGACGCGGCCGACGTCGACTTGGTGGCGCTTGGTCGGGTTCTCCAGCGCCGCGATGATGTTCGCGACCACCGTATGCGGCTCGCCCTTGTTCAAGCCGAAATACGCCGCGACGTCGTTGCCGGTGCCCATCGGGACGATGGCCAAGGGCGTGGAGGTTCCGGCCACCGCCTGCAGGCACAGGTAGAGGGTGCCGTCGCCGCCGATGCTCACGACCGCGTCATGCGGCTCGGCCATCGCGTCCTTCAGCGCGGCCGTGACGCCGGGGGCGCTGTCAGCGGTGATGAACCGCAGTTCGCAGCCGCCTGCGCGCAGGCCGTCGAGGATGACTGCGCGCTGGTCGCCGTGGCGGGCGCGGGCGGAACGGGTGTTGTTCACGACAAGGAGCCGCCAGCGGGCGGGCGCGGACTCAGGCGTCTCAGTCATGGCGCGCACTGTCCCACAGGTGGCTCGCCAGTGTCACGAGCCGCGCGGGCGGAGATGGACGACGGTGAAACACAGACCGGGAGTCGAGGTGTCAGACATGCCTCGGGCGACGATGTAATCGCGCTTGATTTATGACCGCGGACGCCGAATCGAAACGGGCTCCGGCGTCGCAGTGACCGCGCTACCTTGCGACCGAGAGCCGCGAACGGGATGACTGACTGCTCCGGTGCCGCTTTCAGTCCTCGCCGGCGGCGCGCAGCCGACCGCGGCGTCAGTAGTCCTCGTCGTCGCTGCGCGGGGCGGGGGCGCTCGGCGTGGTCTTCTGCACCTGCATGAGGAACTCGTAGTTCGTCTTGGTCTCACGCAACTTGCTCAGCAGGAGTTCTAGCGCCTGCTGCTGCTCGAGTGCGTGCAGCACCCGGCGCAGTTTCCAGACAACCTGCAGCTCGTCGGCGCCCATGAGGATCTCTTCCTTACGGGTGCCGGAGGCGTCGATGTCGACTGCCGGGAAGATGCGCTTGTCCGCGAGGCGCCGGTCGAGCTTCAGCTCCATGTTTCCGGTGCCCTTGAACTCCTCGAAGATGACCTCGTCCATGCGCGAGCCCGTCTCCACCAGCGCGGTTGCGAGGATCGTGAGCGAGCCGCCGTCCTCGATGTTGCGCGCGGCGCCGAAGAACTTCTTCGGCGGGTACAGCGCCGCAGAGTCCACACCACCGGAGAGGATGCGGCCGCTGGCCGGCGCAGCGAGGTTGTAGGCGCGGCCGAGGCGAGTCATCGAGTCCAACAGCACCACCACGTCGTGCCCCATCTCCACGAGTCGCTTGGCGCGCTCGATGGCGAGCTCGGCGATGGTCGTGTGGTCCTCAGCGGGGCGGTCGAACGTGGATGCGATGACCTCACCCTTGACTGAGCGCTGCATGTCGGTGACTTCCTCGGGGCGCTCGTCGACGAGCACGACCATGAGGTGACATTCCGGGTTGTTCGTCGTAATCGCGTTCGCGATGGCCTGCAGCACCATCGTCTTTCCCGCCTTCGGCGGGGAGACGATGAGGCCGCGCTGGCCCTTGCCGATCGGGGCGACGAGGTCGATGACGCGCGTCACCAGGTTCGTCGGCTCCGTCTCCAGGCGCAGGCGCTCCTGCGGGTACAGCGGGGTCAGCTTGGAGAAGTCCACGCGCGGGGGCTGGGCGTCGCCGGCGGCGCCGTTGACAGTGTCGATGCGGACCAACGGGTTGAACTTCTGCCGGAACTCGCCGTCTCGCGGGAGGCGCACTGCGCCAGTGACGACGTCGCCCTTGCGAAGGCTGAAGCGCTTGACCATCGACAGTGAGACGTAAGCGTCGTCAGGGCTGGGCAGGTAGCCCCGGGTGCGCACGAATGCGTAGTTCTCCAGGATGTCCACGATGCCGGAGATGGCGGCGATGGTGTCGCCTTCGCCGACCTCGAAGTCCTCGCGGTCGCGGTCACGCCCACGGTTACGGTCGCGCCCACGATCACGGTCGCGCCCACGATCACGGTCACGGTCGCGCCCACGATCACGGTTGCGGTCGAAGCGGCCTTCACGCTGGTCGCGTTGACCGCCCTCGCGTTGACCACCCTGGCGCTGCTCACCCTGGCGCTGCTCACCCTGGCGCTGCTCACCCTGGCGCTGCTCCCGCTGACCGGCCTCCGGCTGCGCAGACTCCTGCGGCTGCTCTGCGGTCTCGGCGCGATCCTGTTGCGGCCGGTTGCCGCGCTGCCCGCGCTCGCGAGTTCGGGCGCCGCCTTCGACTGACTGCGCCGGCGCAGAGGCGCCCTGCGCTGCCTTGATGGCTGCGACGAGGTCGGCTTTGCGCATTCCGGTGGCCCCGGAGACTCCGAGGCTGGATGCCAGGGTCTTGAGCTCCGGCAGGAGCATGCCGCTGACGTCCTTGGTGGGGGTTTGGGTCACGTTCTTCCTCAGTGTGTTGTGCCCGCGCTGGTGTGGCGGGGTTGGGTGTCGTCCATGTCCGAAGGAGCCGGGTCAGACCCTCAGCCTCTAAATGAGTCGTGGGGTATGGCGGCTGCAACGTGCTCGGCAGACGACAGTCATCGTCGAATCAGGCAAGGACCATTGAGTGGGGCGGAATCCGGTAGGAGATCACGCAGAACATCCGGAGTGCATCCGAACCAGCCAAGGCCAGGTCGTGCCTGTCGCGATTGCACAACGCTAGCACACGGGCACTTGCGCTGTCTGCGATACCCGTGGAAAGAGGGCGCTCACGGCTACGGGCACCAAATCCCGCGTCCCGAGGGTGTGACGACCAGCCTGCTGCCCCACATGCACATGGTCGTGCGGGCGTCTGGCGGGGGCAAGCGGTGTGCTCTCGCGGTCACGCCACCTGTGCTCAGCGCCGGAGTGCTGCTGCACTCGCATGCGGGTTCGGCCGGCCTTCGATTGCAGCCGTCAATGTGCTGTTGCGGTCACCCCACTGGTGCTGACCGCCGGAGCGCTGCTGCACTCGCATCCGGGTTCGGCCCGCTTTCGGTTGCGCCTATGCGTGCGCTGTCGCAGTTACTCCACTAGTGCTGATCGCCAGTGGAATCATGTGAAAAGCATCCCCCGCGAGCCGCGCGACCTCACGGCGGATACTGGTGTGCGACTTTTCGTTGTGCAGCACGATGACGCTTGAGCCGCCGCCGGAGATCGCTGCGGCAAAGCCCGCGTCGCGGAGCCGGTCGACGAGGTCGCATGAGGGGCGCATCGCGCGGCGGCGGTACGGCTCGTGGATGCGGTCGTCCAACGCCGAGGGCAACAACTCCGGGGAGCGGGTCAGCGCGGCGACCGTGAGAGCGCTGTGCGCGGCAGTGAAAGCGGCGTCTGCGTGTGACACGTCCGCAGGCAGGAGTTTGCGCGTGCGGGCGGTTGCGCTGCGAGCCTGCGGCACAAGGGCGATGGCAGCGACGCCGCGCGCGCAACGCAGTGAGGTCGCACGCGCAGCGTCACTCTGGTGCCACGCGATGGTGAGGCCCCCGAGCACACACGCCGCAACGTTGTCGGCATGACCCTCGATACGCGCTGCCGCGTCGATGAGCGCCGCGCGGTCAAGCCGGCGCGCGCCGGCGAGCACCTGCTCAGCGGCCAGCGCGGCTACGACGGCCGCGGCGCTGGAGCCGAGGCCGCGCGCCTGCGGGATGCGGTTGCGCGCGGACAACCGCAGCGCCGGCGCGTCCACGCCGCGGGCGGCTAAACCGCGGCGCAGCGTCGAGATGATGAGGTGTGAGCCGTCCCGCGGCAGGGTGTCAGCGCCCTCGCCTCGGACATTCGCCACATCACCGCCACGTCTGCCGATGCGGACGGTGACGGTGTCGTACAACTCCAGTGCGAGGCCGAGCGTGTCAAAGCCGGCGCCGAGATTCGCGCTCGTGGCTGGTACGCGGACCGTGACCGCCGCGGACCGGCTCATCGCAGTTCCAGCGCTGCTGCCGCCTGATCAGCGTCGGCGACGCTGTGGACGTGCAGCCCGTCGCGCAGCGCCCACTGCACGTCTTTCAGCCCATGGCCGGTGACGGTGATGACGATGCGCTGGCGAGCGCCCAAGCGGCCCGCGTCGTGCAGCGCGAACAAGCCCGCGAGCCCGGCGGCGGAGGCCGGCTCGACGAAGACACCCTCGGTGGCGGAAAGGAACCGGTGCGCGCTGAGGATCTGCTCGTCAGTGACGGCCTCGATGAGGCCGCCTGACTCGTCGCGGGCACGACGGGCCTCCTCCGCCGAGGCGGGGTCGCCGATGCGGATGGCTGTCGCGATGGTCTCGGGCTCAGCAACCGGGTGGCCGAGCACGAGCGGCGCGGCGCCGGCGGCCTGGAAGCCGAACATGCGCGGCAGGGAGTCGGCGCGGCCGAGGCGCTGATATTCGAGGTATCCGCGCCAGTAGGCGGTGATGTTGCCGGCGTTGCCGACGGGCAGCGCGTGGATGTCGGGTGCGAAGCCGAGCGCGTCGACGACCTCGAACGCAGCGGTCTTCTGACCCTCGATGCGGTCAGGGTTCACCGAGTTGACCACGGCGATGGGGTACCTCTCGCCGAGTTCGCGCACCAACCGCAGCGCGGCGTCGAAGTTGCCCGGCACCTGCAGGACCTTCGCGCCATGGGCGACCGCTTGCGCAAGTTTGCCCTCGGCGACCTTGCCCTGCGGGATCACGACCGCGCTGGTGAGCGCACCTTTGGCGGCGTACGCCGCGGCGCTGGCACTGGTGTTGCCCGTTGACGCGCAGACGAGCGCACGCATGCCGGCTTGAGCGGCTTTGGACACCGCCACGGTCATGCCGCGGTCTTTGAACGAGCCGGTGGGGTTGCCGGCCTCGACCTTGAGCCACACATCACACTCGAGGCGAGCCGAGGCCGCGCACGCGTAGACCAATGGGGTGCCGCCCTCCCCCAGTGAGATGACAGGAGTGGTGGCGTCCACGGGCAGGTGTGCGCGGTACTCCTCGATGACGCCGCGCCACTGGTGGGCCGTCATGCCTGCCCCTCCACGCGCATCACGCCGACGACGTTGCGGACCGCGGGCAGTTCGCGCAGCGATGCGACAGTGGCCGACAGCGCGGCATCGGTGGCTTCATGCGTGCGCACCACGAGGCTGGCCTCGTCGCCCGCGCCGTCCTGGCGAACCACGCTGATGGAGACTCCGTGGGCGGCGAATGCGGTCGCGACGGTGGCGAGCACGCCCGGCTCGTCGGCGACATGCAGGTTGACGTAGTAGCGGGTTCGGGCACGCCCGAGGGGCAGTGTGGCAAGTGCGGCATACGGCTCGACGGCGAAGCCGCGCGATCCGGCAGCGAGGTTGCGGGCCGCGGTCACGATGTCTCCGACCACGGCGCTGGCTGTGGGCGCGCCGCCGGCGCCGCGGCCGTAGAACATGACGTCGCCGGCCGCGGAGGCGGAGACGAAGACGGCGTTGAACGGGCCGCGCACGCTGGATAACGGGTGGTTCTGCGGCACCAGTGCCGGGTGCACGCGCACGACCACACCCTCACCGTCCACCAATTCCGCCACGGCCAGGAGTTTGATGACGAAGCCCATCGCGCGCGCGGCCTCGATGTCGGCAACCGACACGCTCTCGATGCCCTCCACGCTCACCTGCGACGCGTCGATGTCCGTGTGGAATGCCAGGCGCGCGAGGATGACGGCTTTCGCGGCGCTGTCCTGGCCGCTGACGTCTGCAGTCGGGTCGGCCTCGGCGTAGCCGAGATCTTGCGCCTGTTTCAACGCGGCTGCGTAGTCCGAGCCCTCGTCGGTCATCTGCGTGAGGATGTAGTTCGTGGTGCCGTTGACGATGCCGAGGACCTTGGTGATGTGGTCGCCGACGAAGGACTCGCGCAGCGGCCGCAGCAGCGGGATCGCGCCGGCGACCGCGCCCTCGTAGTAGAGGTCGGCATGGTTCTCGCGAGCCAGACGGTGAAGTTCGACGCCGTGCGCGGCCAGCAGCGCCTTGTTGGCCGTGACCACGCTGGCACCGCGCCGCAGGGCCGCCGTGACGACCGCGTGCGCCTGCTCGACGCCGCCCATCAGTTCCACGACGATGCTGGCTGACGGGTCGGCTGCGAGCACGACGGCATCGGTGGTGACGGGAACATCGCCGAGTTCAGGGCGGTCGCGGCCGGCATCTCTGACTGCTACGCCGGTGACTTGCACCGGCAGACCGATCCGGCTCCGCAGGTCTTCGGCGTGCTCGGCGATCTGCTGCACCACGCGGGCGCCGACGGTTCCCGCACCGACAACCGCCACCCCGATGGGGCCGGCCTGTGGTTCGCTCATCGCAGCATCCCTTCATCGAGCGCTAACAAGTCGTCCAGACTCTCACGGCGGATGAGGACCGTGGACGTGCCCGCTCGCACCGCGACGACCGCCGGGCGCGGCGTGTGGTTGTAGTTGGAGGACATCGAGCGGCAGTACGCGCCGGTGGCCGCGACTGCGAGCAACTCCCCCGGTGAGATGTCGGCGAGCACATGCGCGTCGCGCACCACGATGTCGCCGGACTCGCAGTGCCGGCCGACGATGCGCGCGAGCCGCTGCTCATCTCCTGCGGCCGCGCGGCGGGACGCGTGCGCGACGGTGTAGTCCGCGTCGTAGAGCGAGGTGCGGATGTTGTCGCTCATCCCGCCGTCGACGCTGACGTAGGTGCGCGCGAGGTCGTGCCCCACGACGACGTCCTTCACGGTCCCCACGGTGTAAAGGGTGATGCCGGCAGGGCCGGCGATCGAGCGGCCGGGCTCCACGATGATGCGTGGCGCAGGCAGGCCAGCGGCCGCGCAGTCCTGCGACACCGCGCCGCGCAGCCGGGTTGCGAGGTCGGCGATGCTGACCGGGTCGTCACTGGGCAGATAGGAGATGCCGGCGCCGCCGCCGAGGTTCAGGTTCGCGACCGAGATGCCTGCGTCACCTAGTTCGCGGCAGAACGCGATGAGCCGCGCGACGGCCACGAGGAAGCCCTGTTCATCGAAGATCTGCGAGCCGATGTGGCTGTGCAGGCCGGCGAATCGCAGGTGCGGACTCGCAACGACTGTGTCGACTGCGGCACGCGCAGCGCCGCTGGCGAGGGAGAAGCCGAACTTCTGGTCCTCATGCGCGGTGGCGATGAACTCGTGGGTGTGCGCCTCAACTCCGACCGTGACGCGCACGAGCACCTCAGCGATCACACCGCGCTGCGATGCGAGCTCGGCCAGGCGCGAGCACTCCTGCAGCGAGTCGACCACGATGAACCGGACGTTCGCCTCGACGGCGGCAGCGAGTTCCTCGGCGGACTTGTTGTTGCCGTGCATGAGCAGCCGATCGCCGCTGGCACCGGCTGCCAGCGCGCAGCGCAGCTCCCCGAGGGTGCACACGTCGATCCCCAACCCCTCAGCGAGCATCCAGCGCGCGAAGTCGACGCTGAGGAACGCCTTCGCTGCGTAGAAGACGTCGCAGCCGGCGTAGGCCGTCGCGTAGGCGCGGGCGCGGGCGCGCGCGTCCTGCTCATCGATGACGAACAGCGGGCTGCCGTGCTCGCGGACCAGATCGCTTGCGCGCACTCCTGCGATGGTGAGCCCGTGGTCGTCCCACTGCGCGTTTGCGGGCCAGACGCTCTCGGCGTGGGCAGTGTGCGCGGGCGGCACCGGTGCGGCGGCGGCAGGCGGGTTCGCCGAGCGCGGACCGGCGGGGTGCGCGGACATCGACCGCTGCTCCTACATGGTCTCCGGGGCGCTGACCCCGAGGACGTCCAGCCCGTTCGCGAGGACCTGGCGGGTTGCCGCGCACAGCCACAGCCGAGCCAGCCCAAGTGGGCTGATGGGCTCGCCGGCCGGCGGCAGCACGCGGCAGGCGTCGTAGAAACGGTGGTAGAGGCCTCCGAGGTCCTCGAGGTACCGCGCGATGCGGTGCGGTTCGCGCACCTGCGCGGCGAAGGCGACGATGCGCGGGAACTCTCCGAGGGCGGCGAGCAGTTCGGACTCGCGCGGGTCGGCCAGCAGGCTGAAGTCGACCGCGTCCGCGGACCAGTCGGCGCTGAGTTCCGGCACATGCCCGGCAGCCGACGCCGCACGCAGCAGCGTGCAGATGCGGGCGTGCGCATATTGCACGTAGAACACGGGGTTCTCGCTGCTCTGCTTGACGATGAGGTCGAGGTCGACCGTGAGCGGGCTGTCGGCCGGGTACCGCACGAGGGAGTACCGCGCGGCGTCGACACCCACTTCCTCGATGAGGTCGTCGAGGGTGATGAGGTCGCCGGCGCGCTTGCTGAGGCGTACCTCTTTGCCGTCGCGGGTCATCTTGACCATCTGACCGATGAGGACCTCGATGCTCGACTCGGGGTCGTCACCGGCGCAGGCCGCGACCGCGCGCAGGCGGTTGACGTAGCCGTGGTGGTCGGCGCCGAGGAGGTAGAGGCAGCGGTCAAATCCGCGCGCGCGCTTGTCCACGTAATACGCGGTGTCGGAGGTGAAGTAGGTGTAGTCGCCGTCGGCCTTGATGAGGACGCGGTCCTTGTCGTCACCGAAGTCGGTGGTGCGCAGCCAGGTTGCCCCGTCGGCCTCGAAGACGTGGCCGTGCTCGCGAAGGCGGGCGAGGCCGCGCTCCACCGCGCCGCTTGAGTGCAGGCTGCGCTCGGAGTACCAGACGTCGAAGTTGGTTCGGAAGCGCTCGAGGGTTGCGCGTTGCAGGGAGAGTTGCAGGGCATACGCGTGCTCACGGAAGGCCTCGTGTTGCTGCTCGCCCTCGGTGTCCATGACAGCGGGGTGCTCAGCCACGATGGCGGACGCGAGTTCGGCGACGTAGTCACCGTGGTAGCCGTCTTCCGGCGGCGCCTCGCCGAGGGCGCGCGCCCGGACCGACGCTCCGAACTTGTCCATCTGCACGCCACGGTCGTTGATGTAGAACTCGCGCACGACCGTGGCGCCGGCCGCGTGCAGGACGCGCGCGATCGCGTCGCCGACCACCGCCCAGCGGGTGTGGCCGAGGTGCAGCGGGCCGGTCGGGTTGGCGCTGATGAACTCGACGTTGACGCTCTGACCGGCCATCGCATCGCTGCGGCCGTAATGCGCGCCGGCGCGGACGATGGCGGCGGCGAGGGCGCCGGCAGCTGCGGAGTCCACGGTGATGTTGATGAAGCCCGGACCGGCCACTTCGACGCGCGAGAACTCCGGGCGCTCTTGCAGGGCTTCGGCGAGCAAGTTCGCACAGTCGCGGGGATTCAAGCCGGCCGGCTTGGCGATGACCATCGCGATGTTCGTCGCCCAGTCGCCGTGGTCGCGGCTCTTCGGGCGGTCGACGGCGAACCGGTCGGGGATCGCGGAGGGGTCCAAGGGCAGTGACCCGGCGGAGATGAGCCCCTGCAGCACCTCGACGACATGCGCGGTGACGATTTCGGGGGTCATGCGCGCTCAGCGTAGTCGGCGGCGCGTGATGCGGGTCACAAGGTCGCGGGCGGCCGAGCGCCGCGGGTGGTGCGGACTACCGGTCGGGGTTCAGGGCGATAGAAAGCGTTGAGCCCCGGGTCAACGACCCGGGGCTCAACGAAACCACGTGCTTGCAGAGACTCAATGCCCTGCGCGCGGGTGGTGCGGTCAGAGCGGACGAACCGACTCCGCCTGCGGGCCCTTCGGCCCATTGGTGATCTCGAACTCCACCCGCTGGTTCTCCGCCAGGGACTTGTAACCCTGCGCGTCGATCGCGCTGTAGTGAACGAAGACATCGGCGCCATCTCCATCAGGAGCGATGAAGCCGAAGCCCTTCTCGGCGTTGAACCATTTCACAGTGCCTTGCATCGATATCTCTTTCAGTTAGAACTGCGGGGCCTTTCGGTCCCGTTGAGCCAAGTGGCTCGTGCCGGCAGCGGCTGACGACTGAATCGCCGGGCCACGTGCGTATACGACGACCTAACGGTAGCCCACGCGCCGCGACGGCCGCCGGGCGCACCCACAGGCCGGTCACTTCGGGCCATTCCGGGTGGCGCGCCGACGGCCGTCGGCGGTCGTGATGGGCGGGCTGGGCTAGACGAACACCTCGTCGGAGTCGCTCACGGCGGCGTCCTTATGGCTCGCTTTGCTCACCGTGGCCACCACCCAGCCGGCGATGAAGACCAGGAACGTGGACAGCACCAGCACCCAGCCGGTGGTGTTCAGGTGCCAGGTGACCTTCGTGGGGTCGACATCAGCCTGCGCGGTGCCAGCCAGCAGCCCGAAGCGGGACATCAGCAGGTACTCCCCGTAGATGAGGCCGACCACTGCGAGCAGCGGCGCGACGAGCCGGGCCCAGGTCGAGGCTCCGGGCCTGCCTGAGAAGTAGCGCATCACCGCGAGGCAGACGAGCACCTCGACGAACACGATGGCGACAACGGAGACGGCGCTGAACCAGGAGAACATCGTCTTGTACGCGTCCAGGCCCTGCACCCGGAAGATGACGATGGTCAGCCCGGCAATTGCCGCGACCGCGATGGATCCGTTGCCGGGTGATCCATGGCGGTTGGTGCGGCTGAGGGATTGCGGCAGCACCCCGGCGCGGCCGAGTGCGAAGAAGTAGCGGGCGCCGGAGTTCTGGAAGGCGAGGATGCCGGCGAAGAGGCTGGAGACCACGAGCCACTTCATCAGGGTTGCCAGCCAGGAGCCTACGAAGGTGCTCGCCACTGCGAACAGCGCACCGGCGGGGTTGGCGAGGTCTCCAGTGGATTTCATGATGTTGCCGATGATGTCCTTCGATCCGAGCCCGCTGACCATCGCGAAAGACACCAGCGCGAAGAGCGCGGTGATGACGCCGATGGCGAGGTAAGTCGCGCGCGGCACTGCGCGCTTGGGGTCGCGGGCCTCTTCGCCGTAGATGGCGGTGGCCTCAAAGCCGATGAACGAGGCGAATGCGAAGGCGAGCGCGATGCCAGGTGCGCCGGTTGCGGTGGAGAAGACATTGGAGAGCGAGAACGAGCCGGCGAGGTCGAGGCCGTCGGGGCCGCCGCCCTTGAAGAAGACCGCAAGCGCGGTGACCAGAAGCGAAGCGACCTCGAGGATCATCAGCACGCCCAGGAACTTCGCGCCGACGTCCACGCTGAACCACGAGAGCGCGAAGGACACCGCCCAGGCGAGCAGCGCCCAGGTGTACGGGGACCAGCCGACATTCGGGAACTCCCCGGACAACACGATGCCGAAGAAGCCGAAGATGGCGAGTTGGATGGTGATGTAGGCGAAGAGCGAGACGAACGCCGACGCCACCCCCGGGATGACGCCGAAGCCGCGGCCGACGTAGGCGAAGAACGCGCCGGTGTTCGTCACATGCGAGGACATCGCGGCATAGCCGACACTGAACAGCAAGAGCGTGATGCCCACGAGCAGGTAGGTGCCGGGGACGGCGATGCCGTTGCCCAGCACCACCGCGACCGGCACGGCACCGGTCATGCCGACCAGCGGTGCGGCGGCGGCCACGACAAAGAACACGATGCCGAGCACCCCGAGGCGGTTCTTGCCCAAGGTGTTGGCGGTTGATTGCGAGTTGTCCGACACGGTTACCTCCCACATAGGCCGTCGTGGCGGCGCGGGCGCGCGCGCCATTCGTGTCGTGCACCTGGGTGCAAGGGTGTCTAGGTTGCCGTGAAACCGCGCAAATGCAAGGAAACACGCGGGAAAGCGACTGTGGGATTTGCTGGCCCGGGCTGATTCGACTATCGCGAGGGACGCCGGGCGCGCGCGGTATCGTCGCGACATGAGCGAGTTGCGCGGCTTCATCCCGCCCTTGACCCCCAGTGGTTCCTCCGCACTCGTGCCGGCGATGCCATGGCACTACTCCGGCACCTTGTTGACCGTCGAGTACCGCACCGACCCCGCGAATGTGCGCGCGCTGCTGCCGGACGACGTCGACCTCGCGCCGGAAGACCCCGGCGCGGTCGCGCTCATCTGGGCGGACTGGCAGTCCTGCTCCGACGGCGGCGCGGAGTTGTTGGACCCGACCCGCTCGCAGTACCTCGAGACGTTCGCGGTTGTCCGCTGCTCGTTCGAGGGAAAGACCTACAGCCGCTGCGCGCTCATCTGGGTGACCACCGATTTCGCCATCGCGCGCGGCTGGTTCCAGGGCTACCCCAAGAAGCTCGGCCGGATCGCGGTGACCCGTGCCATGAACCACGGCAAGGCGGCGCCGCGGGTCGCAGCAGGGGCGAAGTTCGGCGCGTCGCTCGCGGCCTATGACCACCGGCTCGCGAGCGCCGTGGTGACCCTGCGCGAGCCGAGCGACACCAACGGTTTCGTCAACGCGCTGCCGATGCTGCACCACCGGATCATGCCGTCCATCGAGCGCGGCGCCCCGCGGTCGTTGAACGAGGTTGTGACTATGAGCGGGGTCGACGCTGACCTCGGCCAACCGTGGGTCGGCGATGCGCAACTGCACCTCGCAGACTCGCAGTGGGATGAATTGGCGTCGGTGTTGCCGGTGCAGGAGATCATCGCGGGCTACTACCGCGAGGTCGGGGTCACCTTCAACGGCGGGACACTGCTGCGCGCGTGATGCGTCTGCGTGCGTTGCCGTGCGCGGCGGCGCGCACGAATCGACGACTGGTGTCAGCCGATGCAGTGAGACGAATGCTCCGCCGGGTCGCGGCCAAGGGCGCGTAGTTCGTCCGCGAGCAGGGTTGCGTCGCGCACCTCGACTAGGTAGCCCCCGTGCCCGCCGCGCGCCCCGAACAGCCGGCCGCGCAAGACGAGGTAGACGACAACCACGATGTTGATGGACAACGCCAGCCACTTGAGCGTGGTCGGGTGGGAGTTGATCTCATAGACCTCGAGGGGGATGAACAGGGTGGTCGCGGATGCGGCGAGGTACTCACCCCAGCGTTTCGCTCCCCACAGGCCCACACCCTCGAGCATCTGCACGACGCCGTAGGCGAGCAGAGCGGCGCCGACTGCGTTGTAGGCGCCGTTGGACATCGAGAGCAGCCGCTCGATGCTGTGCAGCAGGCTCTTGCCGCTGACATCGATGCCGAGGTCGACTGAGACCTTCGCCAACGTCTGCGATGTGCGGTGTAGCCATGCGAGCACCTCGGGGGCGTGGTTGCCCAGGCTGAACGCGCCGGCTGCGGCGAACGCGAGCACCAGCCCGCGGGCGAAGCGCTCGGCCGCCAACACACGCAGCAACGCCACGCGTCGCCCATGCGTCCCGCGCACGATGAGCGGGACCTCGGACAGCGGCAGCGTCTGGCCAGCGCCGACGTGATGGACGCGCGACGGCCCGGAGAGGTCAACAAAGTCCCCGCAGCGAAGGCACCGCAGCAGCGCCGTGCCCGCGCTGCTGGTGGCCTGCAACCGCGCGGCCAGGCCAGGGTCTTCCACGCATGCGACGACGTGCCCGACCGCCGCACAACGGCGCAGCAGCCAGCCGGCCTCGCGGCGCTCACGAAACGTCGCGACACGGCCGCGCACGTTCCCGGCCAGACCCATGCGCGTTTCGCGTCAGTAGTCGAGCAGGTACTCGTCGAGCTCCCACTGGGTGACGTCGCGGGTGCTCGGGTCGGACACTTCCGCGGAGTAGCGCTCGATCTCGTCGCGCTTCATCGTCAGGAAGGTCTCGACGAACACCGGGCCGAGCACGTCCTTGATGGCGGCGTTGGCCTCGAGCGCGTCGAGGGCGTCAGCGAAAGTCTCGGGCAATGTGGGCGAGGACTCATCCGCGTAGGACCAGCTCTCCGAGGCCTGCGGCGGCTCGATCTTGTTGCGCACGCCGTCCAGCGCCGCTGCCAGAACAGCCGCGGCGATGACGTACGGGTTCGCAGCACCGTCCCCGACACGCAGTTCCAGGCGGGCGCCAGCACCGCGCTCGGGCGGGATGCGCACCATCGTGGTGCGGTTGTCGTAGCCCCAGTTCTTGCGGTACGGCGCGAGGGTGTCCGGGCCGAGGCGCTTGAATGCGTTGACGGTCGGGTTGGTGAAAGCACTGAGGGCGTCCGCGTTCTTCAGCAGGCCGCCGATCATGTGGCGCGCGACGTCGGTGAGGTCGTCGCCGTCAGCCATGACGTTGGCGCCGGAGGAGTCGTTCACGGAGAAGTGCACGTGGTAGCCGCTGCCGCCCTCGTCGTTCCACGGCTTGCCCAGGAACGTGGCGAGCATGCCGGCCTGCGCGGCCATCTCCTTGACCCCGGTCTTCAGCAGGAACGTGCGGTCGGCCGCGTCGAGCGCGTCGCTGTGCCAGATGTTGATCTCATACTGCGAGGGCGAGAACTCGTGGTTGCCGGCGAAGACGCCGATTCCGAGCCGGTCGAGGGCGCGCAGCATCTCCAGGAACACGCCGTCGGGGTCGACCAGGGCGCCGGTCATGTAGACGCGGCCGGTCTTGTTGATGGCCCGCTTCCAGGTGCCGTCCTCGCCCGCGCTGGCGAGGTAGAACTCCAACTCCGGGCCCATGATGGGTGTGAGCCCGAGCTCGGCGAACTGTGCTACCACCCGGCGCAGCACCGAGCGCGGGGCGATCTCGCTCTCGGAGCCGTCGGCGTTGAACGAGTCGGCGATGACGTAGCAGATGCCGGGCTCCCACGGGGCGTCGTGCGCGGTGCCGAGGTCGGCGCGGGTGATGAGGTCGGGCAAGCCGTCGCTGGCGGAGCCCTTGCCGTCGTTCACGCCTCCGCGGGTGGTCGTGAACCACACGCCCTGGCAGAACGCCGGGCCGTGCTCCATGGAGCGCTCCATCTGCGAGACGAGCATGTCCTTGGAGCGCGGGATGCCGAGCACGTCGCAATAAAGGACGCGGACGATGTCTATGTCGCGCGCCTCGAGTTCGCGCTTGAAGGCTGACAGGTCAATGCTCATGACAGGCTCCGATCGGGTGCTGCCGGGGCGGCATGCGGCTCGGGCGCGATACTAGGGCGTTGGGCGTGACACAGGGAGATTCTGCGAGCCCGTGCTTGCGCCGGTGCGATGTGAGGGGAGTCACCATGCGTGCCCTGTTCCTGCAGCACGACCATGTGAGCCCGCCGGGGCCTGTCGCCGACGCTTTCTCGCGGCGTGGGTTCGAGATCGTCGAGGCCGTGGTGGTGCCGGAGTCGTCCTACCTCACGCCTAACGTCGAGTTCGAGCACCCGGACGCGTCGCAGTTCGACGTGCTGGTTCCGATGGGCGCGCCGTGGGGAGCGTGGGATGACGAGACCATCGGCGCCTGGCTGCAGCCAGAGTTGCGCTGGCTCGCCGCGGCGCATGCCGCAGACATCCCGATCTTCGGAATCTGCTTCGGCGGCCAGTCGCTGGCCCGCGCCCTTGGAGGGTCAGTCGCTCCGGGGCCGAAGGCCGAGATCGGCTGGCATGTGGTCCACAGCGACGACACCTCGCTGGTGTCGCACGGGCCGTGGTTCCAGTGGCACTACGACCGCTGGACATTGCCCGAGGGAGCGACTGAGATCGCGAGGTCGTCAGTCGCCTCGCAGGCGTATGTCATCGGCCGGAGCATGGGAGTGCAGTTCCACCCCGAGGTGACCAGCCAGAGCCTGCAACTGTGGTGCGACACCGACGGCATCCCCGCGTTGCTGCAAGACGGACAGGACCCGCAGGCGCTGCTCGCGATGACTCGGGCATTCGACACGGAGGCGATCTTGCGCGCGGACTGGCTGGTTGAGGCGTTCCTCACCCGCGTCGCGCGTATCGGCTGAGCGGGTTGACTTCAGGTCGGTGAGCCCGCACGCACTGCGCTGCTCCTGGTCACACCACAGCCGCCGAGCTCGCGCGACGCGGCTGCCTGACAGTCGACACGCAGTGCCTTCAGCGCGGTCGTCGCGGTTCCACGCGTTCCGGCCGCCAGCAGTTACACCTATGACGACACCCGCCTTGTCTTCCTAGGCGAGCGTGACCTTCACGGGGAACCGCTTGATGCCGTTGACGAAGTTGCTGCGCAG
>JAGWWW010000061.1 GCA_018970205.1 Actinomycetales bacterium
AGGTCGAGCGCATACGCGATGCCGCCGGACATCCCCGCGCCGACGTTGCGGCCGGTGGGCCCGAGGATGACCACGCGACCGCCGGTCATGTATTCGCACGCGTGGTCACCGGTGCCTTCGACGACAGCGATTGCGCCGGAGTTGCGCACGCAGAACCGCTCCCCCACCACGCCGCGGATGAACAACTCCCCGCCGGTTGCGCCGTAGGCGATGACGTTGCCGGCGATGACCTGTCCGTCGAGGTGCGCCGCGGACTGCGCGGGCCTGAGGATGATGCGGCCGCCGCTAAGACCCTTGGCGACGTAGTCGTTGGCGTCGCCCTCCAGTCTCAGGGTGACACCCGCCGGCAGGAACGCGCCGAAGGACTGCCCGGCCGAGCCGGTGAAGGTGATGTCGATGGTGCCGTCGGGCAGGCCCGCGCCGCCGTGGGCGCGGGTGACCTGCGAGCCGAGCATCGTGCCCACGGCGCGGTCGGTGTTGGAGACAGTCAGTTGCGCGCGCACCGGCTCACCTGCGGCGATGGCAGGTGCGCACAACTCGATGAGTCGCTTGTCCAGCGGCGCGGCCACCTCGTGGATGCCTGCGAGCGTCTTGGCGCGCGGGGCGTCTGACTGCACGTCGTGCAGCAGCGGGGCGAGGTCCAGGCCGGCCGCCTTCCAGTGGTTGACGGCGTTGCGCACATCGAGCAGGTCCACACGGCCGATGGCCTCCTCGAGGCTGCGCAGACCAAGCGCGGCGAGCAGCTCGCGCACCTGCTCGGCGATGAACTCGAAGAAGGACTCCACGAACTCCGGGGCGCCTGTGAACCGCTCACGCAGCTGCGGGTTCTGGGTGGCGATGCCGACCGGGCAGGTGTCGAGGTGGCAGACGCGCATCATCACGCAACCCATGACGACCAGCGGGGCGGTGGCGAAGCCGAACTCCTCCGCGCCGAGCAGCGCGGCGATGAGCACATCGCGGCCGGTCTTGAGCTGCCCGTCAACCTGCACGGTGATGCGGTCACGCAGGCCGTTCAGCCGCAGCGTCTGCTGCGTCTCCGCCAGACCCAACTCCCACGGCACGCCGGCATGCCGCAGCGAGGTCAGCGGGGATGCGCCGGTGCCGCCGTCGTGCCCGGAGACCAGCACCACATCCGCATGGGCTTTCGCGACTCCTGCCGCCACGGTGCCGACGCCCACCTCGGAGACCAGTTTCACGTGCACGCGCGCGCGGTCGTTCGCGCACTTCAGGTCGTAGATGAGTTGTGCGAGGTCTTCGATGGAGTAGATGTCGTGGTGCGGCGGCGGGGAGATGAGGCCCACACCGGGGGTGGAGTAGCGGGTCTTGGCGATCCACGGGTACACCTTGTGACCGGGCAGTTGCCCGCCCTCGCCGGGCTTGGCGCCCTGCGCGACCTTGATCTGGATGTCGTCGGCGTTGACGAGGTATTCGCTGGTCACGCCGAAGCGCGCGGACGCGACCTGCTTGATGGCCGAGCGCCGGGAGTCGCCGTTGGGCAGCGGGATGTTGCGCTCGGGGTCCTCCCCGCCTTCGCCGGTGTTGCTCTTCGCGCCTAGGCGGTTCATCGCGATGGCGAGGGTCTCGTGGGCCTCCGCGGAGATGGAGCCGTACGACATCGCGCCGGTGGAGAACCGGCGCAGGATGCTGGCGACGGGCTCGACCTCCTCGATCGGCACCGGTGTGCGGCCCTCGGCCTGCAGGGCGAACAGCCCGCGCAGGGTGAGCAGCCGGGCCGCTTGGTCGTCGACGGCGTCGGTGTAGTCGCGGAAGATGTCGTACCGCTTGGCGCGCGTCGCATGCTGCAAACGAAAGACCGTCTCGGGGTTGAACAGGTGCGGCTCGCCCTCCCGGCGCCACTGGTAGTCCCCGCCGACCTCGAGGGTGCGGTGGGCGGGCGGGACGCCGGAGACGGGGTACGCGGTCTCGTGGCGCGCGGCCACCTCCGCGGCGATGACCTCGAGGTCGATGCCGCCGAGGCGGGAGGTGGTGCCGCCGAAATACTCGTCGACGAGGTGCTGCGCGAGGCCGACGGCCTCGAACACCTGCGCGCCGCGGTACGACGCGACGGTGGAGATGCCCATCTTCGACATCACCTTCAGCAGCCCTTTGCCGAGCGCCTTCACGAGATTGCGGACGGCTTGCTCGGGCTCCACGCCCGGCACCTCGCCCTGGCGCACGAGGTCCTCCACGGTCTCCATCGCGAGATACGGGTTGACTGCGGCGGCGCCGTAGCCGATGAGCAGGGCGATGTGGTGCACCTCGCGCACGTCGCCGGCCTCGACGAGCAGGCTGACCTGGGTGCGGGTGCGCTCGCGGACGAGGAGGTGGTGAACCGCGGAGAGCAGCAGCAGCGACGGGATGGGCGCGCGGTCGATGTCGCTGTCGCGGTCGGAGAGCACGATGAACCGCACGCCCTCGGCCACATGCTCGGAGACCTCGCGGCAGACGCGCTCGATGCGCGCGCGCAGGGCGTCGGCGCCGCCGACGACGGAGTAAAGCCCGCTGATGCGCACCGCGGCGAACTCGGGGTGCTTGCCGTCAGCGTTGATGTGGACGATCTTGGCGAGCTCGTCATTGTCGATGACCGGGTACGGCAGTACCACCTGCCGGCAGTGCTCCGGGCCGGCGGCGAGCAGGTTGCCCTCCGGGCCGATGGTGCTGTCAAGGCTGGTGACCAGTTCCTCGCGGATGGCGTCTAGCGGCGGGTTGGTGACCTGCGCGAACCGCTGCTGGAAGTAGTCGAACAGCAGCCGCGGGCGCTCGGAGAGCACTGCGATGGGGGTGTCCGCGCCCATGGAGCCGATGGCCTCCGCGCCGGATTGCGCCATCGGCGCGATGACCGCGCGCAGTTCTTCGCCGGTGTAGCCGAAGACCTGCTGCCGGCGCGCGACCGACTCGTGCGGATGGACGATGTGCTCGCGCTCGGGCAGGTCGTCTAGGTGCACCAGCCCCTCGCGCAGCCACTGCTCATACGGCGCGGCGGCGGCAAGTTCAGCCTTCACCTCGTCGTCCTCGATGATGCGCCCGGCCGCGGTATCGACGAGGAACATTCGCCCGGGTTGTAGCCGGCCTTTGCGGACGATCTTCGATGGGTCGAGGTCGAGCACCCCGGTCTCGCTCGCGAGCACGACGAGGCCGTCGTCAGTGACGCAGAACCGTCCCGGACGCAGGCCGTTGCGGTCAAGCACCGCGCCGATGAGCGTGCCGTCGGTGAAGGTGACGCAGGCCGGGCCGTCCCAAGGCTCCATGAACGAGGAGTGATACGCGTAGAACGCGCGCCGCGCCGGGTCCATCGAGGCATGGCGCTCCCAGGCCTCGGGGACCATCATCAGGACCGCGTGCGGCAGGGAGCGCCCCGTGAGGTGCAGCAGCTCCAGCACCTCGTCGAAGGACGCGGAGTCGCTCGCGCCCTCGCTGCAGACCGGGAACAGCCGCGCAAGGTCCGGGCCGAACACGTCAGTGGCCAGGGTCGCCTCGCTCGCGCGCATCCAGTTGCGGTTGCCCTGCACGGTGTTGATCTCGCCGTTGTGGGCGATGAAACGGAACGGGTGCGCCAGCGGCCACGAGGGGAAGGTGTTGGTGGAGAAACGCGAGTGCACCAGGGCCAGCGCTGAGGTGAACCGCGGATCGGTTAAGTCTGTGAAGAAGGTGCCGAGTTGGTGCGTGGTGAGCATGCCTTTGTAGACAAGGGTGCGGCTGGACAGCGACGGGAAGTACGTCGCGCGTGCGGTGCCGCGGGTCACCTGCTCAACGCGCTTGCGCAGCGCGAACGCCTTGCGGTCTAGCTGCAGGCCGGTGGCGGTGATGCCGGTGGGTGCCTCTGCGGCAGTGGTGGCGCGGGTGGTGATGCCGGTGGGTGCCTCTGCGAAAGCAGTAGCGGGTGCAGTGGCGGTGGCGTTGGCCCTAGCAGCTGCGGCTGCGGTGGTGGCGGTTGCGCTGGTAGCCGGACTCGATGAGGCGCTTTCGCTCGCGCCGGCGATGGACGCATCAGCCACCGCGAGCATCCGGAACGCGGGCATCGTGGCCGCCGCGGCCGCACCGACTCCGGTGGCGTCGGTCGGCACATCGCGCCACCCGAGAACGCTCAAGCCTTCTTCGGCCGCGATCTGCCCTATGAGGCCGGTGGATTGGCGAGCGGCGGCGGCGTCGGTGGGCAGGAACGCCAGTCCCACTGCGTACGCCCCGGACGGCGGCAATTCCACGCCGACGCGCGCGAACTCCGCTCGCAGGAACGCATCGGGGATCTGAGTGAGGATGCCGGCGCCGTCTCCGGAGTCGGGGTCGGAGCCCGCGGCGCCTCGGTGGTCGAGGTTGCGCAAGGCCAGCAGCGCCGACTCGATGATCGAGTGACTGGGCTGGCCGGTCAGCGTGGCCACAAATGCGACGCCGCAGGCGTCGTGTTCCCGAGCGGGGTCGTACAGGCCTTGGGCGGCGGGCAGTGCTGAGAAGGGCTGCCGCATCTGACCACCGCCTTCGTGACCGGGTGCCTCGGGATGCGGTTGGTGGCCGCCGCCCGGTGTGCCACATCTCGCCATGTGACGGCACCTGCGCCTGTACGACCCCGCCTACGCTGTGGGTTGGGCCTAGGTCGTGTGACCTACGCCACATAGCCTAGTGCGGAGATGTGACCTGCGCCACACGATGGGGTGCGTGGCCGATTCTCCGTAACCGGGCAACCGGAGCCTGTCGGCGCAAGTGAGCCCTCTGCTCAGCGTCAGTCAGGGGCGTAGACGGGTACTGATCTCCGGACAGCTAGTGCGCCGATGAGCATCGTCGTGGGCGCATCGGCTCGGCGACGCCACCGGCGCTCAACTGCGCACGCCGAAATCTGGGAAAGCTCACGGACGGACCGAGAAACTGGGTGCGGCACCGACGCGAAGCAGGTCGGTTACATCCACGGCCCATCGATGCCACCTAGGCGCTCGACTTCGTCAAAGTCAGCAAGTCTCGGCCACGGCACCTCGTCACCGACCTCGACCGGGCCAGCAAAGTCAACCCACCCAGCGTTCTTGCGTCGCAGATTGCCGCGGTCTGACACGACGATCACACCCGAGTGGCCGGCTGCTCCAGCATGAAGGGTATGGAAATCATGAAGCGGGTGCTCGCCCGCGCGCGTGGGCTCGAAGTCGCGCACTGCGTCGAGCAGGTAGTCCGCCATCTCGGCGTGTGGCAGAGCTGC
>JAGWWW010000062.1 GCA_018970205.1 Actinomycetales bacterium
ACGTCCTCGTGGAACGCCGTCGGCACCGCGACCATGCAGTAGTCGATGCCTGCGGCGATCAGCTCCGCGACGCTGCCCAGCACCGGCCGGCCGCCGGCCACACCGTGGGGGTCGCCGGCGGGGTCTGCCACCGCGACCAGCTCAACACCCTCCAGAGAGCCCAGCACACGCCCGTGGTGCCGGCCCATCATGCCCAGGCCGATCAGGCCCGCGCGCAGGGTCATGGCTGGCTCACGCGCCCGCGGCGGCGGTGTCGTTCACCGCTGCCACGATGCGCTCGAGGTCGGCCTGAGTCAGGCTCGGGTACACCGGCAGCGACAGGCACTCCTTGGCTACCTGCTCGGTGGTCGGCAGGTCCAGGGTGCGCTGGTAGGACGGCAGGCGGTGATTCGGGATCGGGTAGTACACGCCCGAGCCGACACCGCGCTCGGCCAGCGCCGCGGCGAACGCGTCACGGTCGTGCCCGGGCACCCGGATCGTGTACTGGTGCCACACGTGCACCGCGCCGGGGGCGACCTTGGGGGTGATGACCCCGCTGATGTTCGCGTTGAGGAACTCCGCGTTGGCCTGCCGCTTGGCGGTCCAGCCGGCGAGCTTGCCCAACTGCACCCGGCCGATCGCGGCGTGGATGTCGGTCATGCGGGTGTTGAACCCCACGACCTCGTTCTCGTAGCGCTTCTCCATGCCCTGGTTGCGCAGCAGGCGCACCATCCGGGCAACCGACGCGTCGCCGGTGGACACCATCCCGCCCTCGCCGGAGGTCATGTTCTTCGTCGGGTAGAAGGAGAACGAGCCCGTCACACCCCAGGCGCCCACCGGGATCCCGTCCAGGCTCGCGGCGTGCGCCTGGGCGGCGTCCTCGAACAACAACAACCCGTGCTTGTCTGCGATCGCGGACAACTCACGCATCGCAGCCGGGTGCCCGTACAAGTGCACCGGCATGATCGCGCGGGTGCGCGCGGTGATGGAGGCCTCCACCGACGCCGGGTCCAGGCAGAAATAGTCAGCCTCGATGTCGGCGAACACCGGGGTGCCCCCGGCCAGCGCCACGGAGTTCGCGGTCGCGGCGAACGTGAACGACGGCACGATGACCTCATCGCCGGGCTTGATGCCGCCGGCGATGAACGCCATGTGCAACGCCGAGGTGCCCGAGTTGACCGCGATGCACTCCCGCCCGGCCACCACCGAGGAGAACTCGGCCTCGAACGCGGCCACCTCCGGGCCCTGCGCCAACATCCCCGACAGCATCACCCGCTCAACCGCGGCCCGCTCATCCGCACCGATCTCCGGCTTGGCCGCCGGGATCATCGCCACATCCACGCTCATTCAGAAACCTCCGCCAGCGCATCCGCGCCGGTCTGCTCAAAACGCGCACCCGATTTGGGGCACGCGAACAATCCCGGCGAGCCTACAACCGGTTGCAGCGGCACGCCCTCGGGACCGACCCAGCCCACCCGACGCGCAGGGACCCCCGCCACGATCGCGTAATCCGGCACATCCTTCGTCACCACCGCGCCGGCCGCCACCAGCGACCACCGGCCGATCGTCACCGGCGCCACACACACTGAGCGCGCCCCGATGGACGCACCTTCGCGCACCGTCACACCCACCGGCTCCCAGTCGTGCGCGGACTTCGGCGACCCGTCGGGGTTCACCGCGCGCGGGAAGTGGTCGTTGGTCAGCACCACCGCCGGGCCGATGAACACCCCGGCTTCCAACAGCGCCGGCTCGTAGACCAGCGCATAGTTCTGGATTTTGCAGTTGTCGCCCACGCTGACGCCGGTGCCGACATACGCGCCACGGCCGACGACGACGTTAACGCCGAGCACCGCGCCCTCGCGCACCTGCGCGAGGTGCCAGACCGACGAGCCGTCGCCGATCACCGCCCGCTCGTCAACATCCGCACTCGCAACGATGCGCACCGCCACGGCCCGCTCCTTCCATCCGGCGCCGGCAGGCCGGCGACTCGCCCCACGCGCGGCGCCGCACAGCGGCTGCAGCGGGGAGCCTTCATTGCTCAAGAAGCATACGGGCGCGCCGGTATGCTGCTACGCACTTGCGGAGTCACGGCGGCGCCGTTGCCCCGCACCCGCTTCGAGCATCGAGGGCGTGGACCTGGCTGTGCAGCGACCGCATGTCCTGTATGTCGCGTGGGGCTACCCGCCCTGCCGCAGCGGCGGCGTCTACCGCGCCCTCGCCACCGCCAACGCCTTCGCCGACGCCGGCTGGGATGTGACCGTCCTCACTGTGAAGTCAGAGGTGTTCGAGCGTTTCACGGGAGCGGATGATTCGCTGCTGGCACACATCGACCCGCGCATTGAGGTCGTCCGCGTGGATTTCGACTGGCCCGCGTTGGAGACGGACTTGCGCCGTTGGCCCGCGCTGCGCGTGTTCGCGCCGCGGCTGTGGCGCCGGCGGCAAGACCGGCGCGAGTTGGCGGTGTTCCCGGAGCGCTCCTACGGCCCTTGGCGGACCGTCATCGAGGAGAAGTCGCGCGAGATCCACGCGCGAAAGCCGGTCAACCTGACTGTGGCCACCGCGAACCCGCATGTTGCGTTCACCGCCGCGTGGGCGCTGCACGAGCAGGCTGGGGTGCCGTATGTCATGGACTACCGCGATGCCTGGCAACTCGATGTGTTCACCGGAGCGCGGCTGTTCGCCGATGAGCCTCGGGTTGCGCAGTGGGAGCGCCGGCTGATCGCCGCCGCGCGCGAGGTGTGGTTCGTCAACGAGCCGATCGCCGAGTGGCACCGCCGCGAGTACCCGCAGGCCGCGCAACGGATGCATGTGGTCGCCAATGGCTGGGATCCGGAGTTCGCGCCGACGACGCACGCTGGATCGCATGAGCCGGCGGCTGAGGCTTCGTCGATGCCCGATCTCGCGCAGGCCACGGCATCTGCGACTCCGGTGACGCCGGAGCCGGCGGCCCCTACCGCGTCAGTGCAGCCGCGTGATGTTGGCGGTCAGGGGGCGTCTGGCAAGGCGCGACACGATGGTGACACGGCCGCTGCGCGCGAGTTGGTGTTCGGCTACATCGGCACTGTCTCCAAGAAGGTCCCCATCGCGGAGTTCATCGCCGGCTGGGAGCGCGCACGCGAGCAGTCGCCCGTGCTCGGGCAGGCGCATGCAGACATCTACGGCTACCTCGGCTTCTACGGCACCGCGGACGCGGCCACTCAAGCCCTGCTTGACGCCGGGCAGCGTGCGCAAGTTCAGGTCCGCGGGCCGCTGGCGAAGGTCGATGTGGCTGCTGCCTATGCAGGGTTCGATGTGTGTCTGCTCATCCTCGGCACCGGCGCATTTGTCACCAGCGGCAAGGTGTTCGAGTACCTCGCCAGCGGCCTGCCGATTGTGAGCGCGCACGACCCGGCGAACGCCGCATCAAGTGTGCTGCGCGGATACCCCCTGTGGTTCCCGGCCGCAGACCTCTCTGCCGGCGCGATCGCGCAGGCTCTGCTTGCGGCCGCGGAGGCGGCGCTCACCGCAGACGAGGTTGTGCGCGCGGCCTGCCGCGAGTTCGCCGATGCTTACAGACGCGACCGGCAACTGCAGCCGCGCATCGCGACGCTGGCATCGAATGTCGCCGGACCGGGGGCCGTGTGATGCGCCGACTGGTGGTCGTGCTCGGCCAGAGCGGAACCTCCCAAGTGGAGTTGCTCGCTCGCATTGAGGCGCTGCCCGCGGATGTGGCGACGACTCTGGTGTCGTGTGTGACGGTCGATGCTGAACTCGCGAAGGCGTGCCAGGGCGTGGTGTTGCTCGCTGGTGCGCGTGTGCATGCGGATGCCGGAACGGGCGCTGCTGCCGGCGTCGCAGGGGCGGGGGAGTCACAGGATGGGGGAGCGCCGCCGCGCGTGACTGCGAGTGCTCAGCAACGCGTGGCTGCGGTTGTGCAGCATCGACCGGGTGCGCGCCGCAAGTTGCTGCTGCCCACGCGACTCTTGCGCGCGGGTGCGCGCATCATCCGCCGGGGTTTCCTGAAAGTCGGCGGCGCGACTGCGCGCGGAATCCTGCGCCAGTTGAGCGGGCTGCGGCTGAGCCGAGAGGTCAAGCGCAACCGCGACGTGCGGGCGTTGGCCAGGGGTTGCGACGTGATGTGCGCCGCGGACGGCGTTGCCATCGTGGCCGTGTGGTCATTGGCGGGAAAGTTCCCGAGCCCGCGTGCGGTGTTGGGTGTGGCTGCTGCGGATTACGAATTCAGGCGCGGCGTAGACCGCTGACAACGGCGGCGAACTGCGCATCGGGCGAGTTGCTGTGCGACCCAGCGCTGCGTGAGTTCCTGAAAGTTGCACAGAGTATGCAATGTCAGGTGCGGCTGCTGCGGACTACGAATTTAGGTTCGGCATAGACCGCTGACCGCGGCGGCGAACTGCGCATAGGGCGAGTCGCTGCGCAGCTGCGCGGCTTGCTCGCGTGCCCCTTGCACCAAAGCCGGGTCGCGCTCGATGCCGTGCAGCGCATGCGCGACGGCTGCCGCAACGGCAGCGTCATCGCCCGCGGCCACAGAAACGCCGACGCCACCAGAGTCGAGCCAGGCTTGCTGGCGCGGCAGGTTTGTGGTGACGACCGCGAGGCCGCAGGCTTGGTATTCGTAGACCTTGCTGGGCATCGCGGCGAGGAACGCTGGTGTCGGTTGGAGCAGCACCAAACCGACCCACGCAGTTTGCGCGTGCTGCCAAGCCAGCGCCGGCGGAAGTTGACCGTGCAGGGTGAGCCGCACAGCCGCCGGGGAGGTGGCCCGCCAATGACTCAGCCACGGCTGGTCCGCGGGGTCCACGCGGCCCACGACGTCGAGGGTCCACGACGGTGCCTGCTCCAATGCCGCGAGCATCGACTTCAGACCGCGGGATGTGCGCACGTCGCCGATGTAGACCATCTTCGGTTGTTCGCTTGGCGGAGTCACCGGCGGCAGCAGGCTGGGATCGGCGAGGTTGCGCAAGACCATTCGTGTGCGGGCGCGTGTGGGCGGAACGTGCTCGTCGGCGACGAGTG